>WHSL01000257.1 GCA_009380095.1 Streptosporangiales bacterium | reverse complement strand
TGGAAGGTCGCCACGCCGCGGCTCAGGTCGGGACCGACGCTGAAGGCCTCCACCTCGAGGGCGGACCTGCGCGCCCCTGACTGATCGGCCCAGGCGCGCATCCGTAACCGGCCGCTCACCACGACCGGCATCCCGGTCCTGATCGAGGCGGCCACGTTGTCGGCGAGCGTCCGCCAGCAGGTCACGTTCAGGACCAGCGTCTCCCCGTCCCGCCACTGCCCCTGGGACCTGTCGTACCAGCGCGGCGTCGACGCGAGACGCATGGTGAGCAACGGCACCCCCGACTCGGTGACGATGTGCCGTGGCGGCGCCACCACCGTCGCGAGCAGCGTCACGTGCGGCTCGTACATGTTCCCCTCCGGCGATCCCGGACCGGCCCGATGACCGGTCTCAGATCGACCATGGCGGGAACCGGGGACGGCACGCGGCCCCGAATCGGCTTCTGTGGACAGGCCGCCGGCCGTCCACAGGCAAGGGTCAGTCCGCGGTGCAGACGCGCAGCGCGCGCTCGCAGCGGTGGTAGTCGGCGAGCTCCTGCTCCAGCCGGGTCACCACATGCTCTCTGGCGATCTCCGCGATCCGGGACGCGACCTGCTCATCGAGCTCGTCCCGCTCCCGCGCGGCCGCGGCGAGCACGAGGTCGTGGCAGCCTCTCGCGGTCAGCCAGCCCAGCAACAGCACGCCGGCGGTGAGCCCCACCGCGTACGGCAGCAGGCTCGGGTCGTCGAACACCCGGCTCGGCGCGCCCTCCAGACCGCCGAGGCCGAAGATCGCGAGAGCCGCCGTCCAGGTGACCCCGGCCGCCACCGCGGCGACCAGCACGTACTGCCAGAGCCGGACGAGCCGCCACCACACCGGGGCCTTCTCGTGCTCCGGTACTGCCGCCTCCACCGCGTCGCCGATGAGCTTCGGCAGCGCGTCCGAGCCGTCGCGCACCCGCTCCCGCATCCGCGCCGGCCACGGCGCGGGCAGGCCCTCGGAGACCACGTCGGCGGCGCGCTGCAGCGCCGCGTCGACATCGGACTGCTGTGCCCCCACCGGGCCCCCGAAGGCGGCGTCCAGCGCCTCGCGCACCTGTGGGAGGCGCAGCCGGCGCAGCGGGTCGTGCCGCAGCCGGGACGCGAACCTGGCGAAGGGCCAGCCGACCGAGCGCGTGGCGCGCTGTGCGTACGCCTCCTCGAAGGAGTCGCCGATGGCCGAGGTGCCGGCGGCCTCGGTGAACGCCGCGGCGAGCGCGTCGACCTGCTCCTCAGGCACCCGCTCCACGTCGGCCTCGGGGACGACGTACCGCTCGAAGCCGCGGGCGATCCGGCCGACGTCGGCGGCGAGCCGCTCCGCCATCGCACGACGATCCGTCACGACCTCGACGAGCAGGTCCTTCAGCTCATCGACACCCTGCCCGGTGGCGGCGGAGGTGGTCATCATGTGCGGCTGCACCAGCTCGTCCGAGTCGAGCAGCCGCCGCAGGTCGTTGAGGCACTCCTCGATCTCCTGCGACTCCAGCCGGTCGACCTGGTTGAGCACGATCACGGTGACGGCGCCGTGCCCCGCCATCTCGCTCAGGTACCTGTGGTGGACGACGGCGTCGGCGTACTTCTGCGGGTCGAGCACCCAGATGAGCAGGTCGACCGCGCCGATGAACCGGTCGGACTCCAGCGCGTGCTCGATCCGCACCGAGTCGTGGTCCGGCAGGTCGAGCAGGATCAGGCCGTTCAGCCTGGCGTCGCCCTCGTCGAGGGCGCTCGCCCGGGCGTGCTGGAAGCGCCGGGGCACGCCGAACCAGCTGAGCAGCTCGGAGGCTTCCGCCTCGCCCCAGACGCAGGCGTGCGTCACCGAGGTCGTCGGGCGGGTCACCCCGACCGCGGAGAAGTCGAGCCCGCACACCGCGTTGAACAGCGAGGACTTGCCGCTGCCGGTGCCGCCGGCCAGCGCGACCACGGTGTACTCGCCGGACAGCCGCAGCCGGGCGTCCGCGCGGTTCAGCACGTGCCGGGCGCTGCCCACGACGTCCGCGTCGAAGTCGCCGTCGCCGATGTCCACGAGCTCGGCCAGCGCGGAGACCCGCCGGGTGAGCTCCTGCCGGTCCATCCGCTGGGC
The DNA here is from genome assembly GCA_009380095.1 of Streptosporangiales bacterium. GTDB lineage: Bacteria > Actinomycetota > Actinomycetes > Streptosporangiales > Streptosporangiaceae > WHSL01. The sequence goes on along the minus strand of WHSL01000257.1, from coordinate 5,157 downwards.
GTGCCGGGGCCAGCGGGTGATCGGGAACGGGTCGTAGTCGTCGTCCGGATCGGCGAACGACGTCTCCGTCAGGTCCGCCGCCTCCAGGCCGTCCGCCTCGACCCCGTTCCCGGGCTCGTAGGCAGTCTCGGCCTCCGTTGCGGCGTCGTCGGCGATGGCGTGGTCCGTGCCGTCGTACGAGACGCCGTTCGGCGCGGCGGGCCCGGCGAGCAGGTCGCCGGAGAACGCGCCGTCGTCGCCGGTGGCGGCCGGTTCGTCGCCCTCCCGTACGGCCTCGAACGACTCGGTCGACTCGGTCGACTCGCCGTCCGGCTCGGCCGCGCGGGCGGCGCCCTTGCGGGCCTTGGCCTTGGACCGTACGGCCTCGGGCCCGCTCCGCACCGAGGACCGCCGGCGCGTCACCGGGCCACCTCCAGGCTGTAGGTGGCCTGGTAGAGGTGGACCGGCGCGTCCTCGTCGGGCATGCCCGCGGCGTCCAGCACCTGGGTGAACCGCGCCGCCTCCTCGTCGAACAGCGCGGCGATGCGGCCGCGCAGGTCCGCGCGGGCCTTCGCGCCCACGTGCCGCAGCGACTCGGCGCCGAACAGGGCCTTGAGCAGCCGTTGCGGCACCGCGCTGTTGCCGCTTGCCACATCCACGTCGCCGGCGCCGAAGCCGAGCAGGCCGACCACGAACACCAGCGCCAGGGACTCCTCGTCGAAGGAGACGAGCCGCGCCACCGACCGCTTGGTCACCCCCTCGGAGGCAACAAGCTCGACCACGTGGTCCTGCCAGGCGCTGATGGACCGCCCGGCGTGCCGCCCCAGCTCGGGGGTGGCGCTCGCGAGGCCGGGGTCCTCGACCCGCAGCCCGTCGCCGACGCGGTCGCGCCAGCGGGCCAGCACGTCCTCCGCGGCGCGGTCGGCGGCGGCGATCACGAGCTTCTCCAGGCTGTCGCGCATGGCCGCCTCGAGCGCCTTGAGCTTGGCGGGCGTGCGCGGGTCGCCGGCCATCCGGCGCAGGCCGCGCTTGCGGGTGGCCGGGAGCGCGCGCATCAGCTCGCCGCTGCCCGCGAGGTCCTGCCAGCGCGCCAGCACCTCGCCGCGGAGCAGCGAGCCGTTGCGGGTGGACTCGTCGATCTCGGCGAGCGCGGCATCGTACGCCGCGGTCACCTGGTCGGCCAGGTCGCCACGCGTCGCGACCTGCTCCTCCACGTGCTTGGCGAGCTCGGGGAGGCGGATCCGGAAGCTGTCGAGCACGCCGACAAAGGTACGCCGTACGGCCTCGCCGCGCAGCTCATCGTCCTCGCCCAGTCGCTCCACGTAGCCGGCGATGTCCGCGACGATCTCGTGCGCGAACCGGCCGGACTCGATCTTGTCGGTCTCCAGGATGACGAAGCGCTCGGCCTCCTCCAGGCCGTTGGCGTCGAGCATGGTGCCGAAGTGCTCGACGAGCTCCTCCCGGCCCTCCTCCCGGACGCGGGACAGCACCACCGCCATGGCCGTGTCGCGCTCCCGGGCGAGCTGCAGGAACTCCCAGACGCGCGCGTCCGCGTACCGCGAGGCGGTGGTCACGAACAGCCACAGGTCTGCGGCGTCCAGGAATTTGCAGGCGAACTCGTGGTGCGACTCCACCACGGAGTCGATGTCGGGGGTGTCCAGCAGGGCCACGCCCTGCGGGATGCGCTCGTCCGCCGCGAGCACGAGCAGGCCGTCCTTACCCGGCATGGCGAGCCCCTGCTGGCGCACCCGGGGCAGCGAGGGCAGGAACTTGTCCTCGGCGAACCAGTCGATGTCGCCGGGGTGGCAGGCCAGCACCGGGCTGTTGGTGGTCGGGCGCCGCACGCCGGTGGTGGTGACCTGGGCTCCGACGAGCGTGTTGACCATGGTGGACTTGCCCGCGCCGGTGGAGCCCGCCACCGCGATGAGCAGTGGTGCGTTGCCGCGGCGCACGCGTGGCAGGACGTAGTCGTCCAGCGTGTCGAGGAGCTCCTGGCGGGCGGTCACCGCCTCTTCGGCGCGGGGCAGCTCCTCGGCGAAGCCGAGGGCATGGATCTGCCGGCGCAGCGCCATCAGCGCGCTCTCCAGACGCGCGGCGTCGGCCGCGGGCATCAGGCCACCCTTCTCCTGGGCCGACGCCGCGGTCACCGCGCCGACTCCGAACCGGCCCGGATCTGCCCACGCAGCATCTCGATCTCCTGTGCAACGTTCACAACGTCCCCGACTACGACGATCGCGGGCGGGCGGACCCGTTGAGCGGACACCTCCGCGGCGGCCGACTCGAGCGTCGTCGTCAGCGCGCGCTGGGTCGGCAGCGTGCCGTCCTGGACGACCGCGACGGGGGTGCCGGGCGCCCGACCGTACCGCATCAGCGTGTCGGCGATCGCCCCGATCCGTTCCACTCCCATCAAGATGACGAGAGTCCCGGTGGACCGGGCGAGGGCCGCCCAGTCCGCGGTGGAGCGCGGGTCGCCGGGCTCGACGTGCGCCGACACCACATGGAACTCCTGGGTGACGCCGCGGTGCGTCACCGGGATGCCCACGGCGGCGGGCGCGGCCACCGCGCTGGTGATGCCCGGCACCACAGTCACCGGCACGCCGGCGCGGGCGCAGGCGAGGGCCTCCTCCGCGCCGCGGCCGAACACGAACGGGTCGCCGCCCTTGAGCCGCACCACGAACCGGCCCGCGCGCGCGTGCTCGATCAGCGTGGCGTTGATCTCCTCCTGGGGCATCGCGCGGCCGTACGGGATCTTCGCCGCGTCGATCACCTCGACGTCGGCGGGCAGCTCGTCCAGCAGGCCCCGGGGGGCGAGGCGGTCGTTCAGCACCACGTCGGCCTGGGCCAGCAGCTGTCTGCCGCGCACCGTGATCAGGCCCGGATCGCCCGGGCCGCCGCCCACGATCGCGACGCCGCGCAACGGCCGGCGCCCGCGCCGAGCGTCCAGCCCGCCGTCGTGCAGGCTCTCCACGATGGCGTCGCGGAGCCCGGCCGCGCGCCGCGGATCGCCGCCGGCCAGCACGCCCACCGTGATTTCCCCGGCGCGGCCGCTGGCCGGCGTCCAGGCGGCGGACTCCGTGCGGTCGTCGGCGCGGACGCACCAGGTGTGCGCGGCCTCGGCCTCGGCCGCGATGGCCGCGTTGACCTCGGTGTCGCTGGTGGCGGCGTGCACCAGCCAGGCGTCGGCGCAGTCGCCCGCCCGGTATCGCCGGCGTTCCCAGTGCAACCGGCCGGCCGCGGCCTCCTCCTCCAGGGAGGGGGTGGCCGAGGGGGAGATGAGCAGCACGTCGGCTCCGGCGTGCAGCAGCACGGGCACACGGCGCTGGGCGACCCGGCCTCCACCGATGACGACCACGCGCCGACCGGCGAGGCGTAGTCCCAGGAGGTACGCCGACACCGTGCTGCTCTCCCCTACGTAACTCGTGCGGCAAGTCTGTGGTGGGGACAAAACTACCTGTTAACGGACAATGCCCTCAGCCGGACGCCCCTGGTCGCAACAGGAGTTCAGCACCGTGACGGGCCAGGGACGACGGCCCTCCCAGACTAGAGCCTGTACGGCCTTCGCGACGCCCGCACGGAAAGGATGGTGTGGGCTCGTGCCCCTGTGCCCAGGCCCTCGCGGGCCCGGACCACCGGCGTACGCGCCCCTACCGGCGCCTTCCCTCATCGGTGGGAAGCGTGCTGACCCCGGCCGTATCGAACGTCGCGACCTCGTGCAGCACGCGCACCGCGCCCTGGACGAGGGGCAGGGCGAGCAGGGCACCCGTACCCTCGCCGAGGCGCAGCTCGAGGTCGATCATCGGGCGCAGCCCCAGCCGTTCCAGTGCGGCGGCGTGCCCCGGCTCGCTGGACCGGTGGCCCGCGACGCAGGCGGCCGGCACGTCCGGAGAGATCCCGGCGGCGACGAGTGCGGCCGCGCCGGACACCACGCCGTCCAGCAGCACCGGCGTACGGAGCGCCGCGGCGCCGAGCAGCAGGCCCGCGATGGCCGCGTGCTCGAGCCCGCCGACGGCGGCCAGTACGCCGATCGGGTCCGCCGGGTCGGGGCGGTTGACATCGAGCGCGCGGCGTACGACCTCGACCTTGCGGCGGTGCATGGCGTCGTCCACGCCCGTGCCGCGGCCCGTCGTGGCGCCCGGGTCGCGGCCGGTGAAGCAGGAGATCAGCGCCGCCGAGGCGGTCGTGTTGGCGATGCCCATGTCGCCGGTGATCAGGCAGCGGGTGCCCGCGGCGACGAGGTCGCGGGCGGTCTCGATGCCGACCTCCATGGCGCGTACGGCCTGTTCGCGGGTCATCGCCGGGCCGACCGTCATGTCCGCGGTGCCGTGGGCCACCTTGCGCGGCAGCAGGCCGGGGGCGGGGGCGAGGTCGGCGGCGACGCCCACGTCGACCACCGCCACGTCCGCTCCGACCTGCGCCGCGAAGGAGTTGACGACCGCGCCTCCGGTCAGGAAGTTGGCCACCATCTGGGCCGTCACCTCCTGCGGCCACGCGGTGACCCGCTGCGCGTGCACGCCGTGGTCCGCCGCGAAGATCGCGACCGAGGCGGGGTCGGGCATCGGCGGCGGGACGGTGCCCGCCAGGCCGGCCAGCTTGGCGGCGACCTCCTCCAGCACACCGAGCGCGCCCTTGGGCTTGGTCAGCCTGTCGTGGTGGCGTCGCGCCTCGTCCCGGGCCTCCGTCCGGGGCGGGGCGATCGCGGCGACGGTCTCGCTCAGCAGGCTCATGGGCTCTTCCCCGGGCAGCCCCCGCCTGCCGTACCTTTCGTTGTGCACCGCCCAGGACAGTGGGCGACGCTCCCCCCAACCCGTGGTGACCTGCTCCGTACGGGCCGCCGGCTCCGGCACGTGGCCCAGGCAGAGGTACGCCACCAGGTCCTGATGCGCGGGCACCGCGAGCTCGTCGACGAGCTCGCGGTCGTCGTAGAAGGTGACCCAGCCGACGCCGAGGCCCTCGGCGCGGGCGGCGAGCCACAGGTTCGCCACGGCGCGGGAGGCGGCGTGTGCGGACGCGCCTCCGGATCTGCCATGTCTGCCGAGCGTGCCGGGCATGCCGCGGGTGGGGTCGACGGTGACGAGGATGCTCACCGGGGCCTGCAGGATCGCGTCCGCGGCGAGGCCATCGGGTGTGGTGGGGGGTGTTGCGGCGTGCCGGGTGCCGGCGTGCCGGGTGCCGGCGTGC
>WHSL01000038.1 GCA_009380095.1 Streptosporangiales bacterium | reverse complement strand
GCGCCGCGGCGGGCTGTGACCCGCGGGAACGCTACCTGACGTCCAGGCCGGTAACCGCACGGCCGATGATCAGGCGTTGGATCTCCGAGGTGCCTTCGAAGATGGTGAAGATCTTAGAGTCGCGGTGCATGCGTTCGACGGGGTACTCGCGGGTGTAGCCGTTGCCGCCGAGGATCTGGATGGCGTCCTCGGTGACGCGGACCGCGGTCTCGCCCGCGACGAGCTTGCTCATGGAGCCCTCGGCGTGCTCGAACGTCTTGCCCTGGCGCGCCATCCAGGCGGCCCGCCAGACCAGCAGCCGGGCGGCGTCGACCTGGGTCTGCATGTCCGCGAGCTTGTACGCGATGGCCTGGTTCGCGCCGATCGGCTTGCCGAACTGCTCCCGTTCGCGGGCGTAGTCCCGCGCGTACTCCAGGGCGGCGCGGGCGATGCCGACCGCCATGGCGCCGACCGAGGGCCGGGATGCCTCGAACGTCCGCATCGCGGCCTGGCCCTGGCTGCGCCGGCCCTCGCGGGCCCGGGCGAGGCGGGCGTCGAGCTTCTCCTTGCCGCCGACGAGGCAGCGCCCGGGAACCCGTACGCCGTCCAGCACGACCTCCGCCGTGTGCGACGCGCGGATGCCGTGCTTCTTGAACTTCTGGCCCTGCGACAGCCCCGGCGTGCCGGGCGGCACGATGAAGCTGGCCTGGCCGCGGGTGCCCAGCTCCGGGTCGACGGAGGCCACCACGACGTGCACGTTGGCGATGCCGCCGTTGGTGGCCCAGGTCTTGGTGCCGTTGATCACCCACTCGTCGGCGGCCTCGTCGTACGCGGCCCGCGTACGGATCGCGCCGACGTCGGAGCCGGCGCCGGGCTCGGACGCGCAGAACGCCCCGAGCTTGACGTCCCCCGGCTCGCCGAACATCTGCGGCACCCACTCGCCGATCTGGTCGGGGGTGCCGTTCGCGCTGATCGAGACGGCCGCGAGGCCGGTGCCGACGAGCGAGAGGCCGATGCCGGCGTCGCCCCAGAACAGTTCCTCGAAGGCGATCGGGATGCCCAGCCCGGCCGGCTCGAACCACTGCTCGGCGAAGAAGTCGAGCGAGTACAGACCGATCTTGGCCGCCTCGTCGATGATCGGCCACGGGGTCTCTTCGCGTTCGTCCCACTCGGCCGCGGCCGGGCGGATGACGTCCTTGGCGAACTGGTGGACCCATTGCCGCATCTCGCGCAGGTCGTCGGAGAGCTCGAGGGAGAACATCCCCTGCGGATCAGTCACTTGCCACTCCTCGATCGCTTGTTACCGACGGTAGCATCGCTGGTGGGGTGTCCGAACCGCAACCCCGGGCGGCGAGTTTCCGTCGTCGGACGCGTCACGTGATCATCGAACTCTCGTTAACCAAGGCGAGTTCGGCCCCATGGTGGGGGCACGGATGTCGGAAGGCGAGGTACGGGTGCGACAGCTTGGGATCCTGCGGCGGGGAGCCTCTCCCACGGCGATGCTGATCGCCGGGGTCGTGGTGGTCGCCCTCGTGGCGGCGGCGGGCGCGGTGGCCGTGCTGTGGCCGCAGGCCGGAAAGACCCATGTGACCGCCCACTTCAGCCGGGCCGTCGGCCTCTACAAGGGCTCCGAGGTGCGCATCCTCGGCGTCAAGGTCGGCCAGGTGGAGCAGGTCGTGCCGGTGGGCACCAAGGTGCAGGTCGACTTCTGGGTGGAGTCGAAGTACAAGATCCCCGCCAAGGCCAACGCCGTCCTCGTCGCCGCCTCCGTGGTCGCCGACCGGTACGTGCAGCTCGCCCCCGTCTACCGGGGCGGCGAGACCATGAGGGACGGCGCGTTCATCCCGGTCGAGCGCACCGCCACGCCGGTGGAGCTGGACGACGCCTTCGGCACGCTGAACGAGCTCACCGAGGCGCTCGGCCCGAAGGGCGCCAACTCCAACGGCGCGCTCTCCCGGCTGCTCGAGGTCGGCGCCGACAACCTCAAGGGCCAGGGCGACGACGTCAAGGCCACCCTGAAGGGGCTCGGCTCCGCGGCCGGCGCGCTCCGCGGCAACGGCACCGACCTGCAGCAGACCGTACGGAACCTGGACCGGCTGATCACCGCGCTCAAGGAGAACGACGCGCGGTACCGTCAGTTCAGCAAGGACCTCACCGGCGTCTCCGCCCAGCTCAAGGCGGAGAAGGAGGAGCTGTCCGCCGCGCTCATCAACCTCAACGTGGCGCTCAAGCGGGTCGTCCAGTTCATCCGCGACAACAAGGACGACCTGCAGCGCAACGTCGAGGGCCTGGCCAAGGTCACCGCGGTGCTGGTCAAGCAGAAGAAGACCGTCGAGGAGTTCCTCGACGTGGCGCCGACCGGCCTGTCCAACGCGGCGCTGGCGTACGACGCGGGCACCGGCACGCTCTACTCCCGGGTGAACATCGCGCAGACCGACAACCTCGCGATGTGGGTCTGCTCGCTGGTGCACTCGCTCGGCGCGCCGCCCTCGCAGTGCGAGAAGCTGCTCGGCCCGCTGAACGCGCTCGGCGCGCCGCTGTCCAAGCTGACCACGTTCGACCTGTCGTTCCTCACGGAGGCCACGACCCGCTTCGACGTGGTCCCGCCGCCGCCGGACGCGTACGGCCCGGTCGGCAACGTGACGGCCCGCAACGCCCCGGTGCGCGAGGGCGCCAGCTTCGGCGGCTCCGACGACAACACCTCGGCCAACCAGCCCGGCCTCAACGGCCTCATGCAACCGACCGGCTGAGTTGATCTTGGGTCAGGCCTCGGTGGAGTGGGCCTCCAGGAAGGCGTAGACGTCGGTCTCGTCGACGCCGGGGAACGTGCCGGGAGGCAGTGCGGCGAGGACGTGCGAATGGGCGCGCGCGGACGGCCAGGCCATGCCCTCCCAGCGGGCCGCCAGGTCCGCCGGCGGACGCACGCAGCACTCCCCCGTCGGGCACTGCGAGCTGGCCCGCATGGTGGTCTCGCGGCCGCGGAACCAGCGGGACTCCGCGTACGGCACCCCGAGCGTGATCGCGAAGTTGCGCTCCCGGCTCGGGTCGACGTGCGCGACGCAGAAGTGCGTCCCGTTCGGCTTGTCGGTGTACTGGTAGTACAGCGAGTACCGGTCCGGTGAGGAGAACACCTGCCGCCCCGCCCAGTACCGGCACATCCGCTGGCCCTCGATGGCGCCGGTGCCGTCCGCGGGGAAGATCAGCCCGTCGTTCTCGTACGCCTTGTAGATGATCCCTGTCTCGTCGTTGCGGACGAAGTGGTTGACGAGATCGAGGTAGCGGGTGGCCAGGTTCGTGAAGCGGTGCGCGGCCATCTCGTACGACACCGAGTACACGTCGCGCAGGTCCTCCACCGACAGGTCCCGGTCGGCCTTGGCCTTCTGCAGGTACGGCGCCGCGGTCTTCTCCGGCACCAGCACCGCGGCAGCGAAGTAGTTGGCCTCCACCCGCTGGCGCAGGAAGTCCGCGAAGTCGCGCGGCTGGCTGTGCCCGAGCACGAAGTGGCCCAGCGTCTGCAGCAGGATCGTGCGCGGTGTGTGCATGCCGAGCGACTCGCGCTTGAGGTAGATCCGCCGGTTCCGCATGTCGGTGACCGAGCGCACCGAGCGCGGCAGGTCCGGTACGTACCGCAGCGTGAAGCCGCAGTGCGTGACGATCGACAGGATCAGCCCCTGGGACAGCGCGCCGGCCTGGTAGCCCACCGTCTCCAGGGTCTCCGCGGCCGCCTTTTCGATGGAAGCGAAATAGTTGCCTCTTTCCCGCATGCGCCGGCGCAGCTCGGCGTTGGCCCGGCGCGCCTCCTCGGGCGTGGCGGTGGGCTTGAGCTGGCGCCGCTTCAGCTCGGTGTAGAGACCGAGCAGGTGCTCCAGCACGTCGTTGGGGACCCGCTTGCCGACCTTGAGGTGCGGCAGGCCCAGCGAGGTGTACAGCGGGTCGCGCTGCGCCTCCTCCAGGGCGATCTCGAGCTGCGCGCGGCGGCTCGGCGCCTGCCGGGACAGCAGCTCCTCCACGCCCACGCCGAGCGCCAGGGCGAGCGACTTGAGCAGCGACAGCTTGGGCTCGCGGCGGCCGTTCTCCAGCAGCGAGAGCTGGGAGGGGGCACGTCCGACCTTCTCGCCGAGCTCGGCCAGGGTGAGGCCGCGCGTACGGCGCAGATGACGCAACCGCTGGCCGAAAGTGACGAGATCCAGGTCGTTCGTCAAAGCCAGGGGTTCTTCGGTCTCGAAGTAGGCCATGCGTTCACTCTAGCGAAAGTTTCGACCTTCTTCACGCGAATCTCCCTTACAAACCGGTTGCAGTGCGGCCAAGACTCGGACATACCAGGCAAGGGCGCGACGGAAGGCAGGGCGTCATGGCGGAGAACGCGCGCACCAACGGAAATTCGGCACTCATTAACGAGCAGGCCCGCCTGCTACGTGAGGAGTGGGAGACCAATCCGCGCTGGGCCGGCATCGAGCGGACGTACAGCGCCGAGGACGTGATCCGGCTGCGCGGCTCGGTCCAGGAGGAGAACACGCTGGCCCGGCTCGGCGCCGAGCGGCTGTGGAAACTGCTGCAGACCGAGGAGTACGTGCACACGCTCGGCGCGCTCACCGGCAACCAGGCGGTCCAGCAGGTCCGCGCCGGGCTGAAGGCCATCTACATGTCCGGCTGGCAGGTCGCGGCGGACGCCAACCTGGCGGCGCAGACGTACCCGGACCAGAGCCTGTACCCGGCCAACTCGGTGCCGCAGGTGGTGCGCCGGATCAACAACGCGCTGCTGCGCGCCGACCAGATCACCTGGTCGGAAAGCTTCGAAGGTCGAGGCACTGAGTCTCCAATCAACTGGCTGGCCCCGATCGTGGCCGACGCGGAGGCCGGCTTCGGCGGCGTGCTCAACGCGTTCGAGCTGATGAAGGGCATGATCGCTGCCGGCGCCGCGGGCGTGCACTGGGAGGACCAGCTGGCGTCGGAGAAGAAGTGCGGCCACCTCGGCGGGAAGGTTCTGATCCCGACCGGGCAGCACATCAAGACGCTGAACGCGGCCCGGCTCGCCGCGGACGTCTGCGGGGTGCCCAGCCTCGTCATCGCGCGCACCGACGCGCAGTCCGCCACGCTGCTGACCAGCGACGTGGACGAGCGCGACCAGCGGTTCACCACCGGGGACCGTACGGCCGAGGGCTTCTACCGGGTCCGCAACGGGCTGGAGGCCTGCGTGGCGCGCGGCCTCGCCTACGCGCCCCACTCCGACCTGCTGTGGATGGAGACGTCCACGCCGGACCTGGAGGTGGCGCGGCAGTTCGCCGAGGCGATCAAGGCAGAGTACCCGGACCAGATGCTGGCCTACAACTGCTCGCCGTCGTTCAACTGGAAGGCCCACCTGGACGACTCCACGATCGCGAAGTTCCAGCGGGAGCTCGCGCACATGGGGTACCGGTTCCAGTTCATCACGCTGGCGGGCTTCCACTCGCTGAACCACTCGATGTACGACCTGGCCAAGGGCTACGCGGAGAGCGGCATGACCGCCTACGTGAAGCTGCAGGAGGCCGAGTTCGCCTCCGAGGCCGCCGGCTACACCGCCACGCGGCACCAGCGTGAGGTCGGCACCGGCTACTTCGACCTGGTCAGCACCGCGATCACCCCGGACTCCTCCACCACGGCCCTGACCGGGTCGACGGAGGAGGAGCAGTTCGCCGAGGCGCACTGACCGCGACCGCTGAGACCTTCCCCGAGGACGGCCCGTCCTCCCTGCGTTCCGTGGCTGGCGCAGGGCGGACGGGCCGTCGCCTTGTCTCCGGGGCCGAGGCCGGCTCAGTAGCGGTACGCGCGTACGTGACGAACGCGGCGCTCCCCGCCCAGACCGCCCCGCCGAGGGCCGTGTTCAGCCAGTCGGGGCTGAACGTCAGGATGGCGGCGAACGACGTGCCGACGGCGGCCACCACCATCACCACGATGGCCGCGAGCCAGGACTTCACCAGGTCCATCGCACACCCCTCCCCCGCCGACCCGCCGGCGTCACCACGCGTTCAGCCCGGCCACGAGGATGACGACGCCGAGCACGATGAACGCCGGGCCGAGCACCGTGGCCTGGAAGGTCAGCACGGCGTCGAGCCCCAGGGTGGGCGGCGACGCGACGAGACCACGGCATGGCCGCCCCCCTCAGGCTTCAGTCGAGATCGCACGAGGCCGCGGCCGGCCGGGCCGGCGTCGCGGACAGCGAAGACGCTAGAAGCGGGCGGGGGCGGGCACTGTCGGGTGAACACCCGACATTCAGGTGGCGTCCCGGTTGAGCTCGGCGAGCGTGATGAGTCCGTCGTCGAGCGCCCGGCCGACGAGCTCGCTCTTGGTCCGGGCGGGCCGGCCGGCGTTCGCGTACTTGACCCGGACGCGGGCGATGTAGGTGTCGACGGTCTTGGCGGTGATGTTGAGCTTGGCGGCGACCAGCTCCTTGGACGCGGAGGCGAACCAGGCGCGCAGCACCTCGGCCTCGCGTTGCGACAGCCGCGGCCGGCCGGGGGCGTCGTCGGACATCAGCGCGCCGGACAGCGACGGCGGGGCGTAGGAGTCCCCGGCCGCCGCCGCGCGGATCGCGGGCACCAGGTGCTCGGGGCCTTCGCGCTTGGTCAGGTAGGCCAGCGCGCCGAGGTCGACGCACTTGATCGCGGTGGCGTTGTCGGCGTGCTGGGAGTAGACGACCACCCGGCGGCCGCTGTCCACGAGCCGACGCAGCTCGCCGAAGTCCGGCTTGCCGGCGACCAGCTCCAGGTCGAAGATCACCACGTCGGCCTCGGCGCCCGGGCCGGTCCACACGTGCGCGAGCCGGCCGCCCGCGTCGATCAGCTCGATGGGCGGCTCGGCCCGCTCGCACCAGGCCCGTACGCCCGCGGTGATCGCCACGTGGTCGTCCACGATCACCGCGGTGAGCGCCCTGTCCGCTACCGGTTCCGCCGCCACTCCGCCTCCATCCAGACCGACCGGCCCAGCCGAGGTTGGTGTCCTCGATCGCGCCGGTCCAGAAGATGCTCTGGCACACGCCCGCCAGCGCCGTCACGTCCAGCCAGATGGGGGGCCGGCCGGTGCCGCGGGTCAGCCACCACGCGTACGCGCCGGTCCATAGCACGGCCACGGCGACGACCGCGGCGGTGGCGGGCGTGTTCTCCGGGGAGGCGCGGAGCACGGCGATGGCCGCGATCGGGGGGAGGGTGGCGAGGTGGACGGCCGCCGCGTACCTTCGGCCGAACCGCTCGAGGAGCCGCACGGCCTCATCGGTCACGCAGGGGATTATCCGGGCACATCACTCCGGCCGCCACCAGCTTCGCAAAGTCTGGGAGCGCTCACACGCCCCGTCCGCGCATTGGCGCGCCGTTAGGAGGCCGTGTCGGTGAGGGCGGCGAGGAGGCGGTCGAGGAAGACGGCCTGGGCTGGGTTGATCTTCTCGCGGGCATCTTCGACGCGGAACCAGCCGGCCCGGTCGACCTCAGGGAACTGGCGGAACCGCCCGGACCTGGGCGGCCACTCGAGCGGGAACGTGTTGCTCACGATGGCGTCGGCGTCGAGGTCACCCGCGTAACCCCAGGCGATGACGAGCTTGCCACCGCGCTGCTTCACCTCACCCAGCGGCAGCGGCTCGCCTTCTGGCGGGGGCGCACCGGTCTCCTCGGTGAACTCGCGCCGGGCGGCCGCGTACGGTTCCTCGTCCGGTTCGTACTCCCCCTTGGGTATGGTCCACACGCCCGCATCGCGGCGCGCGAAGAACGGCCCGCCAGGGTGCACCAGCAGCACCTCCAGCGTCTCCGCCACGGGCACACCGTCCCCGGGGACGCGGTAGCACAGCAGACCGGCCGACCGCCTCATCCCTCGCACGAGCCCTCGGTCATTCCGCGCCCTGATACTGGGCGAGCAGCTCGTCGAGGAAGCCCGCCGCCTCGGCCGCCGCCTTGCCCGGGTCACCGATCAGGATCGCCGCCACCAGCGGCCCGTGGTCGACGTAGTCGGAGGGCCGCAGCCGGTCCCCCAGCGTCGCCCGCAGCGACTCGTGCAGTGCGTCGGTGATCTCCGCGTACAGCTCGGACAGCAGCTCGTTGTGCGCGGCCGCCACGATCAGCCGGTGCAGTTCGACGTCGGCGGCGATGAAGCCCTCCACGTCCCCGTCCCGCCAGGCGGCCTCCCGGTGGGAGACGGCAATGTCCAGGTCCGTGAGATCGGTCTCGGTACGGCGCAGGGCGGCGAGCCTCCCCGCCTCCACTTCGAGGCCCCGGCGCACCTCCAGGGTCTCGCGTTGCCGGGCGCGCGCGAGGCGCCGTCGTACGGGGCCGGTAAGCTCGCTACGGGCACGGACGAAGGTGCCGGCACCCTGCCGGATCTCCAGCAGGCCGGCGTGCGCCAGCGCCCGCACCGCCTCGCGTACGGTGTTGCGGCCCACTCCGAGCTGGCCGGCGAGCTCCGGCTCCGTGGGGATCCGGTCGCCGACGGTCCACTCACCCGAGGCGATCTGGTCACGCAGCTGGTTGATGATCTCGTCGACGAGCCCGGAACGCCGGGCTGACTGAAGAGGCACCGCGCGCTCCTCTCTGTTACTAGAGCCATGATCGCGTACCCGGAGACCCGTTGGCGACCGGAGACGCCCTCAGGGGATAGTCTAGTCATACATCCAGTCATCCCATGTTTATCGGCGAGCGCCGTCCCGCTCCGGCCCGGGCGCCCGCCTCCGAGACACCCGAAAGGCGCAATGACCCTCGCCCTCACCGAGGCCACCCCCGACGCCGGCACCCGCCGGCCCCGTGGCCTCACCATCCTGCTCGCGGCCGCCATCGTGCTCGCCGCGCTCAACCTCCGTACCGCCGTGACCAGCATCGGCCCCCTGCTCGGCGAGGTGCAGGCGGCGCTCGGCATGTCCGGCACGCTCGCGGGGGTGCTCACCACCCTGCCGGTGCTGTGCTTCGCCGCCTTCGGCGCGCTCACCCCGATACTGGCCCGCAGGTTCGGCGAGCACCCGGTGCTGCTGTGCGCGCTGTTCGCGATCACCGCGGGAATCGCGGTCCGCCCTCTGGTCGGCTCGGCCATCCCGTTCCTGCTGGTGAGCGCGTTCGCGCTGGCCGGCGGCGCGGCCGGGAACGTGCTCATCCCGACGCTCGTCAAGCGGCACTTCCCGCACCGCGTGGGCGCGCTGACCACCGCGTACACGACCGCCATGGCGGCGGGCACCACGCTGGTGGCGGCCGGCACCGGCCCGGTGGAGCGGATGTCGGGCGACTGGCGGCTCGGGCTCGGCGTCTGGGCGGCGTTCGGCGTGGTGGCCGTGCTGCCCTGGCTGGCCCTGCTCCGCCATCGGGCGTCCACCCCGTACGGCACCGCCGGCGCGGGCGCCCCGGGGACGGCGGACGCTCCCGGCGAGACCCGAACCGTCCCCGCGACGATCGGTCTGCGCGGGCTGCTCCATTCCCGCACGGCATGGCTGATCGCCGGGTACTTCGGCACCCAGTCCACGGTCGCCTACATCCTGTTCGGCTGGTACGCGGAGATCCTCAAGAGCGCCGGCTTCTCCCCCTCGGCGGCCGGCCTGCTGCTCGCCGTGCTGACCGCGATGGGCGTGCCGGTCAACCTGCTCGTGCCGCTGCTCATCGCGAAGGCCGGCGGCGTCCGGGTCTGGATGATCGTGCTGGGCCTCAGCTACCTGGGCGGGTTCGGCGGGCTGGCGCTCGCCCCCACGGCGGCGACCTGGCTGTGGACCCTGCTCATCGGGTTCGGGATGGGCACGTTCCCGCTGGCGCTGATGCTGTTCGCCCTGCGGGCCCGTACGGCGGAGGGCACGGCCGCACTGTCCGCCTTCACGCAGAGCCTCGGCTACCTTGTGGCGGGCGCGGGCCCGCTGCTGGTGGGCGTGCTGTTCGAGGCCACCGGCGGCTGGGCGGCGCCGTTCGCGCTGATCTTCGCCACCGTCCTCACCCAGCTCGCCATCGGCTGGTTCGCGGGCCGCGACAGATACCTGGAGGACGACCTCCGTTAGCTCACGGCCGGCGGTTCGACGGGTTCCGTCTCGTCGCGGTGCGCGATGAGACGGAAGCCGAGCCGCCAGACCGCTTCGAACAGCATGTCCGGCGACGGCTTCTCCTCCCGGTTCAGCGCCTCCCCCATCACGGCGCGGAACGCGCCGAGGAACGCCGCGGCCGCGAGCCGCGGGTCGATCCCCGGGTCGAGCTGGCCCTCCCGCTGGCCCCGCGCCACGTTGCGCGCGCCCAGGTCGATCTGCGTGGCGAGCCGTACGGCGTCCGCCTGCGCCGCGGCGGGCTCGTGCAGCCGCCGGGCGAGCACGATCCGGCCCAGCGGGTCGTGGTAGAGGAACTCGATCTCGCGCCGCAGCCGGAGCCGCTCGCGCTGCCGCCAGTCCAGCCCCGGGCCCATGTCGGCGGCGAAGACCTGGGCGTCGTACCGGTCGTAGAAGGCGTTGACCACCGCCTCGACGAGGCCGTCCTTGCTGCCGAAATACCGGTAGAGCAGGCCCACCGCCACCTTGGCACGGCGCGCCACCGCCGCGACCTCCAGCCGCCCGCCGGTCTCCAGCAGCTCCTGGTGCGCCGCGTCGATCAGGCGCTGCCGGGTGGCGGCTCCGCGCGCGGTGAGGTTGTCCTGATCCGCGGGGTTCATTGGGGGGCTCCTCCGCGCGTACCGGCAAGGAGGCTCGACTGTACCTTTCGCCTACCCGGCGTGCCCGGCGATGTGCTCACCGCGAACGGAAGATCTCCGGTCCCCCGCCACCCGGCCTCCCCCGCGGCCGGACCTCCGCCCCGAACTGGGCCGAACCGGTGGCGGGCCCGCCCGCCCGCCGTTAGTATTTCTCGCTCGCCGCGCCCGCCCGAGGGCGCGCCCAGGCGTACCGGACCTCCTCGCAGGGCCGTGCCGGACCATCCCGACCACGGCCTCGACAGGAGGAGATCTCCGGTGCGCGTCTACGCCACCGTCGCCTGGCTCGGCCTGCGCAAGCAGGCCACGTACGCGCTGGCCACGATCGCCGGCGCCTTCACCAACACCGTCTTCGGCTTCGTCCGCGCCGCGGTGCTGATCGCGCTGTGGCAGGCCCGCCCCGGCCTCGCCGGCTACGACGTCGGCGACGCCATCACGTTCTGCTTCCTCTCCCAGGCGATGATCGCCCCGGTGCGGACGCTGAGCGGAGGCATCCCCGAGCTGGCCGAGCGCATCCGTACCGGGGACGTGGCGATCGATCTGTCCCGCCCCGCCGGCCTGCAGGCCTGGTGGTTCGCGCTGGACCTGGGGCAGGCGGGCCACGGCACGCTGTTCCGCAGCCTGCCGCCGCTCGCCGCGGGCGCCCTGGTGTTCGGGCTGAACACCCCGGCCGACCTCGCCACCGGGGTACTCTTCGCCGTCTCGATCGCGCTCGCGACGCTCACCAGCTTCGGCGTCCGCTACCTCGTGGCGCTCGGCACGTTCTGGCTGATGGACGACCGCGGGCTCGTCAACATCAGCACACTGGCCGCGATGTTCTGCTCCGGCATGCTGCTGCCGCTGAACATCTTCCCGGGCACGCTCGGCGAGGTCGTCCGGCTGCTGCCGTGGGCCGCCACCGTACAGGTCCCGATCGACGTCTACCTCGGCACCACCGGCGGGGTGGCCGGGGCCCTGGCCTTCCAGGCGTTCTGGGCGGTGGCGCTGCTGCTGGCCGGGCGGCTGCTGACCGGCGTGGCGGAGCGCCGGGTGGTGGTCCAGGGTGGCTGAGCTCGCCCGCCCCCGGCCGATGGGCCCGGTCCACGCCTACCTCCGGCTGGCCGGCGTGTGGTGCCGGGCGCTGCTGCAGTACCCGGTCTCGCTGGCGATGCTCACGCTGGCGCAGACCGTGGGCGCGGCGCTGGACGTCGCCGCGATCCTCATCGTGTTCGCGCACACCACCCGGATCGCCGGGTTCACGGAGCCGGAGGTGCTGTTCCTGTACGGGACCGCGGCGACGGCGTTCGCTCTGGCCGACACGCTCGTCGGCTCGCTCGAGCGGATCGGCGCGCACATCCGCAGCGGCTGGCTGGACGTGATGCTGACCCGCCCGGTCAGCCCGCTCGTCCAGGTCGCGGTCGACCGGTTCTCCCCGCGCCGGCTCGGCAAGCTCGCCCCGGCGCTGGCGGCCCTGCTGATAGGCGCGGCCGGCCTCGACGTCGCGTGGACGCCGGGGCTCGTCGCCTTCACAGTGCTGTTCGTCGTGTCCGGCACGGTGATCGCCTCGTCGATCTGGGTGGTCGGGGCCGCGTTCCAGTTCATCGCGGTGGACGCGGCGCAGGCGTCGAACGCCTTCACCTACGGCGGGAAGGAGCTGACCTCGTACCCGATGGCCATCTACCCCCGCGACCTGGTCCGCTTCACCACGTTCGTGGTGCCGCTGGCGTTCGTGAACTGGCAGCCCGCGCTGTACGTGCTGGACCGTCCCGACCCGCTCGGGCTCCCCGAGTGGCTGCGCCACGCCTCCCCCGCGGTAGCGCTGGCCACCGCCGCCGTGGCCGCGCTGTGCTGGCGCGCGGGGCTGCGCCGCTATCGCTCCACCGGAAGTTGAGGATGCAGTGCTCATCGAAACCACGGGGATCATCGAGACCACCGGACTGACCCGCGTGTTCACCCGGCGCCGCCGCCGCGTGCCCGCCGTGGCGGACCTGACCTTCACCATCGAGCCCGGCGAGTTCGTCGGGCTGCTCGGGCCGAACGGCGCGGGCAAGTCGACCACCATCAAGATGCTGATCGGCATCCTCCGGCCCAGCTCCGGGCGGGTACGGGTGGCCGGGCTGGAGCCGTCCCGGCAGCGCACCCGGCTGGCCCGGCACATCGGGGTGGTGTTCGGGCAGCGCACCACGCTCTGGTGGGACCTGCCGCTGCGGGACAGCCTGGCCCTGGTGCGCCACCTGTACGGGCTCGACGCGCGGGCGCACGCGCGGCGCCTCGCCGAGCTGACCGGGCTGCTGGAGCTGGAGCCGTTCCTGCGCACGCCCGTACGGCAGCTCAGCCTGGGACAGCGGATGCGCGGCGACCTCGCCGCGGCGCTGCTGCACGAGCCGCCGCTGCTGATCCTGGACGAGCCCACCATCGGGCTGGACGTGATCAGCAAGGCCACGGTGCGCGGCGTGCTGGAGTCGCTGAACACCGAGCGCGGCACGACGGTGCTGCTCACCACGCACGACCTGGGCGACGTGGAGCGGCTCTGCCGCCGCGTGCTGGTCATCGACCACGGCCGCCTCGGCTACGACGGCGACCTCGACGGCCTGCGCGGCGACGACACCATGGAGGCCGCCGTCACCCGCCTCTTCTCCACCCGCCCCGCGCACGGCGAGGCCCCCGCCCGTGACGGGCAGGGGCCCGCGCTGTGAGCTCAGCTCAGACGAGGACCTCGTCGTCGGTGGCGAAGGCGTCGTCGTGCTCACGGCGGCGCCAGCGCGAGGGCTGGAACAGAGGGATCAACAGGGCCAGGCCGAGCATGGCGTAGACGCCGCCCTGCAGCAGCGTGGTGACACCCTGGGTGACGTCGCCGGCGGGCAGCGCCCACGACGGCAGCTCCAGGGCACGGGTGCCGAGCGCCAGCAGCGCACCGGTCCAGCCGAGCATGGCGAGACCGGGCAGCACCGGGATCAGCGGTGAGACGCGGGAGGCGATGATCAGGCCGAGGACCAGGCCCGCCCCGAGCAGCGCGCCGTACGCGCCGAGAGCCTGGTTGGACAGCGGGCCGAGGGTGCCGCCCGCCGCCTCAAGAGCGCGTGGATAGGCCCAACCGGTGCCGAGCAGCAACGCGGGGGCCAGCAGGATCCCGAGAACGAGACCGAGCAGATGCCGCATTTCCACCTTCCCTTCACGAGGCGCCGCCACCGTACCGACCCCGATCAGGCGGCGCGACCCCTCCGGCGGATATACGACCGTCCGTAATCACCCGCGCCGTCCGCCCGCACGGGTGGCGCGAGGGGATCAGTCCTGCGGCTTGACCGGCTCGTCGGCGGACGTACGGTGCGGGACCTCGACGGCCGGGATGGACCCCATCCGGCCCGCCTGGAAGTCCTCGAACGCCTGCACGATCTCCTCACGGGTGTTCATCACGAAAGGCCCGTACCGGGCGACCGGCTCGCGCAGCGGACGGCCGCCGAGGATGAGCACCTCCCAGCCGTTCGCCGCGGCCTGCGGCTGCCGGTCGGCGGCGCGTACGCGCAGCGCGTCGCCCGCGCCCGGCCCCGCGTACACGGCGAGCGTGCCCTCCGGCAGCGGCCGCTCCTCGACGCCCGCGAAGCCCTCGCCGGAGACCGGGTAGACGAGAGCGTTGAAGTCGCGCGGCCACGGCAGGCCGAGTCGCGCCCCCGGCGCGATGGTGGCGTGCAGGTACGTGATCGGGGTGTGCGTCAGCCCCGGACCCTGGTGCCCGGCCAGCTCGCCGGCGATCAGCCGGACCAGCGAGGCGCCGTCGGCGGACGACAGCAGCTTCACGTCGCGGGCACGGATGTCCTGGTAGCGCGGCCGGGTCCACTTGGCGTCGCGCGGCAGGTTGACCCAGAGCTGCACGCCGTGGAACAGCCCGCCCTTGGCGACGAGCTCCGGCGGCGGCTGCTCGATGTGCTGGATGCCGGCGCCGGCGGTCATCCACTGGGTGGCCCCGTCGGAGATCAGGCCGCCGCCCCCGGTGGTGTCCTGGTGCGCGAACGCGCCGTCCATGATGTACGTGACCGTCTCGAAGCCGCGGTGCGGGTGCCACGGGGTGCCCTTGGCCTCGCCCGGGCCGTACTCCACCGCGCCCATGTGGTCGAGCAGCAGGAACGGGTCGGCCATGGACAGGTCCACGCCGGGGAACGGGCGCCGTACCTCGAAGCCCTCCCCCTCCAGGGAGCGGGCCGCGGTGACGGTATGGGTCACGCGGCGCCACCGCGTCTCCTGCTCGGACGGCTGCGGCAGCCGCGGAAGGGTCAGCGTGTCGGCGGTGACGGCTGGCATCGGGATCTCCCCCTAGAGTCGGGTCGGTCACCCAGGCGAACTCGGTTTAATCTTCAACTATTCCGTGCCGCGGCACAACCCCGCGACACGGCGTGCAGGGGATGTGAATCCCGAGCCCGAGGGTAAGGCTGGTCGTGTGACTGACGACTTCGATGTGATCGTGATCGGCGCGGGCCCGACGGGGGAGAACGTCGCGGACTACGCGACCAAGGGCGGGCTCAACGTCGCCATCGTGGAATCCGAGCTTGTCGGCGGCGAGTGCTCGTACTGGGCCTGCATGCCGAGCAAGGCGCTGCTGCGGCCCCCGGCCGCCCTGGAGGGCGCCGCCTCCGTGGACGGCGCCGAGCAGGCGGTGACCGGCGGCCTCGACGTGGACCGCGTGCTCGCCCGGCGGGACTCCTTCGCCTCCGACTGGAACGACCAGGGCCAGGTCGACTGGCTCAAGGGCGCGGGCATCGAGCTGGTCCGCGGCGACGCCCGGCTCAGCGGGGAGCGGCACGTCACTGTCACCTCCGGCTCCGGCGAGCGCACGCTCACCGCGCAGCAGGCCGTGGTCGTGGCCACCGGCAGCGTGCCGGTGGTCCCGCCGATCGACGGGCTCGCCGGCGTGTCGCCGTGGACGAGCCGCGAGGCCACCGCCGCGAAGCGGGCGCCCGCCCGGCTCGCCGTGGTCGGCGGCGGGGTCGTCGGCTGCGAGATGGCCGCGGCCTGGGCCGCCCTCGGCAGCCGGGTCACGCTGCTGGCCAAGGACCCGCTGCTGCTCCCCCGGATGGAGCCGTTCGCCGGCGAGGCCGTACGGGAGGGGCTGGTGGCGGCGGGCGTCACCGTACGGTCCGACGTCGCCGTCACCAGTGCCAAGCGCGACGACTTCGGCGTCACCCTGCTCACCGACCACGGCCCCTCGGTCACCGCGGACGAGGTGCTCGTCGCCACCGGGCGGCGGCCGAACACCTCCGGCATCGGGCTGGACACGGTGGGCCTCGAGCCCGGGCAGGCGCTGAACACCGACGAGACCGGCCGGGTCACCGGTGTCGCGGGCGACTGGCTGTACGCGGCCGGCGACGTCACCGGCCGGGCCCCGCTCACCCACATGGGCAAGTACGCGGCCCGCGCCTGCGGGCGGGCGATCGCCGCGCGCGCCGTGGGCCGTACGCCGGACTCGGCGCCGTGGGGGGCGGAGGCCACCACCGCGGAGCGCTCCGCCATCACCCAGGTGGTGTTCACCCGGCCGGAGGTCGCCTCCGTCGGGCTGACCGAGCGCGAGGCCCGGCAGCTCCCCCAGCCGACCCGGACGGTGGAGTACGAGATCGGCTCGATCGCCGGCGCCGCACTGTTCGCCGACGGATATTCGGGCCGGGCCAAGCTCGTCATCGACTCCGGCCGCAAGGTCGTGCTCGGCGCCGCCTTCACCGGCGCCGAGGTCGGCGAGCTGCTGCACGCCGCGACGATCGCGGTGGTCGGCGAGGTGCCGCTGGACCGGCTCTGGCACGCGGTGCCCGCGTATCCGACGATCAGCGAGATCTGGCTGCGCCTGCTGGAGGCCCTGCTGGCGGACGGCGCGTTCTGAGGCCGGGGTCTCGACGGGGCGTGGGGGGCGCTCGTAGGGTGGCAGCCGTGAAGATCGGATTCGCGCTGCCCCAGGCCGGCCCGTGGGCCACCCCCGACGCCCAGTTCACCGTGGCGAGGCGTGCCGAGGAGCTCGGCTACCACTCGCTCTGGACCTTCCAGCGGCTGCTCTACGTCGAGGACGGCACGATGCCGGCGATGTACCGCACCGTGCTGGACCCGATCGTGTCGCTGTCGGCGGTCGCCGCCCGCACGGAGCGGATCCGGCTCGGCGTCGCGGTGCTGAACATCCCGTTCATCGCGCCCGCGCTGATGTCCCGCACGCTGACCAGCCTCGACCTGCTGAGCCGGGGCCGGCTCGACGTCGGGTTCGGGGTCGGCTGGCACCGCGACGAGTTCGCCGCGGCGGGCACGGAGCTCGCCGGACGCGGGCGGCGCGCCGAGGACTTCCTGGAGGCGCTGAAGCTGACCTGGCGGGGCGGCGAGGTCGAGTACGACGGGCCGTACTACGCGATCCCGCGCAGCGTGTGGGAGCCGGTGCCCGTGCAGCGGCCGCACCCCCCGATCATCCTCGGCGGGCTGTCGGAGCCGGCGCTGCGCCGGGCCGGGCGGGTCGCGGACGGCTGGGTGAGCAGCAGCCGCGCCGACCTCGGCGAGCTGGCCGGGCAGATCGCGACGGTACGGCGCGCCGCGGAGGAGGCCGGCCGCGACCCCGCGTCGCTGCGCTTCATCTCCCGCGGCCCGCTGCACGTGCGCCCGGCCGGGCGGGACGACCGGCGGCGGCTCACCGGCTCGTACGAGGAGATCCGCGGCGACTTCGCCGACCTCGCCGCGCAGGGCGTCACCGAGGTCTTCCTGGACCCGAACTACGACCCGGAGATCGCCGGGCCGGACGCCGACCCGAAGGCCGCGATGGCCCGGACCGAGGAGGCCATGGCCGCGCTGGCGCCGCGCTGACCCGCCGCGGTCAGCCGGTCAGCCGCCCTGCAGGACCCGTTTCAGCCGGCCGGCCAGCGCGGGGGTGTCCGCGCCGTCGCTGTCGCCGCTCAGCAGCCGCGCGCCCTCCTCCTGCATGACCCGGGTGAACAGCGGATAGTACGGCGTCACCGGCCGGTTCCGCGCGGTCTCCAGCGCGAGGCGGAGCATGTTCACGTACGGGACCTGGCTCGGCTCGGTGTCCTCCAGCACGCTCTCCCGGGCGGGGGCCAGCCCGCCCCTGAAGAACAGCTGCCGCTGCGCGGGTGCCGAGGTGAGGAACTCGATCAGCGCCTGCGCCGCCTTGGGCCGCTGGGACCCCGCCGCGATCGCCAGGTTCTGCCCGCCGAGCACGCTCGGGCCGGGCAGCGCCGCCACGCCCACCCGCGACCTTCCGTTCGCGTCCTTGCCGAGGGCCTTGTCGACCTGCGGGTACGCCACCGGCCAGCCGCGCATGAACAGCAGCTCGCCGTTGTTGAAGCTCTGCACCACGTTGTCCTCGGCCCAGCCCCGGGAGCGCGGGTCGATGAAGGCGTACCGCCCGCCCTCGACGCCGTTGGCGATCCGCCGGAACCCCTCGGAGGCCACCTCGGTGTCGACGGTCACGATGTTCGGGTCCCGGACCACCTCGCCGCCCGCGTCCCAGACCTGTTCCAGCATGTTGATGGTGCGGCCCTCGTACGCGCCCATGTTCAGCCCGATCCCGGACCGGAGCCCCTCCGGGCGCCCAAAGGTGATGATCTTCACCCAGGTGTCGTTCATCGCCCGCCAGGTCCAGTGGTCGGGAGGCTGGATCCCGTACTGGCGCAGCAGGTCCGCGCGGTAGTAGAGCAGGCCGGCGTCCGCGTTGAACGGCACCCCCCAGAGCCGGTCCCGGTAGCGCGCGCCGTCCAGCGCGACGTCGAGGTAGTCCCCGGTGTCCAGCCGGGTCTCGTCGATGGGCCGGAGCAGGTCGCCGCGGGCGAACTCGGCGGTCCACTGCGCGTCGATGTTGAGCACGTCGTAGTTCGCGCTCCGCTGCTGGGCCGCCGTCACCATCTGGCTCCGCTGCAGGTCCGCCACCTGCGAGAGCTCCACCATGGTGGCGGGGTTGGCCGGGTGCTCGAGGTTCCACTTGTCGATCAGCTGCTGGCGCTGCCGGTTCAGGCTCACGTCGGTGCCGCTGGCGAGCACGATCGGCCCGGGCTCCAGGTCGCCCGCCAGCCGCTCCCATATCCGCAGGCCGCCGACGATCGCCAGCGGCACCGCGACCAGCAGCGCGAGCGCCAGCGCCAGCCAGAACCAGCGGCTGCCACGGATGAACTGGGGGAGGCGGGTCACGGCGTCGTCACCTTCCAGAGATCCTCGAAGACGCCCCGCACCGTGTCCTCCACGTCGACGAGGTCGCCGTCATGGCACGTCACCTCGGCGGCCCGGGCGAGCCCGTCGATGCCCTCGGCCTTGCAGGCGTCGCGTCCCGGGGCGATCACGAAGACGCGCACGTCGGGGTTGGCGTCCATCGCGGCCCGTACGCGGAGCAGGCCCTCCCGGTCCGGTGCCGGATCACCCGAGGTGAACACGACCAGCGCGGTGGTGCCGGGGGTGCGCTGCCGCCCCAGGTCCTCCACCCCCGCCTCGATCGCCTGGTTCACGGACTGGCGGGCGCCCCGGCGCGGCTCCCGCAGCTCCTGCCGGATCAGGTCCAGCTGGTCGAGCCCGCGGTCCCCCTCCAGCTTCTTCGGCCGTACGGCGTCCGTGTACGGCCGGCCGTCCGTGCCGGGCACCGTCCACATGCCGAGCGTGTCCCCGTCGCCGAGGTAGCCGGCGGCCCCCTCGGCCGCCACGGCGGCCACGTCGAGCCGGGTCAGCCCGGGGCTCGCCTCGGCGTCCATGCCGTCCGAGGTGTCCACGGTGAGCAGCATCCGGGTGGCGTCGCGGGTCTGTCCGACCTCGTCGAGGGTGCGCCGTACGGACTCGGGCTTCGGCCTCGCGGGCTCGTTGCCGGCCCAGTACATGGTGGGCGGCTCGCCGCCGGGCGGGTATCGCTGGCCGTGGCCCCCGTGTGCGTCGCGCAGCCCGGAGCCGATCAGCGGGCCGCCCACGTTGCGCGCCAGGTATTGGTACAGCCGGCCGACGAAGCCCTGCGTCTGGTCGTCGCCGAAGCCCGGCCAGTTCACCTGGACGACCGGGTAGTCGAGGCCGTACCCGCTCTCCGGGTAGTAGGCGAGCAGCTTCGGATCGGCGGCGAGCCCGCCCGGCGCGCCGCCGCAGGGCTCCCCGAGCGACTGGCCGGCGTTGTAGGCGATCAGCGACTCCTCGCTGACCATCACGGCCGTCTCGTCGCGCGGCAGCCGGCCGTCGCGCAACGCGCAGAGGAGCTCGTGGTCGCTGGAGGGGCTGCGCCCGACGGCGTGCTCGAAGCGGCGGAACTCCACCCGCGCGCGGGAGGCGTCGGCGCCACCGCCGTTCAGCGCCTCGTGCACGGCGGTGGTGTGCAGTAGGCCGGCGGCGGAGGAGTCCGGGTTGGGCCGGACCAGCCGGATGCGCTCCCGGCGCAGCGCGGCGAGCGCCTGCGTCCAGTTCATGGAGTCGCGGTGTGCGAGGTCGAGGTCCTTCGCCCGGTTCTCCGGGACGCCGAGGACGAGCGGCGACCAGACCGTCGGGCCGAGGGGCCGCAGCTCCGGCATCGGCTCGCCGGAGGACCGCGGCACCTGCTGGACGTCCGCCATGGAGGACGGGATCCACAGCACCGGGCGCGGGCCGATCGTGTTAAAGGCGCTGGACAGGCGGTCGCCTGCGGTGTCCGAACGCCAGCCTACGCGGAGCGCGCGGATCACCGACTGCAGCTTCTCCTCGGTGTACACGGTCACGTGTACGCGCCGGCAGCCGGAGCTCGCGGCCTGCTCGTCCTCGAACCCGGCGGCGGCGGTGCGGATCTGGCCGGCCAGCTCGGGCGAAATCAGCACCGGCAGCTCCTTCGGCGGAGCGCACTCCGGCTCCGGGGAGACCATCGCGGTGATCTTCGGGGCGATCAGCACGGCGAGCACCACCGCGGCCGTCAACCCGGCCACGGTGGGCCGGATGAGGAACTTGGCGAGCTTGAGCACCGCGTCGTCGATCGGCCCCATCATCCGCCAGAGCGGCTGCAGCCGTTCGAACCCGGACCGGACGGCGGCGATGCCGCGGGCGGTGGCGGAGGAGAAGTCCGCGGCGATCACCCGCTCCAGCATGCGCCCGCCGACGGCACCGACGATCGCCGCCATCGCGACGAGCAGGGCGCTCCACGGCACCGGGACCTGCTGCGCCACGATGTCGGCGAGCAGCGCGCTGGCCACCGAGAAGAAGATCGTGACGGGAAGTCGCTCGACCGTGTTGCCGGGCGGGGGCTGTACGGCGGTCTGCGCCCAGCCGGCGCGTGCGTCCTCCCCGTCATCGGGGATCAGGGGGTTGCCAGGGGGTGGTTCTGAGCCACCACCGCTGCCGGGACGGCCGGTCTCGCGGTGTTCGGTCATGCTGGATCCCCGGGCAGGCCCCTTCTCGCGCGGACGGCTGATTTCCCTGGAATATAGTCGCTCCGGGCCGTCGCCGTGGGTAACGATCGTGGATACCGAGCGCTCTGCCGGCCCGTGGGACCACTCCCCGGACCCCGGGCGCCGCCCGGTGAGCAGCCGTTCTCCTGCGTGACGGGAAGCGGTCCGGGGTGGAAAGCGCAGGCCACGCCGGCCCGACCGCGTAGCGCGTCGCCCCCGGGAGCCGTCTAGCGCAGGAGCCAGGTCAATCTGGGGGCCACCGCCCAGCGGGTCACCCGGGCCACGATCGGCCGCGCCAGGAGCAGCGCCAGGCCGACGGCGGCGACGGTCACGATGACCGCTCCGGGGATCGACCTGGCGTAGGTGTACCAGCCGGCCCAGGTCGCGGCCAGCACCACGAAGCCGTGGAGGAGATAGACCTGCAGGGTCGCGGAGCCGTACCGGGTGAACCAGACGTGGCGGGACGGGACCAGCGCCAGGAACGCGGCGGTCAGCAGGGTGGCGGCGGCGAGCGCGGCGGCCCGTACGGCGACGCCGAGCGGCACGCCCTGGCCGAGGCCGGCGAAGTCCGCGCGCCAGTGCACCCACTCCGCGTCCACCCGGGACTCCAGGAACAGCGCGGCCACCGGCGCGAGCAGCAGCAGCGCCGCGGCCGCCACGCGGACCGCCGGGCGGCGGAGCACCGTGAGATGCTCGGCGCGCAGCCGCATGCCGAGCACGAAGAACGGCATCAGCACCAGCGCCCGCTGGAGGATCTCCGGCAGCGCGACGGCGCCGGCCGCGAGCGCCACGGCCACCGCGATCGGCACCGGCCATCGCACCAGCCGCCAGACCGGCGCGGACAGCCGCCAGCAGAGCAGGGCCAGCAGGAACCAGGTCACGTAATACGGCTCGAACGGGCTCCAGGAGAAGTGCCTCCCGGCGACCAGCGCCGCCCAGGCCGGGTAGGCCGCCTCGAAGATCAGGTACGGGACCAGGACGCCGGTGAACAGCCTGCGGGCGCGGTCGCGGCCCGAGGAGTTCGCCTCCAGGTAGCCGGAGATGAGCACGAAGACCGGGAGGTGGAAGGTGTACACCGCGAGGTGCATGGCGTCGACGGCGCCCATGCCGGCCAGGGGCGCCCAGGCGTGTCCGGCGACGACCAGGACCACGGCGAGGAAGCGGGCGTTGTCCAGGTGAGGGTCCCGGGGGCGCGCACCGGTCGTGGGCGGCGGGGTGGCGGTGGTGCCGGTGCCGGTCGTGGCGGTCCCGGTGGTGCCGGTGGTGCCGGTGCCGGTGCCGGTGCTGGCGGTCATTCCTCTCCCACGCGGGCGGACGGCACGGCCGGGTGGCGTCCCTGTGGTACCTCGGGGTTCACAGCCGGGCGGCCTCCCTGCGGCGTCTCTGGGTGGGCGGCCGGGCTTGTGGATTTCGCGGGGCCGGGGCGCGGGCGGAGCAGCGCGGTGAGGCGCGGCTCCACGAACGGGCCGGTGAGGCGGCGCACCCACGACACGGAGAGCACGACCGCCGCCACGACGCCGAGCGACGCCGCGATCCCGTACGCGGCGTGCCGGCCCACCGCGGCGTTCAGCCAAGCGTAGGCGCCCGCGTACTCGGCAACCTGGATGAACACGCCGTGCCACAGGTACGGGTAGAGCGTGTTGCCGCCCAGCGGGGTGAAGCGGAACGTGCGGGCGGGGACCAGCGCGAGGAACGCGACGGCGAGCACGACGCCGGCCGCGATCAGCGCCAGTCGTACCGCGGCGCCGGTGAGCGGGGTGACCCCGAGGTCGGCGTACGTGTCCCGCCAGTGCAGCCACTCCAGCCGGACGTACGGCTCGGCGATCAGCGCCGCGACCGCGGTGAGGCCGAGCAGCGCGGCGGCGGCGATCCTGACCCGCGGGACACGCAGGTACCGGAGGTGTTCCGCGCGAAGGCACAGGCCGAGCACGAAGAACGGCAGGTAGCCGAGGATCCGCGCCACCACCGGGTCCGGCAGCGCCACCGCCGGGGCGAGCAGCGACAGCCCCACGGCCACGAGCACCGGATGCCGGAGCCGGCGCCAGAGCGGCACCGACAGCCGCCAGGCCAGCAGCGCGAGCAGGAACCAGGCGAGGTAGTACGGGGAGAGCGGGCTCCACACGTAGGTGCGGTCCGCGAGGACCGTACGGAACACCGGGTAGAGCGCGTCGAACAGCAGATACGGCGCGAGCACCCCGCAGAGCAGCTTCTCCGTGCGGTCGCGCCCGGCCACGAAGCCGCGCGAGAGGTAGCCGGCCAGCCCGATGAAGAGCGGCATGTGGAACAGGTAGATGAACAGGTGCGCCGAGTCCGGCAGGTGGCCGCCACCCAGCGGATGCCAGGCGTGCGGCACGACGACCAGCACGATCGCCAGGAACTTCGCGTTGTCGAGGTGCGGGTCGCGTGCGGTGGCGGAGGTCACGCCGGGACGCTAGCGACGCCCGGCGTCCCCCAAGCGAACACGACCTGAACTCCCCTTGACCGACCTCACCCCGCTCAGCTCCCGTTCGAGCGGGACGTGCCGCGGCGCCCGAACGGGACCTGATGCCGGCCCGGGCGCCTTGGCGTGTTCGTCACGCGGTGGGTCACACGGTGGGGTTACTGAGCGCGCTGGCCGTCCGTGGAGACGTCGCCCTGCGCGCGCTGCCCCTCCGTGCTGACAGTGCCCTCTTCCCCTTGCGCACGCTGACCGTCGGTCTCCACGGTCTCTTCATCCTCCTGGGCACGCTGGCCGTCAGGATCCACCTTCTGCGCGCGCTGGCCGTCGTCCGTCATGTCACAACCCCTTCGTATGGGACGTGTGGTGTCAGGCAACGTTCTTAGGGCATAGGAGGGCTCTGTGTGCGGCCGGGTCCCCGGATGGCCGCGTCCTGTCCCAACCCGGCCAAGTCGAGGCCGGTCCCCAGACCGGCGCCGAGGCCGGACTCCAGCGCGGTGTCGAGGCCGGGATCAAGGCCACGTTCGAGGCCGGGACCGAGGCCGGCACCATGGCCGGGATCAATGTCGGCATCCGGGTCGCCGCCGAGCCCGCGGCAGGCCCGGGACGGAACCCGGTTGATCAGCCGCAGCAGCATCGCGATGAAGCCGAGCGGCAGAGCGATCGATAAGACGGCGACGAGCACCCAAGCCAGCGCCATGTCACTGCTCCTCCGTGCCTCCCGCCCCGCGCCGAACCGTGGATCCGCCTACGGTCGACATCCCCCTGGACGGTTGACGGCACCATAGCCCCGGTGTGGCCTGGCTCACCCCGAAAACACGCGCAACTCCCCCGCATCTCCCCCGAACTGATCAGGCCCGACCCCCGAACGGGCCACCCCCTGGTCACTACGGACCAGCCGACCGCGGACCAGGCCCTCGGCGCGGCGGGGGCCGGCCCGGCACCCAGCGCCAAGCGGCCCCGGGGGGCCTGCACGGCTCCCGGCGGCACGGCGCCCCGGCGGGCGCGGCACGCCATGGCACGGCGCGCGGCTGTGCGCGGCGGCACGGCCAGCAGCGGACGGGCGGCGCAGCCGGCGGCCGGCGGGCGGGGAGCGGCGGGCGGGGAGCGAGGAGCGAGGAGCGAGGAGCGAGGGCTAGAGATGGGCCAGGTTGGTGACGGTGGCGAGGGCCCGGCGGGCGGCGGCGGGGTCGTGGACTCGGAACATGCGGGCGCCGAGCCACGCCGACAGCGCCACCGCCGCGGTGGTGCCGGTGTCGCGCTCCTGGACCGGCAGGTCCAGGGTCTCGCCGATGAAGTCCTTGTTGCTCACCGCGACGAGCACCGGCCACCCGGTCTCGGTGAGCTCACCGAGGCGCCGGGTGATCTCCAGCGAGTGCCGGGTGTTCTTGCCGAAGTCGTGCGCGGGGTCGATGAGGATCGCGTCCGGCCGTACCCCGGCCTCGACGGCCCGCTCGGCCAGCCCGGTGACGTGCTCGACCACGTCGGCCACCACGTCGTCGTACGCGCTGCGATGCGGGCCGGTGCGCGGCGGCAGCCCGCCCGCATGGGCGCAGACGAGCCCGATGCCGTGAGCGGCGGCGACGGATGCGAGCTCCGGGTCGGGTCCGCCCCACGTGTCGTTGAGCAGGTCGGCGCCCATCCCGGCGACCGCATCCCCGACCTCGGCACGCCAGGTGTCCACGCTGATGATCAGGTCGGGGAAGCGCTGCCGGACAGCCCGCACCACGCCCCCCACCCGGCGGATCTCCTCGGCGGCGTCGACCTCCTCGCCGGGGCCGGCCTTCACCCCGCCGATGTCCACCACGTCCGCCCCGCCGGCCACCGCCCGGCCCGCCGCCGCCACGGCGTCCTCGAACGCGAACGTGGCGCCCTGGTCGAAGAAGGAGTCCGGCGTCCGGTTCACCACCGCCATCACGGCATGCTCACCGGGCCCGAACGTGCGCCCCCGCAACCGCAACCCCGTCACAGCCACCGACCCTATCGCCGGAGCAGCCACCCGCCCTTATCGCCGGAGCCACGCAGGACCTCACCGCCGGAGCCCGGAGGACATCACCGCCGGAGCCCCGCAGGACATCACCCGCGGAGCAACGCGACACCTCACCGCCGGAGCCACGCGGCGGGGCCGCGCCGGCGTGGTTGCGGTGACACGTAGACGATGCCGTCGCGGACCTGGACGTCGAAGCTGGGGATGCCGCGCCGCGCCGGCCCTCGCCTGCGGCGCCCGCCGGCCAGTGCGAACAGCGCCCCATGCACCGGACACTCCACGCAGTCGCCCACGATCCGGCCCTTTTCGAGCCGGGCCCCGGTGTGCGGACAGTACCCGCCGACCGCGAAGATCCCGGCGCCGTTCCTGCCCACGACGATGGGCAACCCCGGCACGCCGCGCACCGACCCCTCCGGCAACGCCTCCACCGCGCAGGCCCGCACCCACCCCTCACCCGCGCCGGCCCGCGCCACGGCGCGGCCAGGGCGGGTGGCGGTGGCGGTAGCGGTGGCGGTGGGCCTGCCCGCTAGGGAGGCCTCGGGATGGGTGCGGCGCACAGCGGCTGCTCTCGAAGTAGGTGAGCTAAGGCTTACCTACCTACCCTCGCACTCCAGCCCCTACGCGATCAACGCCTGGGCGGAGGCGTACACGTTCGGGGGGATGTCCGCGTTCGGTGTCGAGGTGGGCGTTTCGGCGTGGGGACGGGCGGGTGGGCGCTAGGGTGCCTGCCCGTGAATTCGACTTGGATGCGCGGCTCCCGTGCCCCCCGGATCGCCGCGCTGATCATCGCCGCGCTGCCGACGCTGTTGATGTGGGTCGCCAGCCGGTCTACGCGCTCCGAAGAGGTGGCCTTCGGCTGGTTCGCCTACACCCCGCTGTCGATGGACCTCCTGATCACGGTGATGAACATCCTCAGCTGGTCCATGACGCTGATCCAGCTCGCGGTGCCCGCGCTCGTCGCCGTGCTTCCGCTGCTGTTCGTACGGCGCTGGACGGCCTGGGGCGCGGGCGCGGTGCTGCTCGCCGGCGGGCTGGTCCTGGGCGGCGTACGGCTGCTGCTCGGCAGCACCCCTGCCGCCGTCACCCCCCAGGGCGAGTTCTCGCCACTCTTCGCCGCCCTGGCCCTCGCCGCCTGCTACGTGATCGCCGCAGCCCTCCTCTTCCTGGCAGCGATCCGCCTCTCCCCCGCCGAGCCCGCGACCGCAGGTAACGCCGCGCCCACCACGACCGCCGTAGTCGCGGGCGAGGGAGATGCCCCGTCCGGGTCAGCTGGAGCGTCGGCGGAGCCGGACGCGGAGCGGGGAGAGAGCGAGGGCGGCGCCGCCGGCCAGGAGCGCAAGGGCGACGAGTAGGCCGGTCGGGCGGGTGGGCGCCTCGGCCCGCAGAGTCACGGTGGCGACGAGTGGCCTCCGCTCGTCGCTGAGGCAGACGCGCGTCCCGGGCCGCCCCTGATCCGGGCACGGCTCCATCGGCTGGTACGTGCCGTGACCCTGGGGCAGGTTCTCGCCGTACGGCAGCTCGTCCCGGAGGGCCGGGGCCGCCGTCCCTCCGCCGTCCTCGCCTCGGCTCAAGCCAGAGCCGAGGCCGGAGCCGGGCCCAGGGTCGTGGGCGGAGCCGGAACCGGGCCCAGGGCCGGCGCCGGGGGCCGAGCCGGAACCGAGACCGGAGCCGGAGCCTGAGCCGGGAGCGCCGAAGCTGATGCCGGGGCGGGCGAACTGGTCGTTGCCGAGGGTCTGGGCACCGGGAGGCGTGGGACGGCCGCCGAGGCCGTCGGCCGCGATCCGGCCCACGGGCGCCGCGCACACGGCCAGTGCGAGCACCGCCACGGCGAGCGGGCGGCGGAGCCGCAGGAGCGCGCCGAGTAGCAGCCGCCGCCGAGGCCGGCACCGGCCGCGAACGCCTCCGGTCCGGCCCACCCGGGCTGCCAGACCCACCACACGGCGCCCAGCGCGAGCACCGCGGCACCGGCGATCGTTAGCGTGCGCGGGCGTTCCGGCAAACGGAAAGCGGCGAGCACACCTACGATCGCCGCCGCGACGCCGACGAGCAGGAGGACCGGGCCCGGGGAGACGACCATGGCGGACTCCACGCCGTCCCAGCCGAGCGCCACCACGGCCGGCCCGGCGGCGGCCGCGTACACCGCGCCGTTGCGCTGCGGCGCGACGCCGATGAAGATCACCGCCACCCCGAGCGCGCACAGCAGGATCAGCGCGACGGCCGCCCCCTCGCCGGACCCGTACGGCCCGGGGGACGCTCCCAGCCCGAACACGGCGAGGATTACGAGCCCGAAGGCCGCCCGCTCTCCCAGCCGCAGCGGCGCCGAGGTCTCAACGCCGGCTCCGGCGCGCGGCGCCAGCGCCACCGCGGCGAGGCCCGCGACACATGCGACCCCCAGAGCGACGACCAGGGACATGATGGCCTCGGACGAGCGCGGATCCCCGGCCACGGGCCGGGCGAGCAGGAACGCCGCAGCCGCCGCCGAGGCGGACCACACCACGACGCCGCCGCGGGACATCCGTGCCCGGGCGAGCGCACCGCCCACGGCGCAGCCGGCCGCGGCCGCCCCGGCCAGCGTCAGGAGCGTGCTCCCGAGGTCGTATTCGCCCGACGTCGCCACGGCCACCAGGCTCAGCAGGGCGAGGACGACGGCACCGCCCAGCGCCACCGTGATGGCGCGGCCGGGTGCCCGGCGCGCGGACCACCACAGCGCGACGGCGCCCACGGCGAACAGGTGCGCGGGAAGCGGCTCACCGAAGCGCAGCACCTCGTCGGAAAGGGCGACGTACGGCAGCAGGGCGCCGGCCAGCAGCGGCCCGGCCGCGATCGCGACGAGCACGCGCCTCGCCATCGCGCCGGTCGCCACCGCGCCGGTGTCAGGCATCGACGGCTGCGGCCGGCGCCTCGCGGAGGATCCTGCGCGCCAGCGCCACGGCGGCGAGGGTGGCCACGACGAGGGTGATGATCAGCCAGGGGCCGGGCTCGCCGGAGATGCGCAGCAGGTCGAGAGCGGGGGGCTCCTCGGCCGCGGTGGGGCGCGGGTCCGCGGTGTTGGCGGTGATGTGCCCGGCGACGGCGTAAGCCGCGAGCCGCCCGGCGGGGATCGCGGCGACCGCCAGCACCAGGAGCGCCCCCGCGGCCGGCGGACGCAGCCGTAGCACCGCGGCGATCAGCAGCGCCGCCCCCGCACCCGTGCCCGCGAGGAAACCGGCCGGCCCCGCCGGCGCGGCGGGAACGGCGAGCCACCAGATGGCCGCGGCGGCGATCAGCACGCAGCCCAGCACGGCCGGCGCGGCCTGGCGCTTGCTGGCCGCCGCGTACGCCGCGCCGAGCAGCGCGGCGACGATCGCGATGAAGATCGGCGTACGGCCCGCGGTCTCCGGGTCGCCGGCCAGCCCGGCTGCGGCGATCGCCAGTTCGCCGGCCGCCCACATGGCCCCGGCGAGCAGCGGCGCCACGACGATCGGCAGCGCCGGCGCGGTGATGCCGGCCGACGCGCGCACCCCGGCGGCCAGGCCACAGAAGGCGACGACGGCGAGCGCCGCGACGATGTCGAGCACCGGCCCCCACTGGTACCCGGTGAACTCGAACGTGGCGAGGCCCACCGCGATCACCAGCGCGGCGATCAGCCAGGGCCGCGCCGCCACCGGCCGCGGCACCTCGGCCGGCACGGACGGGCTCACGCCGCGCCCGGCGAACCAGACGATCACCACAACGCCGACGGCGACCAGGGGCGCCGACAGTCCGTACGGGCCGATGCCGGCCGCCCAGCTGATCATGGCGAGGCGCAGCACCGGGCGCAGTGCGAGCAGCAGCCCGGCGGCGCACGCACCCGCCCAGACCGCCCGGTAGATGGGCGCACCGCCGGCCTCCTGCGCAGCGCGCAGGCCGCCGCCGGCCATCATGCCCGCGCCGGCCCCGGTGGCGAGCGCCACGATCACGAGTACCAGGGTGCCGTCGAAGCCGGTCATGCCGCCGAGCGCACCGGAGAACAGGACCGCGAGGAACAGCACCACGCTGCCCGCGATCAGCGAGCGCGCGGCCGTCCAGCGGAGGGACAGCCACAGGCCGACGGCCACCGCCGCGAACGCCACGGCGCCGAACGCCGGCGCCTCGAGCGGCACCCGGAACGGCGTCTGCGCCGACCCGGTGAGGAACCGCCAGAACAGCACGGCCTCCGTGCCACGGCGCAGCGCGATGGGCGCGAGCAGGCCGCCGAGCAGCGGGCCGCCCGCGATGGTCAGTACGGGCCCGAGACCGACACCGGGCGCCCGCACGGCCGCCCCGCCACCAGGCGCTCCGGAAGCGCCGAGCGCACCCGAGGCAGCGGGCACGCCGGAGGCAGCGCCGCCCTCGGGCGCACTGAGGTCGCCGGACGCACCGGGACCGCCGGAGGAAGCGCCGGACGCACCGGGCGCGCCGGAAGGGGCGCCAGGCGCACCAGGACCACCGGAAGAGGCGCCGGAGCCGTCGTCGGGCGCGCCGTCGCGTTGGGTTTCCAGCCTGTCGTGCACAGTCGGGAAATCTAGAGCACCGGGCCCGCCACCGCGAAAAGATCGCACGGATGCGGGCCCTCGCCCTACCTCGCCGGTAGGGCAGGCCCTACCTCACGACGGCTCACGACGGCTCACGACACACCACGAGACCGCACGAGACCTCACGACGCCCCCGGCACTCCGCGCGACGACGCCCGAACCCGCCTACCCGGCGACCGCGGCCGGCAGATACCCCGGCACGTTCGTCACGTCGACCTCGTACGACTCCTTGACCACGGAGAGGTGCTGCCACGCCTCCATGTGCCGCACATACCCGGACGACCGCACCGCCTCGAGCGTCTCCACGAGACCCGCCCGATCCGCGGCCGTGGCCCCACAGACCACATCGAATCGGCCGAATCCGGCCAGCACGGTCTGGATCCCGGACAGCTCCGCGATCCGCCGGCCCGCCGCGTCCGCGTCGCCGCGCACCCGCAGGCCGAACCCGATGTTCTCGCTGACGCCCAGCGAGGTCGAGTCGACCAGCGCGGTGACCCGTACGGCGCCGCCGTCCAGCAGCCGGACCACCCGCGCCCGGGCCGCCGCCTGGGACAGCCCGACGGTACGGGCCAGCTGCGCGTACGAGGTGCGCCCGTTCTGCTGCAACTGCTGCACGAGGCGCCAGTCGATCGGATCCAGCGCCACACCCTGCGGGGTACGGGCGTCGAGCGTGAGGTCCTTGATGACCTCCACGCATCGGAACACCTCGGCCCCGCTCACGCCGGGCAGGTCGCGTACGGCGTTGAGTTCATGAGCGAGCGCGACGTCATCGCGCGCGCGAAGCTCCACGACGACCGGGGCGCGCCCGGCGGTCAAGGAGACGAAGGTTGCCGCGTCCCGTTTGGCGATGGCGGCGACCGCCACGCGGGCCGGCCCGTCCAACTGGACGGACACGTGACCCAGCGCGGACAGCCCCGCGACCTCGGCGTGGACGATCCCGACCACACCGACCACCCGGGCATCCAGAAGCTGCTGCACCCGGGCGCGTACCGCCGTCCGCGACAGGCCGACACGGTCGGCCAGTGCCTGGAAGGTGGCGCGTCCGTCGCGCTGCAGTTCCCGTATGAGAGCGGCGTCGACCGCATCGAGCACCGGTTTTTCCCTTTCCTCCAGGCGGCCGCTCAGGACCGCCCGCCCCACTCCCTAGGGGCGAGATGATGGCACCTGACCCAGAATTTGACTACGGGTTGTCACGAAGAAGCCGGTTTCTTCCTCGTCCGGATCGGGACAGCGCTGGTTCGGCGGGATTTACCGCAGGTCGTTACGGTCGTCCGAAACTCGGGACAATTGCCACGAGCCACGTCAAGTCGGTGCGGATCTTGAGTCAAGTCGCCCCCGGTTATGGCCGGGTTCGTCCCAACACGGTACGGTCCACCCGATTCACGGCGGGCGCCGGCGGCTTCGGGGAAGGATTACGCTCGGTGCCCAAAGTCCCGGTTGGTGAACCAATCGGTACTTTGTGGGCGTCCAATGCCCTGGAACCCCCCTCGGGTCCCCTGAGCCCCGGGCCCTGTGGAAGGAGCACGCATGGCGGCGGAGGGCACCGCTGCGCGGCAGAACGAGCGCCGAGGGGTCGGCCGTGCGCTGCTGCTCACACTGGCATCGACGATCCTCCCCGGACTGGCCCACCTGTGGGCCGGGCGGCGCGTCGCGGGCGCGATCCTGCTCGTCGTCTCGCTCGGCGCGTTCATCGGGCTCGGCCTCGCCGCCGGTGACCTCGCGCTGATCCAGCGGCTGGTGGTGCAGCCGCGCTGGCTGATCGCGTTCGGCGCCGTGGCGATCGTCGTCGCGCTGCTCTGGGCGGGCGTGGTGCTGCGCTCGTACCTGCTGGTACGGCCCCACCGGATGGGCCCGCTCGCACGCTTCGCCTCCGCGGCCTTCGTGGCCACGCTCTGCCTCGTCGTGGCGGCCCCGCTGGGCGCGGCCGCGGGCTACTCCTACGTCCAGTACGACCTCGTCACCAGCCTGTTCCGGGACGGCAAGGGCGGCGGCGCCGCGCCCGCGGAGGACCCGTGGGAGGGCCGGCAGCGGATCAACATCCTGCTGCTGGGCGGCGACGCGGCGCGCAACCGCACCGGCGTGCGCACCGACAGCATGACCGTGGCCAGCGTCAACGTGAAGACCGGCAACACGGTCATTTTCAGCCTGCCGCGCAACATGGAGAACGTGCCGCTCCCCCGCGGCAAGCTGCGCGACACGTACCCGTTCGGCTTCGACGGGCTCCTCAACGAGGTGTACGAGTACGTCGCCGAGCACCCCGACATGCAGCCGCTGGGCGCCGCCGACCCCGCCGCGCAGGTGCTGAAGGAGACCATCGGCGGCATCCTCGGCCTGGAGATCGACTACTACGCGCTCGTCGACATGCGCGGCTTCGCCCAGCTCGTGGACGCCATGGGCGGGGTCATGATGAACGTCGAGCGGCCCATCCCGTACGGCCTCGAGGGTGGCGTCATCGAGGCGGGGCGGCGCCGGCTCACCGGCCAGGAGACGCTCTGGTACGGCAGGTCGCGCGTCGGCAGCGACGACTACACCCGGATGGGGCGGCAGAAGTGCGTGCTCGGCGCGATCGCCCGGCAGGCCGACCCGGTGAAGCTGCTCACCCGCTTCCAGCAGCTGGCCAGCGCCACCAAACGGGCCGTCTCCACCGACATCCCGCAGGACGTGCTGCCCGCGCTGATGGACCTGTCCACCAAGGTACGCGGGGCGGACATCGACAGCATGCCGTTCGTGCCCAAGGAGGGCATCTGGCCCGGCAATCCCAACTGGCGCCGGATCCGTGCGCTGACCGCCGAGGCCATCGCCGACTCCGACAGGCCGAAGAGCGGCCGGGGCAAGAAGAAGAAGGCCAAGTCGCTGGACGAGACCTGCCCCCAGTGAGGGCCGGCCCGGATCAGCGATGCCCGATCAGGAACTCCAGCGCCGCCTCGGTGAACTCAGCGGGCTTCTCGTCGTGCACCATGTGCCCGGCCGGGATCGTCAGCAGCCGGCAGTCAGGGATGCGGCGCGCCGCGTCCTCCAGCAGCTCCGGCGGGTTGGGACTCTCCGCGCCACCGCCGATGATCAGCACCGGCGCGGCGATCTTCTCCAGCCGGCCGTCCCATTCCGGGCCGGGCCGGTCGGACTCGGCGCGCAGGGACGTGATCGCCGCCCAGTCGAACGGCAGCGGCGTGTCGGGCCGGTCCGGCATGGGCCGGTCCCGCTTGTACGGGGGCACCACGTCCTCGATCACGATCCGGCCCACCCGGTCCGGGTGATCCGACGCCAGCTGGTACGTGACCACGCCGCCCATCGAGTGCCCGATCACGTCGGCGCGCGCCACGCCCAGCGCGTCGAGGAAGGCGAGCGTGTCGTCGCGCATCAGAGCGGTGGAGTAGGTGTGCCCGGCCACCCGCTGTCGCCGTGACCGCGCAGGTCCGGCGCGTACACCCGGAAGTGCCGCGCGAACGCCGGCGCGATCGCGTCCCAGCTCGCGGCCCGCTCCCCCAAGGCGTGCAGCAACAGCAGCGGCGGCGCCCCGGCCTCCCCCCAGACCCGGTACGCCAGCCGTATCTTCCCTGCCTGAACGCTCGCCTCTGCCACCATGCCCGGAACGGTAACCCCCGGTCCGCCCACCCGGAACGCCGTTCGCCACCGGCCGACGACCTCGATGATCGAACGTGACCCGCGGGTATGCCGGATGTGGAACACCGGGGTGACACGCCGAGGAGGCGGAGCGCCGGGTGCCAGGGGTTGGACCGGACGCCGGGGGCGGCCACCGCCACGCAGTGCTTGCTGACCTAGCGTCTCCGGCGGGTTGGCGTGGTAAGCGCGTAGCAGGGTGTCGGCGAGAAAATCCCGGGCGTGTTCGCTGAGACGGGCCGGATACGCGGTCTCGGACGGCATCCGGCGCTTGTCGGTGGCCTCGCGGAAGCCCTCCAGCTTGACCTCGAACATGCAGCCGTCGGTGTCCAGGTAGCCGCGGGTGCGTACCTTGAAGCGGCGCCGGCGGCCCTGGAGATGCTGCCGGTACGTGAGGAGGGCCAGGGTGTCGAAGTAGGTGGAGACATAGCGCCCGGCCCGGACGCCGCCGATGCCCAGCGCCGCGTACCGCTCCCCCACCCGGGCGAGCACCGCGCCGAGCACCCGGGTGGGCACCAGGTACTTCCGGTCCAGCCGTACCCGAAGCTCCGCCCGGCCCGTCACCTCGTCGAGGCCGATCGGAGGGAGCGCGGCGATGACCGTACGCAGCTCCTCCGCGGGGGCGACGGGCTCGTACGGGACCGCGCGCTCGGGCAGGATCACACCGTCTCCCGCAGCACGCCGCCCCGCGCCGGGCGCACGCCGCCTGGGCGCGGCAGCCCGGGCAGGGGGGCGGCGAGCCCGTTGACCAGGCCCAGCGCGAGGGCGACGAAGTAGTAGCCGACCTCCTCCTGGCTGATCGCGCTGGACCGCAGCCGGATGATGGACAGCACACCGAACAGCCCGAAGCCGATGGCCGGCAGCACCGGCCGGCCGACCAGCAGCGTGACGACCGTGAAGACGTCGGCGTTGACCGCCACATACCCGAGCACGAGGTCGCGGGCGCCCGTGCCGGCGGAAGTACACGGCGTAGGCGAGGATGGCGATCGCGACGAGGTCCGCGGCCATGGCGTACCAGGTGAGTGCTGTCATGGGGGCATTCGATCGCGCGGGGATGGCACGGCCGTGAGAGCGCCATGAGAGGGGTCTCATCGGCCCGCGCGGGGCTGAGGCTCAGTGCGCGCGGAGGCGGTAGCCCATGCCGCGGACGGTCTCGATTCGCCCGGCGCCGATCTTCTGCCTCAGGTAGCGGACGTACACGTCCGACCCCGGGTCGAAGTCGAACCCCCACACGTGACTGAGCAGCTGCTCCCGGGACAGCACCCCGCCCGGATGCCGGAAGAACATCTCCGCAGCGCCGATCGTGTCCGTAATCCTGCTCTCGGCGCCGATCGT
>WHSL01000175.1 GCA_009380095.1 Streptosporangiales bacterium | reverse complement strand
GCACGGCCTGCTCGCTGGCGGGACCGGCGAGCGTGAGCACCGCGGTGTCGGCGGTGCGGTCGGCGACCTCGACCCGCATCATGAAGCGCATCGAGTCCAGGTACGCGGCGAGCGCCGGGGCGGTGCCCGGCTCGACGTGCGCCCAGACCGTGCCGTCCACGTCGACCAGGGACATGTGGTGCTCCACGCGCCCGTTCGGGTCGAGGACCAGCGCCTCGGTGGCCAGGCCGGGGGCGAGCGCCTCCAGGTGCTGTGAGGTGAGGCTGTGCAGCCAGGTGAGCCGGTCGGGACCGGTGACGGTGAGGACGCCGCGGTCGCCGCGGTCCACGAAGGCCACGCCCCGCTCCAGCGCCCGTTGCTCGGCGACGGGGTCACCGTAGTGCGCAGCGACCCCCGCGTCGAGGGTCTCGGCCGGCACGGCTCCGGGCAGGCTCAGCAGGACGCTATCCATGGGTCCACGTTATGCGGTCGTAGGGCTCTTCGGCTCCTTGGGCCCCGGGCGCGAGCCGCCCGACGCCGCGCGACCGGGGCTTTCGCCGCGGGCGGGGTCGCCGTCACGGGCGCGATCCCGTTCGCGGCAGGTGGCGCAGAGGCCGAAGACGGTGAGGTGGCGGACGTCGGCCTCGAAGCCGAGGTCGTCGTCGAGGCGGGAGACGAGCCCGCCCACGACCTCCAGCGGCGCCTCGTTCACCTCGCCGCAGTCGCGGCACACCAGGTGGACGTGGTCGGCCTCCTCGGCCAGGTGGTACGTGGGCGCGCCGTGGCTCAGATGGGTGTGCGTCACCAGCCCGAGATTCTCCAGCAGCTCCAGCGTGCGATACACCGTGGAGATGTTGACGCCGCGCGCGGTCTGCTGCACGCGCCCGCAGATCTCCTCCGGGTTCGCGTGCTCCAGCTCGGTGATCGCCTCGAGGACGAGCTGCCGCTGGGGCGTGACCCGATAGCCGCGTGCGCGCAGCTCCTCGTGCCATATCTGCGCCATGACCCGAGTCTATGGGCCGGACCGGCCGAAGGCGGCGGGCGGAACCGGTGTGACGGAAATCGACTTGCCCTTCCCCGGGATCGGGACGTAGCGTTCGAGTCACGCGGGAAAGGAGGTGGTCCAACAGCATGCATGGCTATAGGACTCGTGAGGTGGCTGTCAGCTAGCCGCCGTCCCGCCTGAACCGGCGCCGGATGGCGGCGGCTAATCCCAGGCAGACACCCGACCCTCGGGCCGGTCGACCCAGTCCAGTCGACCCCGTGATCACACGGAGCAGGCCCGGGGGTCGTTCCATGTCCGGACCCCTCATCGCGCCCGACGCACCCCGGTCAGACGCGTTTGAGCTGGGCGGAGAGGTGGGCTTGCAGAGGCTGGCCCATCGCCGCCAGGTCGTACGCGTACGCGAGGTCCTCGCCGACGAGCCCGTACAGCCGGTGCCCCCCGGTGACCTCCTTGGCCGTCTCGGTCCGGGCGACCACGTCGGTGCTCATCTCGATGCGGTGGCCCTGGATCTCGCCGAGATAGATCTCCACGACCCCGGTCGGATGCGCGAGCATCACCTCGATCGCGCCGCCCGGCTGCGGACGCCAGAAACCGGTCTCCGTACCGAGCGGACGGCCGAGGCCTCCCTCGTCGTCGAGCAGCCAGGTGCGGCTCGTGTAGCTGAGGAAGGGCTTGCCGTTATGGGAGAACGTCAGCTCCTGCCCGAAGCGGAAGCTCTCGATGGTGGGGTAGCCCCCGACGCCGGCCCCCTCCCACTGCCCCAGCAGGAACGCGAGCGGCGCAAGATTCTCATGTACCTCTGGCTCCATGTCAGGGCAGCCTAGCGGCGCACTCACTCCCGCCGGGGCGGGCCGGCGTCGATCTCGGCGATGAGGGCCTCGACGCGGCGGCGGATCTCGTCGCGGATGGGGCGTACGGCGGCCACGTCCTGCCCGGCCGGGTCGTCGAGCTCCCAGTCGCGGTAGTGCTTGCCGGGGAAGATGGGGCAGGCGTCGCCGCAGCCCATGGTGATGACGTAGTCGGAGGCCTGGACGGCCTCGGTGGTCAGCACCTTCGGGGTCGCGCCCGTGATGTCGACGCCCTCCTCACGCATCGCCGCGACGGCGGACGGGTTGATCTCCTCGGCCGGCAGCGATCCGGCGGACCTGACCTCGACTCGGTCGCCCGCGAGCGCGGTGAGATACCCCGCCGCCATCTGCGAACGGCCCGCGTTGTGCACGCAGACGAACAACACCGAGGCGATCGCACGCTCCGACATCGACTCCCCCTCCATGACAGGTTCGCGGGGGCCGCCACGCGCCCTCCGCGACGCCACGATAGTATCAGCGCATGCTGATGTCAGCGGACACTGATGTGATCAGGGTGCTGGCCGATCCGCTCCGGCTGCGCATCATCACGCTGCTGGCGCGCGAGACGCTCTGCACCACGCACCTCGTCGCGGAGACCGGCGCCCGGCAGACGAACCTCTCCAACCACCTGCGGGTGCTGCGCGAGGCCGGGCTGGTGGAGACCGAGCCGTGCGGCAGGTTCACCTACTACCGGCTCAGGCCCGAGACGCTGGAGGGCCTGGCCGGCTCGCTGGCCGGGCTCGCCGCCACCGCCCGGGAGACCGCCGCCACCGACCGCAGGCGGGCCTGCTGATGACGTACGGCCCCGAAACCGAGGCGCGGACCCCGGCCAGTGACCCTGCCCCCGACGCGGGCGGCGTCGTCGCCCGGCTCTCCACGCTGGACAGGTTCCTCGCGGTGTGGATCCTGCTCGCCATGGCCGTCGGCCTGGGGCTGGGACGGCTGGTCCCCGGGCTCGACTCGGCGCTCAGCCGGGTCGAGGTGGGCGGGATCTCCCTGCCCATCGCGCTCGGCCTGCTGGTCATGATGTACCCGGTGCTCGCCAAGGTCCGGTACGACCGGCTGGACACGGTCACCGGCGACCGCCGCTTGATGATCTCCTCCTTGGTGCTGAACTGGATCGCCGGGCCCGCGGTGATGTTCGCGCTGGCCTGGGTCTTCCTCCCGGATCTGCCGGAGTACCGGACCGGCCTGATCGTCGTCGGCCTGGCCCGCTGCATCGCCATGGTGATCATCTGGAACGACCTGGCCTGCGGCGACCGCGAGGCCGCCGCCGTACTCGTCGCACTCAACTCGGTCTTCCAGGTGCTGGCCTTCGGCCTGCTCGGCTGGTTCTACCTGGAGCTGCTGCCGGGATGGCTCGGCCTCGGCGACGGCGAGCGGCTGGACGTCTCCGCGTGGGCGATCGCGGCCAACGTCCTCATCTTCCTCGGCATCCCACTGCTCGCCGGATACCTCACCCGCCGCATCGGCGAGCGGCGGCTCGGGCGCGAACGCTACGAGTCGCGGTTCCTGCCGAAGATCGGGCCGTGGGCGCTGTACGGGCTGCTGTTCACGATCGTCATCCTGTTCGCGCTGCAAGGGAACACGATCACCTCCAGGCCGCTGGACGTGGTCCGCATCGCGCTGCCGCTGCTGGTCTATTTCGCGCTGATGTGGTTCGGCTCGTTCGCCCTCGGTGCGACGCTCGGCCTCGGCTACGACCGCACGGCAACGCTGGCGTTCACCGCCGCCGGCAACAACTTCGAACTGGCCATCGCCGTCGCCATCGCCACCTTCGGCGTCACCTCCGGCCAAGCCCTCGCCGGCGTCGTCGGCCCACTCATCGAGGTGCCCGTCCTGGTC
This sequence comes from Streptosporangiales bacterium, assembly GCA_009380095.1. Classification (GTDB taxonomy): domain Bacteria; phylum Actinomycetota; class Actinomycetes; order Streptosporangiales; family Streptosporangiaceae; genus WHSL01. The sequence goes on along the minus strand of WHSL01000175.1, from coordinate 8,139 downwards.
GCCCTCGTCTACGTCTCCCTCGCCTGGCGACGCAGGTTCACGTCGCGGGCGGCCTCACCGTACGGAGGATGAGGCCGCCGCGCGGGCGCGTTCAGCTCCGGTCCGCAGCCGGAGTCGGGGGCGGGACCGGGGCGTCGGCGGAGTGGCCGTGGGCGCGCCCGGTGGCGAACCCGAGCCCGGCCGGCGCCCCGAGAGCGATGATCTCCGGCTGCGGTGCGGCGCCGCAGCACGAGGCGGCTGCGGACTGGTCCTCGGCCGCCTGGTCCTCGCTGGGCGGGCCGGCGGAGCAGACGCCGGTCTCGGGGAGGTCGAGCTGCACGGTGTCGGCGGACTCCCGGTCGCCGGCGATGGCGGCCACGATGGAGCGGACCTGCTCATACCCGGTGGCCAGCAGGAACGTCGGGGCGCGGCCGTAGCTCTTCATCCCCGCCAGGTAGAAACCGGTCTCCGGGTGGGCCAGCTCGCGTTCACCGTGCGGCGGGACGGTGCCGCAGCTGCTGAACAGCCGCACGTGCCCCCACTCGGTGATCGCCGCCCCCACCCGCGGGCCGGCCTCCAGCACCACGAAGTCCAGGCCACGCTCGGCCAGATGCGCGGCGGTCGCCAGCCCGACGGGCCCGGCACCGATCACCACCACCGGCGAGCCGGCCTCCGCACCCTCGTCCGCCACTCCGCCGGCGGCCGGCTCCCTCGTCGCACCGCTGTCCATCGGAGGCCTCCCCTTGATTCGAAGTTTGTCTAAACAAGCGCGACTGCACGGCGGATGCATCGATGTCAAATTAGACATATGCCTAAGTAGCGATCATCCCGGTCGCGGGACCCTACGGGACGGTCACAGGCCGAGGGCGGCGGGGGCGCCGGCGACTACCCGAGCCGCTGCTGCCCGCCTCCGGACGATGCCGGCGCCCCGCGAAGGCCCTGAGTGAGGCACGCCCCCCGCGCGGGGTGGTCTGGGTCTGGGATGCTCGTGCCGGACATGGAAAGGGTGAGTTCATGCTGCTGCTGGGGATCGGCCTGCTGATCGGGGCCGTCGCCCTCGGCGGGGTGGCCTGGCGCCGGGCGCGCCGGCCGCTCCCGGCACCGGTGGCACCCGAGGGTCTCCCGGGCGACATCGTGGAGGTGCGCGGGACCGCCCGCGCGCACGGCACCACCCAGGTGGCGAGCCTCAGCGAGACCGCCTGCGTGTGGCACGCGCACGAGGTACGCCGGCACTACCGGCCGAGCGCCGAGGCGGAGCCCGTCTGGGACCGTATCGCCGACCACGCCTCGGGTACGGCCTTCACGGTGGTGCAGGGGGGCCGGGCCGTCCTGGTGGCGCCGGGGAAGGCGTGGCCGGACGGGGCGAGCGAGGTACTGAGCCGCCGCATCGGCCCGCCCAAGAGGGGCGAGCGCAGCCCCGACGCGGATCTGATGCGGCGCGTCAACGGGCGGATCTCCGGCGTGTTCCGCGGCGAGACGCTGGCGTTCGAGTACCTCGAGTGGGCCGTCCCCGAGGGCGCCAGCCTCCGCGTCCGCGGCCACATCGGCGAACACCAAGGCCACCCCGCCCTCCTCCTCACCCCCACCACCCCCGCTCCCACCTCCACCGCCCCTCCACCCGAGGTGGATGCACCGGCCACTCCGAACGCCGCCAACGCGGCAAGCACTCCCGGCCGCACGGCGACTCCCAGCGGCACGGCGGCCCCCAGCGGCACCCCAGCTCCCGACGGCCCGGCGGCGGCCGGCGCGGGCGTGTTCGAGGTCCAGGGCGACGGCCCAAGCCGGCCCTTCTCGCCTGCGCTCGGCTACGCGCTCGGCGGCGCGGGTCTCACCGTCGCCGGTATGGCTCTCGTCATCGCCGCGCTCTGAGCCTTCGTACCGATGGCCCCGCCCCGCGAGGGGTGCGTCGGGAGTGGCAGAGGGAGGGGGGTGGGAGGGGGGTTCGTCCCCATTCGCAGGGGTGGGCGCCGGGATCGGACTGATGGGTGTTGGGGGACGCGGGGGGACGACTAGGGTGCACCCATGACCCGGACCCTCGTGATCAAAGTCACCTCCGGCGAGGACTCCCCTGAGCGCTGCAACCAGGCGTTCACGGTGGCCGCGGCGGCGGTGGCCTCCGGCGTACAGGTCTCTCTCTGGCTCACCGGAGAGTCGTCCTGGTTCGCCCTCCCCGGCCGCGCGGAGAAGTTCCGCCTGAACCACGCGGCCCCGCTGGCGGACCTGCTCGCCGCCGTGCTCGCCGCCGGCCGGGTGACCCTGTGCACCCAGTGCGCCTCACGCCGCGAGATCACCGAGCCCGACGTGCTCGAGGGCATCCGGATCGCCGGCGCCCCCACCTTCATCGAGGAGACCCTCGCCGAAGGCGCCCAGGCCCTCGTCTACTGACCCGGCACCCCGCTCAGAAGGAGCGGAACTGGCGGGTGGCGGAGATCGCGCCCGACGTGGTGAGCGTGAACGTCCGCATGGAGTCGGCGAAGTTGCTCAGGTCCCACTCGGCGGGCCCGTGGTACCAGGAGAGGTTGTCGGCGGGATGCCCGTTCCCGCCCGCGCCCGAGGTCGCCACGATCTGCGCCCAGCGGTCCACGTTGTCGAAGACCACCGCGTACGGCAGGTAGCGCGAGAACAGCCGCAGCCGCTGGTCCTCCGGCGCCTCGTCGGCGTCGGCGCGGTGCAGGTACTCGCGGAAGCCGAGGGTGTGCGCGAGCACCGAGCTGCCCCTGGCGGTCTTGGCCGGCATGTACTGCGCGCCCACCGCGAGCGCGGCACCCGCCACCACGATCGCCAGCCCGAGCAGCGCCACGTGCGTGAGCAGCGCGAGCGCCACGGTCGCCGCGACGCCGACCAGCGTGACCGCGACGCCGGCGGTGGTCCACCGGGTGCGCACGGAGTCCGGACGCCGCGCGAACCAGCCCTGCCCGACCACGTCGTCGTACAGCGCGGAGCGCACCTCGGCGAGCCGCCCGCTGAACGCGTCGCCGAGCTCGGAGAGCCGGACCTGGTCGCGCCCGGCGAAGAGCGCGTCGAAGAGCAGCTTCTCGTACGGCCTGAGCTGCTCGGCCGGCGCGTCGGTGCGCTTCACCAGGCTCCAGTCGGTGGAGCTGAACCGCTCGTGCGGCAGCTCCTCGATCAGGATGTGCCCGCGCACGGCGAGGTCGATGATGGTCGCGGTGACGTCCACCACGTCGGCCTGCTCGTCGATGAGCGTGCCGATCTGCCCGGGCCGTACGCCGTCCGGCGGGGTGAACTCGAAGCCGCCCTCGGCACCGCTCGCGACCGGCGGATGGTCCCCGGCGGCCACCTGGCTGTGCATGACCCGCGCGTCCCGCCCGCGGGTGCGGTAGAGCAGCGCCAGCCCGCCGAGCAGCACCACGAGCAGCAGCGCCAGCACGCCGCCGGTGAGCGGGGTGATCTGGAACGCGGCGGACAGCGAGAAGCGGTGGTCGAGGATGGGCTCGCCGGTGGTGGTCCCGCTGGGGTAGCCGACGACGACGGTGAGCACCTGGCCGGGCGCCAGCCGGGCCTGCTGGAAGCGCGCCGCGCCCGCCTCGTGGCCGCCCATGTCGGAGGCGCTGCAGTACACCGCGCTGTTGGGGTCACCCGCGAAGCAGGCGAGGTTGTTGGGCACGGCCTTGGCGTTCATCACGACGCTGATCTGCCGCGCCGGTACGGCGAAGCCGCCGGCCGCGACCCACCGCACCTCGTCGAGGTCGGAGAGCGGGGTGACGGCGCCGTGCACCTCGTACGTCAGCACGACCCGCTTGCGCCCCGTGGCGCTCTGGCCGGCCCCGACCGTGACGGTGGTGGCGGACTCGCCGGTCTCCACCGTGGTCTTGGTGGGGGCGCCGTCCGGGCTGCTCGCCTTGACGTTCTGGACCCGGTAGACGCGGTCGTTGCCCTCGTCGTACCGCTGGCGCGTGACGAAGGAGCGCTCGATGCCGGCGCTGTTGGCGGCCGAGCCGTAGTCGTACGTGATCGTCTCGCGCGCGGTCAGCACCCCGTCCTTACGGAGGGTGAACTGGATGTCGTCGCTCGCCAAGCTGCCCGCACTCGACGCCGAGGCGGGAGCCGCCCCGAGCGCCGTGATCGCCGCCCCTGCCACGACGGCGATGAGCAGCCGTCGTCCCCATCGAAACCCCAGCATGAGGCGAGAGCTTATCGGCTGGCCGGGTCGTTTCGTGGGGCCCCTTACCAATTGCCAGACTCGATCACGCTGCGTGATTGATCAGCCGAGTCCGGCCAACCATATGAATCGATCATGAATCGACGCTCTAGAGTGGCTCCCGCCCATGGGGGTGGGAGCCAGCCGCGAGGCCGGCTCCCGGGTGTGAGTGAAAGGGGTGGTCATGGCAGGTCCGGGATCGTGGGGTGGCCCGGGTCCGCAAGGGCCGGGGCAGGGTCCACCACAAGGGACCCCACCGCAGGGGACCCCACCGCAGGGCGCACCGCCGTACGGCGCACCGCCGCCGCGTCAGGGCCGCCCTCCGCAGGCGCCGCCGCCGGGTCCGGCCCAGGGCCCGTCGTACGGCCGGCCGATGGCACCGCCGCCGGGCGCCCCCGGATACGGCCAGCCGCCGGCCGCCCCTGGATACGGCCAGCCCACGGGTGCCCCCGGATACGGGCAGCCCACGGGTGCCCCCGGATACGGGCAGCCACCAGGCCCCGGATACGGCCGGCCACCGGCCGCCCCGGGGTACGGTCCGCCGATGGGCGCCCCCGGCGGCCCGCCCCGCCCGCAGTACCCCGGCCGCCCACCCGGCCCTCCCGGCCCGTACGGCTACGGCCGCGCGCCGCTCGGCCCGCCGCGCAAGAAGGGCGCCGGCCCCGGCGTGTGGATCGCCGGGATCTTCGGCGGCCTCGCCGTCTGCCTGATCGTCCTGGTGGGCCTGGCCAGCGCGTTCACCGAGGACGACCCCTCGGACCCGTACGCGGGCCCGACGAGCAGCGCCGGCCCGACCGACGGGCCGTCCGAGGAGCCGACCGGCGGCCCCTCACCGTCGGCGACGCCGACCCAGCCCACCGGGCGGACCGCGGTGACCGACAGCAAGCTGTACGACACCGGCCGGCTGGCCACGGTCCCCTGCCGCGCGCCGTCCCTGAGCATCCGCAGCACCTCCTCCATGCGGCGGTTCCTCAACACCTCCACCGACTGTCTGGACGAGATGTGGGGGCAGCAGTTCCAGAAGGCGGGCATGACGTTCGAGCCGCCGGACCGCATCTACTGGTCCGGGCCGGGGCGCAGCCCCTGCGGGAGCTTCCCCGCGCCGGGCGCGGCCGCCTTCTACTGTCGCGCCAGCAAGGGCATGTACATCGGCGTCAGGGACGTGGTGAAGAACTCGGCGAACGCGCCGTACCCGGTCGTCTACGCCAGCGTGCTCAGCCACGAGTACGGCCACCACGTGCAGGGCGAGGCCGGCATCCTCGACTACGGCCACGAGAAGATGTACTACGCGGGCTCGATCGACGAGAAGAACGGCTACTCGCGCCGCATCGAGCTGCAGGCCAACTGCATGGCCGGGGTGTTCATGTCCTCGGTGCGCGGCACGTACCCGATCGGCTCGGACCAACGCCGGATCGCCCTGCTGGACGCCTACTACCGCGGTGACCGCGGCCCGGAGTCAACGCACGACCACGGATCACGGACCAACGGCCGGGCCTGGTTGAACCGCGGCATGACCCTCGGCGGCCCGAGCGCCTGCAACACCTGGTCCGTCTCCGCGAGCAAGGTCGACTGACCGCCCTCGGCGCTACGGGACCTCGAGCAGCACCACGCCGTTCTCGGGGTCCCGGACGGCGACGACCGAGCTCGTGAAGAAGAAGTCGACGGCCGCGCCCTCGATATCGGGGCTGATGTTGGTGGTCACGTGGGCGTACTCGTCCCCGAGGTCGTATCCCCAGGCGATGTTGAAGACGGTCAGCCTGGTGTCGTCGCGGAGGACGACCTCGGTGGGCTGTCCGGCACGGTCCTGAAGCAGCCGGAGGATCGCCTCGTCCCGAGGCGGCGGCTGATCTGCGGTCACCGCTCCAGCATGCACGCGACCGTCCGAGAGCGCTGGGGGATCAGTTTTCCAGGAGGAGGGTGATGGGGCCGTCGTTGATGAGCGCGACCTGCATCTCGGCGCCGAACACGCCGGTCTCGACGCGCGCGCCGAGCCGGCGCAACGCGGCGACGACCGCCTCCACCAGCGGCGCGGCCACCTCGCCGGGCGCCGCCGCCTGCCAGGTCGGGCGGCGGCCCTTGCGGGCGTCGCCGTACAGCGTGAACTGACTCACCACGAGCAGCGGCGCCCCCACGTCGGAGCAGGACTTCTCGCCGTGCAGGATCCGCAGCCCCCACAGCTTCGCGGCCAGCCGTTCCGCGTCCGCCGCGGTGTCGTCGTGCGTGACCCCGACGAGCACCAGCAGGCCCGGCTCGTCGATGGCTCCGGTGACCTTCTCGCCGACGGTCACGGACGCTTGGCTCACACGTTGGACTACGGCCCTCATGAGGAGGCATTCTGCCTCGCATGACAGCGAGCACGCTCATCACGGTCGCCCCCACCGGCGCGGAGGCCGACAAGAGCGCCGTTCCGGCGCTGCCCACCTCCCTCGTGGAGCTCGTCAACGAGGCCGCGGCCTGCGAGGAGGCCGGCGCGGCGGTGGTGCACGTCCATATCAGGGACGACGAGGCACGGCCCACGCTCGACCTCGCCAGACTGGTCGACACCGTCCAGGCGCTGCGGGAGTCGACCCGGTTGATCGTCCAGCTCTCCACCGGCGGCGCGGTCACGGACCCGTACGAGGACCGGCTGCGGGTCCTCGACGCCGCGCCGGACGCGTGCTCACTGACCTGCGGCACGGTCAACTTCGGCGACGACGTCTTCATGAACCCGTGGCCCTTCATGGCCGAGCTCTACCAGCGCACCCAGGAGCTCGAGGTGGTGCCGGAGTTCGAACTCTTCGACCTGGGGCAGGTCGCGTCGCTGCACCGGCTGCTGGACGCGTACGGGCCTCCGTACGGCGGGCACGTACACTGCGACCTGGTCATGGGCGTTCCGGGCGGAATGCCGGGAGACGCCGCCTCGCTCGTCGCCGCGGTCGCCGCGCTGCCGGAGGGGGCGACCTGGTCCGCGACGGGCATCGGCCGGACCACGCTCCCGGTGATGTACGCGGCGCTGTCCGCGGGAGGGCACCTGCGGGTCGGCATGGAGGACACGCTGACCTACGCCAAGGGCAGGCCGGTCGCCTCCAACGCGGAGCTGGTCGAGCGCGCGGCCGTCGTCGCCGGGCTCGCGCAGCGCCCGCCGATGTCGTCCGACCGGGCGCGGGAGCTCCTCGGGGTGAAGGGAATCAGTTGATAGAACCACCGCTCGTCGCGGAGGTCGTCCGTTCCGGGTTCGTCGAGTCGCGGCACCGCGGCACCGTGCTGGCGCTGGACGCCGCCGGTTCGCCGGTGCTCGCGTCCGGGCCGGTGGAGACTCCGATGTTCCCCCGGTCCGCGAACAAGCCCATGCAGGCGGCGGCGATGGTACGGGCCGGGCTGGCGCTCCGCGGCGAGCGTCTCGCGCTCGCCGCGGCCAGCCACTCCGGCGAGGAGTTCCACGTCGACGGGGTACGGAAGGTGCTGGCCGGGGCGGGCCTCGCCGAGGACGCCCTCGGCTGCCCCGCCGGCCTGCCGCTGGACGAACAGGCGCGGCGCGCCTGGCTGCGAGCCGGCGGCGAACCCGACCGGGTGCACATGAACTGCTCGGGCAAGCACGCCGCGATGCTCGCGACCTGCGTGGCCAACGGCTGGCCGACCGGCGGCTACCGGGACCCCCGGCATCCGCTGCAGGTCGCCGTACGGGCGACGCTGGAGGAGCTCGCCGGAGAGCCGGTGGCGGCGACCGGGGTGGACGGCTGCGGCGCACCGCTGCTGGCGCTCTCCGTCGCGGGCGTGGCGCGGGCGTTCCGCGCGCTGGTGCTGGCGCCGCAGGGGTCCCCGGAGCGCGAGGTCGCGGGCGCGTTCCGCGCGTTCCCCGCGTGGACCTCGGGGACGAACCGGCCGGAGCGGGCGCTGATGGCGGGCGTTCCGGGGCTGCTGGTGAAGTCCGGCGCCGAGGGCGTGCTGGCCTTCGCGCTCGCCGACGGCCGCGCGGGCGCGGTCAAGATCGAGGACGGCAACGCGCGGGCCGCGCTGCCGGT
>WHSL01000250.1 GCA_009380095.1 Streptosporangiales bacterium | reverse complement strand
TCACACCGATCACCATGGTCAGCGCCACCGGCAGCAGATACATCTCGAACGGCGTACGGCCCCCCGCCTCGGGCAGCGGCCGGTGAATGTCGTCGGCCATCCCGTTGGTCAAGATGATCAGCAGCGGCAGCCCGAGGGGGATCACCAGCTCACCGCAGCCCGCGAGCACGACCCCGAGGTGATCCTGCTCGACCTGCGGATGCCCCGGTACGACGGCCTGTGGGCACTGCGCGCGCTGCGCGACGCCGGCATCGACGTGCCGGTGCTCGTGCTGACCACCTTCGACGACGACGAGCTGGTGCTGGAGGCGCTCCGCGCCGGTGCGCGCGGCTACCTGCTCAAAGACGTGACGCTGGAGCAGCTCGTCGGCGCTGTCCGCGCCCTGCGCGACGGCGGGACGCTCGCCCAGCCCGCCATCACCGACCGGCTGCTGCGCGCCATCCGCGGCCGCGACCCGGGCGCCCTGGACGGCCCGCCCGCGCAGGAGCTGACCGGCCGGGAGCTGGACGTGCTGCGCCTGATGGCCAGCGGATACACCAACCGGGAGATCGCCGCGGCGCTGTTCCTCGCCGAGGGAACCGTGAAGAACCACGTCTCCACGGTGCTGCTCAAGCTCGGCGCGCGGGACCGTACGAACGCGATGCTCCGCGCCCTGCACCACGGCCTGCTCGGCTGACCGGCGAAAAACCAGGTGCGCGGCGCCGCGCACCTCTGACACCTTTGGCCTCATGTTCCGGCGGCTCGAAGCACGCACGCTCGCGGCAGATGCCGCGCGCGCGGTGCCGGCCGCCTCGATGCCGATCGCCGACGGCGCGCGAGTCTGACCCTTCCCCGGCACTTTCCGGGTGACCCACGGGGAAGGGTGCCGCATGCCGGGGTCCCCGGTCGTCAGCCAGACGCATCGAGGAAAGAACATGACCAAGCAGGCCTACGAGCGCACCAAGCCGCATCTCAACGTCGGCACGATGGGGCACGTCGACCACGGCAAGACCACGCTGACCGCGGCCATCACCAAGGTCCTCGCGGACGGCGGCAGCGGCGCGTACGTGCCGTTCGAGCGGATCGACAAGGCCCCGGAGGAGGCCGCCCGCGGCATCACGATCAACATCGCGCACGTCGAGTACGAGACCGCCACCCGGCACTACGCGCACGTCGACATGCCCGGCCACGCCGACTACGTGAAGAACATGATCACCGGGGCGGCGCAGCTGGACGGCGCCATCCTGGTGGTGTCCGCGGCGGACGGGATCATGCCGCAGACCGGCGAGCACGTGCTGCTCGCACGGCCGAGCCGGGGGAGACCGTCACGATGACGGTACGGCTGGGCCGGTCCATGCCGGTCGACGTGGGGCTCGGCTTCGCGATCCGCGAGGGCGGCCGTACGGTCGGCGCGGGCACGGTCGAGTCCGTCCTGGACTGAGCCGCCGGACCGGCGGGCCGGGCCGGGGAGGCGTCCACCTCCCCGGCCCGGCCCGTCAGAGGCCGAAGAGGCGGGCGGCGTTGTCGTGGCAGACGGCGCGCAGCCAGTCCGTGCCGAGGCCGGTGCGTTGCAGGGCGTGCAGGGCGACGGGGTAGCCGTACGGGATGTTCGGGAAGTCGGTGCCGAGCAGCACCCGGTCGCCGAGGGCGGCGAGGCGGGGGAGCGTGGCGCGCGGGAACGGCGCGGTCTCCTCGGTGAACGGGGTGAACGCCATGGTGGTGTCGAGCAGCACCGGCGGGTGGCGCTCGGCGATGGCGAGGAAGTCCTCGTACTCGGGCATGCCGAGGTGGGCGACGACCAGCCGCAGCCGCGGATGCCGGGCCAGCAGCGCGGCGATCGGCTCCGGCCCGGTGTGGGCGCCCGGTACGGGCCCGGAGCCGCAGTGGGTGACCACGGGGATGCCGGCCTCGGCGAGCAGCCCCCAGACGTCGTCGAGCTGCGGGTCGTTGGGGTCGTACGCGCCGACCTGCAGGTGGCTCTTGAACACCCGGGCGCCCTGCTCGACCGCCCGCCGCACGTCGGCCGCCGCGGACGGCTCGGCGAAGAAGGTGGCGGTGTGCAGGCAGTCGGGGGTGCGGGCGGCGAAGTCGGCGGCCCAGTCGTTGAGCCACCGCGCCATGCCCGGTTTGTGCGGATACAGCATGGCGGTGAAGGCGCGGACGCCGAAGCCGCGCAGCAGCTCCAGCCGCCGCTCCTCCTCGGCGCGGTAGGCGACCGGCCAGCGGCGGCCGAGCAGCGGCCCGCCCGCCTCGAAGTAGGCCCACACCTTGGCCAGCACCCGTTCCGGCATGAAGTGGGTGTGCACGTCGATCAGCGCGTCCAGCCCGAGCTCCCGCCGGAACTCGGCCACCGCCGCCTGCTCCGTGCCGGCGTCCGTCCTCATCAGCCGCACCTTAACCCGCCCCACCGACAGGCCCGCGCCCGGGCCCGGCCTGGTGAGGCGAGGCGGAGGGCCGCGTCGCGGGCCCGGCCGCGGAGATCTTCGACCGGCTGTCGTCGCGGCTCGGCGGCAGCGCCACCGTGCAGGCCGTGTACGGGGAGCCGATCGAGCGCGGCGGCGTGGTGATCATTCCGGTCGCGCGGGTGAGCATCGGCTTCGGCGGCGGTGGCGGGCAGGGCCGGTCCAAGACCGGCGAGTCGGGGGAGGGTGCGGGCGGGGGCGGCGGCGCCTCGGCCACCCCGATCGGCTACATCGAGATCCGGGACGGCAACGCGCAGTTCAAGCCGATCCGTGACCCGCTGACGGACGTGCTGGTGCCGGTGGGGGCGTTGCTGGCCGGGACGTCGGTGGCCAAGCTGATCCGTACGCTCCTCAAGCGCCGCCGCTGACCGCGCCTCCCTTCACGTAGCGTCACGGGCCGCGCACGGAGAGATTGTTGCCGCGACTCGGGTGTAACGGAAGTTTCCGCGCCTGGCCTGCGGCGATGTCCGGCGGGACATCCTGGAGCCGTCCAGGCGAAGCCGTAGGGGTTACCCTTGGTGGCGGTTCCCGTACGCGTACGGCGATAGGGGGTGAGGTCCAAGCCATGAGCAGCGACCCTCCTAGTCGCCGGTATCGCGGCAGGCCCCACCGTCCGGCGTGACCGGGTAGTTCCTCGGCGCGCACGCGGGCCGCCGCGACCGGCATCCCACCGCTCTTCCGGTGTCCGCCCCTTGCCGAGAGGGAGCCCGCGTATGTCCGACCGTCGCCTGCGCACCCGCGCGCTGCGCTCGCTGAAGAACCCGAATCTGCGCAACATGGCCCGCCGCCGTACCGAACCCGCCCCGGCCGGCGACACCGCCCCGATGCCCAAGGTCCCCGACGACGGCGCCAACGGCAGCGTCATGGACGCCGCGCTCTACCGCGACGGCCTTCGGGTCGCCACCCCGGCCACCCTCGCCGACGCCTACAAACGGCTCCGCAAGGACTCCGACGCGCTGGCCTGGATCGGGCTCTACAAGCCGAGCGAACGGGAGCTCGTGTCGCTGGCCGAGGAGTTCGACCTGCACCAGCTGGCGCTGGAGGACGCCATCCAGGCCCACCAGCGGCCCAAGCTGGAACGGTACGGCGACACCCTGTTCGTGGTGCTGCGCGCCGCCCGCTACCTCGACGACGTCGAGGAGGTCGACTTCGCCGAGCTGCACATCTTCATCGGCCCCGGCTTCGTGCTGACCGTCCGGCACGGTGCCGCCCCCGACCTGTCGGCCGTACGGCGCCGCATGGAAGGGGAGCCCGAGCTGCTCGCGCTCGGCCCGGAGGCGATCCTGTACGCGATCCTCGACACCGTCGTGGACGGCTACGTCCCCGTCGTCGACGGCCTGCAGAACGACATCGACGAGATCGAGACCGAGGTCTTCGGCGGCCACCCGTGGGTGTCCCGCCGCATCTACGAGCTGTCCCAGGAGGTGCTGGAGTTCCAGCGGGCCGTCCGGCCGCTGAGCGGCATGCTGGAGGGGCTCGCCGCGGGGTTCAGCAAGTACTGCACCGACGAAGAGCTGCAGCGCTACCTGCGTGACGTCGCCGACCACGTCACCCACATCCGGGAGCGCGTGGACGGCTTCCGGCAGGCCCTGGCCGACATGCTCACGGTCAACGCCACCCTCGTCGCGCAGCAGCAGAACGCGGAGATGCAGGCGCTCACCGAGGCCAGCTTCGCGCAGAACGAGGAGATCAAACGCATCTCCGCGTGGGCGGCCATCCTGTTCGCGCCGACGCTCGTCGGGACCATCTACGGGATGAACTTCACCCACATGCCCGAGGTGGACTGGGTGTACGGGTACCCGTTCGCGCTGGCCCTGATGGCCGTGGTCTGTTTCGGCCTCTACGTCATCTTCAAACGCCGCAACTGGCTCTAGCCACCGCCGTCCCGCCCGCCGCCCAGGCCGGTCACGCGGATGGTGATGTTGAGGCGGCCCTCGCGCAGCCCGGCGGCCGGATCGGCGGTGCCGGCCAGCGTCTTCGGGACGCCGTGGTAGACGAACCGCGACGGGCCGCCGAAGACCAGCAGGTCGCCGGAGTCCAGCCGCAGGTCCTGCCAGGGCCTGCCGCGGATCTCGGTGTTGCCGAGCCGGAACAGGCACGCCTCGCCGAGGCTGAGCGACACCACCGGGGCGTCCGTAAGCTCGTCCTTGTCCTGATGCAGGGCCATGTGCGCGCCGGGGGCGTAGAAGTTGACCAGCGCCACGTCCGGCGCGTAGTCGTGCGCGGCGGCGGGACCGTACGCCTCCGTGACCGCCCGGCGGCCGAGGTCGCCGAGCCAGCCGGGGAACGGCTTGACCGGCGCCCCGTCCGGCGCGGTGCGCACGTACCGGTACGGCACCCACTGCCAGCCCAGGGAGACCGAGCGCACCGACATCACGCCGCCGCCCGGCAGCCGGGTCACCGCCAGTCCCGCCGGCGGGCGCGCCCACTCCCGGCACGCCCGCACCAGCCGCGCCCGCGCCTCCGGCTCCAGCCAGCCGGGCACGTGCACGACCCCCGGCGCGGGCTCGGCCCGGCCGCGGGGGATGAGCGGCTCGGTCACGCCCCCGACTGCTCCCGCAGCCAGGCCAGCACCTGCTCGGCGTGGGTGTCGGGCGGGAACACCGGATAGAACACGTGCTCCACAACGGCGCCGCCGCCGTCGGGGCCCGCGCGCAGCACCAGGGTGAGCCGCTTGAGCAACGTCATCCCGGACGCCTCGAAGGTCGGCAGCCGCAGCGCCCGCGTCAGCTCCAGCGCCTCGTCCGCCAGCAGCGGGAACGGCAGGCCCAGCCGGGTGGCGGCCTCCGCCTGATACGCCGTGTCCTGCGTGGACACCCCGGCCACCGCGGCGCCGAGCGCGGCCAGGTCGGCCGCGTGGTCCCGGAACCCGCAGGACTCCGGGGTGCAGCCGCGCGCGCCGGGGATCGCGTCCCAGCCGGGCGGGTTGTCCTGTCCCGGCACTCCCGTACGCGGGTAGGCGTAGAGCACCAGCCGGGCCGCGCCCCCGGGCACACGGTCCAGGCGCTGCGCGCCGCCCTGGGTGGAGGGCAGGCTCAGCGCCGGCATGACCGTGCCGGGCAGGTGATCGGCGGCGCCGTCGTCGGCCGGCGCCGGAAGGTCATCGGGCAGCGTGTTCGGGTCGTGGGCCATGCCCCCATCAAACACCCCGGCACCGACACTTCCACGGGGCCGATACCTGTCCGGCGACCCCCTTGGTCCGAGGCGATTCATGAGCGATGCCGCGACGGTCCCGGAGGAGAAGCGGGTCACCTGGGCGGAGCGCTTCTTCGGCCTTGGTGTTCGTGTTCGCCGGGGTTCAGGTCGGGGGCTCGGACGATGCGGTGAACGCGCCGTCCAGGTGCGCCGTGTCGTTGAACCGCCGCAGCACCCACCGCGACCCGTCGATCACCAGGTGGGAGATGGAGCCGTTGTCGGCGCCCATGAACGCGAACGGCCGCGAACGGCCGGCCAGCGCGAGGGCCTGCGCGATCACCCCGCCGTGCGTGAACGCCACCACCCGCTGCCCGGGATGCGCCGCCGCCAGCCGCCCGATCGCCGCCCGTACCCGGGCCGCGAGCTGCTCCGAGGGCTCCGCGCCGGGGATCACGTCCCAGCGCTCCTCCTCGAACATGCGCCGCGCCACCGGGCCGCCCTCGGCGACCATCCGGCGGAACAGCCCGCCCTCCCACTCGCCCAGATACACCTCGCGCAGGTCCGCCTCGACCTGCGGGGTGAGGCCGAGCGCCTCGGCGAGCGGCGCCGCGGTCTGCGCCGTACGGCGTAGCGTCGTCACGTAGATGGCGTCGATGTGCTCGCCCTTGAGCCGGTCGGCCACCCGCTGCGCCTGCACCTGCCCGTCGGGCGCGAGCCCTGGATCGCCATGCCCGCCCACCAGCGGGAACGGCTGGTCGGGGCGGGCCGGCTGGGACTCGCCGTGCCGTACGAGAAGCAACTCGGTCGCGCCCGGCGGGGGCTGGAAACGCCTCTGCCGGTACTCCTGCTGGGGCTCTGCGGAACCGTCCTGAGATGTCACAGTTCAAGCAGATTACGGTGCTCGCGTCCGGTGGCCAAGATCCCCGCTGCCGCACCGGCCGGGCGCGGGCGGTGTCACAGCAGGTCAGCCAGGCCGCGGCGGATCGCGATCTCGACGGGGGAGTAGTCCCCGTCCGGCCGTTCCAGCCGCACCTCCTCGCCGGCCTGCCGGGGGAGCAGCGGCGGCTGGGCCATCACCCGCGGCACGCGCCCTCGGTGCGACTGCGCCGCGTGCACCAGGAACGGATGGCACAGAAAGACGTCGCCGGCCCGGCCGGTCACCAGCGCCTCGGGCAGGCCTGCCGTCGCGTCGACGAGGCCGTTGGTGCAGACATCGAGCACGCTCAGCCCGGCCTCACCGGCCCGCTGGAGGTGGCGGGGCGTCTCCAGGTGGGAGCCGATCCGTACCCGGGTCGGGGCGTCGTCCTCCGACACGTCGGAGAACAGGAACAGCAGCAGCATCAGCCGGCCCCGGGAGAACACGTTCGCGAACGGCCAGGTCTCGCCGTCCATGGCGTAGCTGCCCTCGATGTGCCAGCCGTCGTCGCCGGCCGCGTCCGGGTGGGGGAACCGGACCGGGAACGTGCCGAGCCCGCCCGGCTCGGCCCACCGGCCCGCCCCCGCCAGCCGGTCGTACGCCGCCCGCAGCACGGGCGTGTTGGCGGCCAGCCGGAACGGCTCCTGCGCATAGCCGCCGAGCCGCGCCACCGGTCGCGTCCAGGTGGAGGGGTCGTCCGGGTCCTCCGGCAGGTCGCGCCAGAGGATCTCCCGGCACCGCTCCACCAGGTCGCCGGGTACGGCGCCGCGCAGCACCACGAACCCGTCCCGCAGGAACCGGTCCACCCGCGCATCGTCCATCGTCTCCGTCCCCATGCCGGACAACCTCCCGGGTCCCGGGCGGCCAGCGCAACCCGTTTTCCGCGGCTCCGGCGCTGCCCGTCACGCACTGCTCCGGTCTACCTGAACTGGGAGAACAACCTGCGACGGGGGCGTTGACGGCCGCCGCCGCAGGGAAGGGGCAGGGGTATGACGGAACCGTTCGGCGAGGGCGACATCGAACCGCCGCCCCGCGACCCGATGAAACAGCAGCAGTGGGACCTCGGCGACGACGAACAGGCCTCCGAGATCGACGAGTACGACACCTACATCGACGACCCTCCCGACAAGGAGATGACGATCGACGAGTACGGAGAAGGAGGCGAGACCGAGATCTCCGAGTGGGTCGACCAAGAGGCCAGGCCCCGGGACTCCCGTCCCCCGGAAGACGAGCAGTCCGGCTTCCACGAGACCGACAGCCCATGATCTCCCCGGTGACCGGCCACCCCCGCGTGACCGGCCACTCTGCATGACCGGCCACTCTGCATGACCGGCCCGCGGCCACGAGGAACCGGCCCGCGCGCCCGCGCGACGGCTAGTTC
>WHSL01000181.1 GCA_009380095.1 Streptosporangiales bacterium | reverse complement strand
GCGGCTATGTTGTCGTGGCCGTCCATGCGCAGGAGGCTGATGGCCAGGCTTCTCAGCGACGCCATCACTCGGGGTGAGTTTCCTGTCCTTACGAGCGATTTGTCTTCCAGGTAGGTCACGTCGCGGACCCAGTGAAGACGGGGACCCCGGCCCGTGCGCATGCCGGTGCGGGGGCCGCGCGCGGCGCCCCCGAGAGGGCCGGGCCCCCGCAGGGCGGACCCCCGCGGCCGGCGGGCGGCCGCGGGGGTCCTTGTGGAGTGCGGGACTGAGCGTGGATTAGTAGACGCTCACGCCGAAGACGCTGAGCGGTTCGGTGACGGGCTGGAAGAACGTGGTCCCGCCGGTGGTGCAGTTGCCGCTCCCGCCTGAGGTGAGGCCGAGGGCGGCGGTGCCGGCGAACAGCGAGCCACCGCTGTCGCCGGGCTCGGCGCAGATGGTGGTGCGGATCAGACCGGAGACGGTGCCCTGCGGGTAGCGCACGGTCTGGTTGAGGGCGGTGACCTGTCCGCTGCGGACGCGCGTGGTGCTGCCGCTGCGGCGGGCGGTCTCGCCGACGACCGCGTTACGGGCCGAGGTGATGTCCTGGGAGCCCGGGTACAGGAAGACGCTGCCCGGCTTGGCGACCGACGTGTTGGTGTACCGGACGATGCCGTAGTCGTTGCCCGGGAAGCTGGTCCCCGACCGGGTGCCGAGCGTGGCGCTGCCGTCGGTCCAGGTGGAGCCGATGTTGGTGCAGTGGCCCGCAGTCAGGAAGAACTGCGTGCCGGCGCTGTTGCGCACGTTGAAGCCGAGGGAGCAGCGGGAGCCGCCCGAGAAGATGGCCTGTCCGCCGGCGATCGTGGTGGAGAACGTGCCGGCGACGTGCTCGAGGCGCACGGCCGAGCCCTGGGCGGCGGCGGCCTTCCGTACCTGGGCGAGCTTCGCCCCGGTGACCGAGTTGTCGTAGGAGAGCACGACCTGGTTGGTGGCGGGGTCGACGGCCCAGGCGGTGCCGGAGACCTTGACCGACCGGTCGATGGCGGCGGTGACCGCCTTGAGCGTCGCCCCGCTGCGGGCGACGGCCTTGGGTACGGCGCCGGCCGCGCGTACGCGCTCGGCGGCGTCGGTGTCCGTCACGGTCACGACCAGCTTCCCGCCCGACAGGTACGAACCGGCCGAACGGGTCCCGAGCTGCTCGGCCAGCGTGGTGGCGAGCCGGCCGGCATCGGGGCTGGACGGGGCCGCGGCCTGCGCGGCGGGGACGCCGTACAGCATGGCCGCGGCGGTGGCGGCCGCCATGCTGGCGGCGGTGACGGAGCGGAGGAGGGGTCTCTTCCTCACTGTGCCTCCAGTGAGTCAGTGCGCGTCCGAGTGACGCCACTGAGTCAGGTGAATCCTGAAGAGCACGCGAGACAGCGACAAGAGGACAAATCTGCCTCAATCCCCTGATCAACTCTGGCAACACTACGCAAGCCCCATGTCAGGACAGAGACGCATCGTCCCCGCGAACGGTTGTCACGGAGCCCTGACCGGATTCGGTCATTCGAGCCGAGTCACCGGGTCCGCGGTTCGGCGGCGGAAGAGCGGACGGAGGAGGGGCCAGGCGAGGACGAGCAGCGTCGTGGTCATGAGGATGGCGCTGATCGGGCGGGTCAGGAACTGGCTCAGGTCCCAGTTGGTCTTGATGACGCTCTGCATGAAGTTCTTCTCCACGATGGGCCCGAGCACCAGCCCGAGCACCATCGGTGCGAGCGGGAAACCGCCGCGTTCCAGCAGGTAGCCGAGCACGCCCATGAGCAGCATGACGACGATCTCGAGGTTGCCGTTGTTGATCGCGTACGAGCCCACCACGCAGAACGCGACGATCATCGGCACCAGCACTGCGGGTGGCATGCGCAGCAGGTGGCCGCCGCCGCGGATGGCCGCGTAGCCGAGCGGGATGAGCAGCAGGTTCGCCAGGATGAACGTCAGATAGATCGCGTACAGCATCGGCGTCTGCCCGGAGAACAGCGCCGGCCCGGGCTCGACGCCCTTCACCAGCAGCACGCCGATCAGGATCGCGGTGATCGTGTCACCGGGGATGCCGAAGACCAGCGAGGGCACGTACGCCGACGCCAGCGCGGAGTTGTTGGATGATCCGGCCGCGACGATCGGCTCGATGTGGCCCTTGCCCCGGCCGAACAGGTGCCCTTCCTTCGCGGTGTTCTTCGCCACCGCGTACGACACCCAGGCCGCCACGTCCCCGCCCGCGCCGGGCAGCGCGCCGATCGCGCCGCCGATGGCCGTGCCGCTCGCCATGCCCTTCCGGTAGCGCCACAGGGTACGGAACGTGTCGCGGAACATCCCCTTGGTGTTCAGCCGGACCCGCGCGCCCCGCGCCGCCGGGTCCATGACGATGCGCAGCACCTCCGACAGGCCGAACAGGCCGATCATCGCCGGGATGAAGCTGATCCCCTGTAGCAGGGCCGTGCTGCCGAAGGTGAAGCGCTCGTACCCGAGGGCGATGTCGATGCCGACGGTGGAGAGGAACATTCCGAGCAGCAGCGCGATGGCGCCCTTGACCTGCGACCCCCGGGAGATGATGACCGAGGCGGTGAGGCCGAGAACCGCGACCCAGAAGTACTCGTAGGAGGTGAACCGCAACGCCACCTCGGCCAGCAGCGGCGCCGCGACGATGAGGATCAGCGCGCCGGCGATCCCGCCGATGGCGGAGCCCACCAGTCCGACACCGAGCACCCGCGCGCCCTGCCCGGCCCGGGTCAGCCGGTACGCGTCCTCGGTGTACGCGGCGCTGGCGGGGGTGCCGGGCATGCGGACCAGCGCCGACGGCAGGTCGCCCGCGAAGATCGCCACCGCGGACATGGTGATGATCGAGGCGATCGCCGGCAGCGGGTCGAGGAAGAACGCGAACGGCACCAGCAGCGCGGTGGCGAGGGTCGCGGTGAGCCCGGGGATCGCGCCGATGAACAGGCCGTAGATGGCCGAGGCGAGCATCACGAGCAGCAGTACGGGGTCGGCGAGCATCGCCATCGCCGAGCCGAGGTCCTGCGCCATCCGGCCGCCCCTTAACCGAACGGCCCGGTGGGCAGCGGGACGAGCAGTACCACCTGGAAGAGCAGGTAGATCAGGGCCGTCGTGCCGATGGCGGCCGCCGCGGCGACGACCGGGCGGGCGCCGAGGCGCCACATCAGCCCGAACAGCAGCAGGGTAATCGTGATGGCGAAGCCGAGGATGCCGGCGACGAGCAGGTAGAGCACCACCGAGCCGAGGATGGCGGCCGCGTTCGTCCACGCCGTACGCGACGGGATCGAGGCGCGCTCGACGGACTCGCCCGGCTCTCCGCGCTCCCCAGGCGCGCCGGGCTCGCCCGGATCCACCGCCGGCCGGGCGGTACGGTCCCGCCGCACCCACCGCACGACCAGGACGAGCCCGAACGCGGCGAGCAGCGCGCCGATGATGCTGGGGAACAGCGCCGGCCCGGGCGCGCCTCCGGGCAGCGACGGGAACCCGCGCGCGTACAGGATGACGGCCACGCCGAGCCCGGCCGCCAGCCCACCGCCGATGACGTCGCCGAGCCCCGGCCGCTCCCGCCCCTGGCCGGCCCTCGAACCGGAGCCCGGGCCGGAGCCGGCGCCCGGGCCGGCGCCCGGGCCGGCGCCGGCGCCCGGGCCGGCCTCGGAGCCCGCCGCCGGACCCGTCACCGGGCCAGCCCCGCGGCCTTCATGAGCCGCCCCTTCTCGGCGTCCTGCGCCTTCATGAACTCACCGAAGGCGGCGGCGTCCCGCCACTGCATGCCGAACCCCGTCTTGTCGAGGAAGGACTTGTACGCGGGCCCGTGCGCGATCTTGTCGAGGTGGCAGCTCAGCTCGTCCACGATGTTCTGCTGCATGCCCGCCGGGCCGACGATGCCGCGCCACGCGGCGGTCTCGAAGTCGTACCCCTGCTCCTTCAGCGTGGGCACCTCGGGGAACTTCGGGTCCCGCTTGGGCGCCATCACGGCGAGCGGCTTGACCCGGCCCTCGGCGATCATGGTCCGGTTCTCCACCAGGCTGGCGAACGAGATGTCGATGCCGCCGGCGACGAGCTCCTGCAGGGCGGGGGCGGCTCCCTCGCTCGGCACCCAGCGGATCGCGTCCGCACCGGCGCCCGCCTCGAGCAGCGTGCCCGCGCGGGCGAGGTCCCAGATGCCGCCGCGGCCGGTGCCCGACGCGGTCAGTTCGCCCGGGCTCTCCTTGGCCTCCGCGACCAGGTCCTTCGCGTCCTTCCAGGGCGCGTCAGAGCGGACCGTGATGCCCGCCGCGTCCGCGTTGACCTGGGCGACCGGCGTCAGTCGCCGGTAGTCGAGCCGAGTCAGGCCTTGCCAGTGCAGCATGCTGATCTCGACGGTGGCGAGCCCGATGGTGCTGCCGTCCGGCCGGCCGCCGGCGATCGCGGTGTGCCCGATGACCCCGCCGCCGCCGGTCCGGTTGACCACGTTGACCTGCTCGCCGAGCGCCTTGCTCAGCTCGGTGCCGAAGAACCGGGCGACGCTGTCGGTGCCGCCCCCGGCCGCCCACGGCACGATCAGCTGGACGGGGCCGCGCGGATAGTTGGGTGCCTTGTCGCATTCGCCGCCGGCGCCGGCCTTGCCGGCCTGTCCGCCGCCGGCGCCGCAGCCGGTGAGGGCGAGGCCGGCGGTCAGGGCGAGGGCCATCAGGCGGAGGGGGCGCTGGGTCGTGATCATGCGCGGGTCGCTCCGATCGCCGAGATCGATTCAGCCTCTATCGAACGAGTGCGCCTGTTGTAACACCGATCACAGGGGGGTGCAAGGAACACATCACCGTTGCGATATATGCAGCGACGAGCGTACGGAAGCGGGAAGTCCCCAGGTCAGCGCGGGGGCTGCCAGCCGAGCTCGAGCGAGATGGCGTGGGCGGTGTCGAGGAGCGGCTCGAGCACCAGCTCCTCGAGCGCACGAAGATCACGCCGGGCCTTGAGCTCGGTCACCGAGACGGCGGCGACCACGTCGCCCTTGGCGTCCCGTACGGGGGCGCCGACGCAGTTGATGTAGTCCTCGTACTCCCCGTCGTCGTACGCCCAGCCGCGTTCGCGGACCGCCTCCAGCACCCCCTCGAGCGCGCCGACCGAGGTCAGCGTCGTCGGGGTGAGCCGCTCGAAGGTCTCGCCGGCCAGCATGTCCTTGCGTACGGGCTCGGGCGTGAAGGCCAGGATCGCCTTGGCCACGCTCGCCGTGTAGAGGCACACGTTGTCGCCGACCCGGGACACCAGCCGGATGGAGCGGCGCGGCTCGATCTTGTCCGTGTACACGATCGCGTCGCCCTGCAGCTCGGCGAAGTGCACGGTCTGGTCGTGCAGCTCGCCGAGCCGCACCAGATGCGGGTGGGCCAGCTGCATCAGCGTGAACTGGTCCAGCGCGCGCTGCGCCATCGCCACCAGCCCGGCCCCGATGCCGTACCGGCCGTCCGGGAGCTTCCTGATCAGGCGGTACTCGGCGAGCGTCTCCATGATCCGCAACGCGGTCGACCGGTGCGCGTCGAGCCGCCGGGAGACCTCCGACGGGGTCAGTGGGGCATCGCTGAGGATGTCGAGGACCTGGATCGCCTTCCCGATGCTCTGCGCCACCGCGCTCACCCCTCCCGATCGAGCACAGCGTATCCCCGGTGCTCGGCGAGCCAGTGTAGCGTGCAGCGCATCACCGTTGCAGCAGCGGCAACAGATACATACCATCCGGCGCATGGGCGACCTTCGCGGCCATGGCGTGCTGGTGGCCGGCGGCACCAGCGGGATCGGTGCCGCCACCGCGAACGCGTTCCACGCGCGCGGCGCGGACACCAGCGTGCTCGGTCTCCTGCCGGCCGCCGGCGAGCTCGACCCCGGGATCAAGGTCTTCGCCACCGACATCACCGGCCCGGCGGGCGCGGAGGTCATCGCCTCCCTGGACCGGCTGGACGTGCTGGTCAACTGCGCCGGCATCATCCGCCGCGGCGAGGAGCTGGACCCCGACGTCTTCGAGCGGGTGCTCCGGGTCAACCTCACCGGGACGATGCGGGCCTGCACGGCCGCGCGCCGCGACGAAGTTGGACGTGCCGATGAACTCGGCCACGAACCGGGTCTTCGGGTTCGTGTAGATCTCCCGCGGCTGGCGACCTGCTCGATCCGCCCGTCGTTGAGCACCGCGATGCGGCTGGACATGACCAGCGCCTCGGACTGGTCGTGGGTCACGTACACGGCGGTGAGGCCGAGCTCGCGCTGCAGCCGCTTCAGCTCGAACCGTTCGGCGAAGGAGAGCTGAGGCGGCGAGACCATGGCGGCTCCGCTGTATTGCTCAGTAATCCCGAATCTGGTCTATTGGTATGACCATAGAAGGGTATGGCTTCCGCCGTCAATGCGGCCGTGGGGCGTGGGAGGACGAGCGCCATGCCAGGCCCGCAGCGAGGTACGACCGCAGGTGGCGGCCGCGACGACGCGCCCGCTGTGGCCCAGGGGGATCTGTTCAGCCCTGTCACCGTGAGCCGTGTGTCCCAGGTGATCGTGGAGCAGGTGCGGCTGCTGCTCCGGCAGGGCCGGCTCCGTCCCGGCGACCGGCTGCCCAGTGAGCGGGAGCTGTGCGAGCGGTTCGGGGTGAGCCGGGTGACCGTGCGCGAGGCGCTGCGGGTGCTCGAGGCCAACGGGCTGATCGAGATCCGGGTCGGCGCGCGCGGCGGCGCGTTCGTCACCTCGCCGACGTCACAGCAGGTGGGCGCGGGGCTGGCCGACCTGCTCTCGCTCTCCCCGCTGACCGCGGCCGAGGTCACCGAGGCCCGGCTGGTGTTCGAGATCGGCATCATCCCGCTGATCGTGGAGCGCGCCACCGCGGACGACATCGCGGAGCTGCGCGCGCTCAACGACGCGCAGCAGCGGGCGCATGACGACGGCACGTACACGATGGAGATGTCGGCGGACTTCCACATCCGGCTCGCCGCGGCCACGCACAACGCCGCCATCGAGACGCTCGTCCAGAGCTTTCACGGCCCGTTGCTGATGTCGCTGGTCACCGCGAAGCTCAAGGAGCCCGTGATGGGCAAGGTCGGCACTCGCGAGCACCGCGACTTCATCGACGCCGTGGAGGCGCGCGGCGTGGCCAACGCCGAGTCGATCATGCGAGCCCCCCTGCGCCGCACCGCCGACCGCGTCGCCAAGGACTCCTGAGGCCCGAGTCGCCTCAAGCGATCAGCCGATCTCGGCCTCGGGCGGGACCATCTCGGCATCGACGTCGAAGATCGCGACGAAGTGCTCGGCGCGGACGCAGCGGATGTTCTCGCCGTCCACCGGCTGTGGAGACATGCGCTCGGAGGTGATCGTGAGGATCGCCGAGGTGGCCCGGCAGCCGGAGAGGACGAAGCCGAACCGTCGTTCGTCGGCGTCGCGCTCCGAGGCGGACGCGGCAACCAGCATGAGCCCCAGGCCGGCGGCCGCGATCCGTGTTCTGCTCCGCGTGAGCCTCTGACGCCGACCGGACGCCGCCGGTTCCCGGCTACTGCCGCAGTACGGCCTGAATGTCGATGTCGATCTTCAGGGTGCGGCCGAAGACCGCGATCCCGATCGCCGGCGACCTGTTCCAGATCATCGCGAAGTCGTCGCGGTCGAGCTGCGCGGTCGCGGCGAACCCGGCGCGCACCCCGCCCCACGGGTCCTGCGAGGTGCCCAGGTAGACCACGTCGAGCCGGACCGTGCGGGTGATGTCCCGCATCGTGAACGGGCCCGTCATCGCCCACCGGTCCGCGCCGGTGCGCTCGATGGTGTCGCTCTTGAAGGTGATCGTCGGGAAACGCTCCACGTCGAGGAAGTCGGCGGAGCGCAGGTGCTCGTCGCGCTGCTCGTTGTGGGTGGCGATGCTGGCCGTGTCGATGGTGACCTCGACCGAGGAGTTCTCCGGGGGGTCGGCCACCACGACGCTGCCCTCGAACCCCCGGAACCACCCCTTCACCTTGCTGATGCCGAGGTGCAGTGCGGTCGCCTGCACGGCGGAGTGCGCCGGGTCGAAGGCCCACACGCCGGGCTGCGGCATGGCCAGGCCGTCCGCGCTGGGCAGCTCGAGCAGCCCGAGCTCCGTCGTACGGCCCTCGTGCACCATCACCGTACGGGCCAGCGGGCGCCGCCCCGCGGAGCTGACGATCACGATGTGCCCGCCGGGCCGCAGCCCCGGCACGATCAGCGCGCCGTCGGAGTCCACGGAGATCCGCGCGACCTGGCGGCCCGCCGCGTCGGTCACGGTGGCGATGGCGTCCGGCACGGGCCAGCCGTCGGGGCTCAGCACCTGCCCGGTTATCGCGGTCTCAGACACGGCCCGCCCCGAGGGTGAGGTCCAGCGAGGCGGGCGCACCGAACCGCGCGCGCAGGTCGGCGGCGACGGGGGCGTGTCCGGTGGCGGTGATGGTGTAATCCCCCTCCGTCAGGTCGTCGAAGACGTACCGGCCGTCCAGACCGGTGACCATGGCCCCGACGACCTCGCCGTGCGCGTCGATCAGCGTGACGACCGCCTCGGGGATCGCGCGGCCGCTGCGCGCGGATCGCACCGCGCCGCTGATCCGGCACGCGCCGGTCATGCCGACGTCGTTGGTCACCCGGCCCTCGGCCGGAACCGTCAGGGTAAGCGCTACCGGCTGGTACGACCCGGCGGTCACCGACAACGTGTACGTGCCGGCCGGTACGCCGTAGATGTCGTACCGGCCGGAACCGCCGGTGGTGGCGCTCGCGACGACGTCGCCGCGCACGTCGACGACGGTCACCACGGCCCCGGCCAGCGCGGCGCCGGTGGAGTCCACGGTGACCCGCCCGCTCAGCGCGCTGGACCCGGTCATCGCGAAGTCGTGCCGTACCGGCAGGTCGCTCAGCGCGATCAGCGTGGCGTGCGGCCGGTGCGCCGAGGACACGCAGATCACGATGTACGTGCCGCCGCTCGGCGGGCAGAGCCGGTAGTGCCCGTGGGAGTCGGTGTGGACCTCGTCGAAGTGCCGGCCCCGCGGGTCGGTCAGCGTGACGCGAGCGCCGGGCAGCGGCTCGCCCTCGGCCGTGACCGAGCCGGCGATGGCAAGGCCGGGCGGCGGAGCGGGGGGCGGGCCGGCGGAATCGGCCGGGCCGGGGTCACCGATCTGCGTCATATCGAGCCTCCCGCGCGCTGTGATACCTGAGCGCGGAGGGGCGGCGCAAGGCCTGAGGGCCATCCGTTACGCGCGGGTTTGCCGGGAGTGTCGGTGTCGAGTCAGGCGGGCTCAGCTCCCGCCGCCCACCGTCATCCCGGGCTCGTCCGGGGTCTTCTGCAGCGCGTCGACCTTGGCGTGCAGCCGGGCCAGCTCGTCCAGGACGGCGCGCATCTCCGGGTCGGGTTCCCGGTCCATGGCGCTGACCACGACCGCCATGAAGAGGTTCAGCACCACGAAGCTGGAGAGCAGGATGTAGCCGACAAAGAACATCCAGGCCAGCGGGTGGTGCTCCATCGTGGCCGCGGCGATGTCCGGCCAGCCCTCGCCGGTCATGATCTGGAACAGGCTGAACAGGCTCTCCGGCAGGCCGCCGAAGTGCTCGGGTACGAGCTTGCCGAACAGGTTGGTGGCCATCACCGCGGCCACGTACACGACCAGGCCGAGCAGCGCGATCACCGAGGTCATCCCGGGGATGGCTGCCAGTAGCGCGGAGACCACCCGGCGCATGCTCGGCACCCGGGAGACGAGCCGCAGCGCCCGCAGGATCCGCAGCGAACGCAGCACCGAGGCGGGGCCGGAATGCGGTATCAGGGCGATCCCGATGATGATCGTGTCGAACCAGTTCCACGGGTCCTTGAGGAACGCGCGCCGGTAGCCGTACACCCGGGCGAGCAGTTCCACGATGAAGATGACCAGCGCGATCCGGTCGATCAGATGCAGCGCCCCGCCGAACCGGTCCATCACGGTGACCGAGGTCTCCGCGCCGATGGTGATCGAGTTGATCACGATCACACCGACGATGAACCGCTGTACGGCGGGGGATTCCAGCCGGTCACGGACCGTCTGCGGGCTGAACACGGGTGAAGCTCCCGAAAGGGTCCAGGGGGTGGGGGAGGGGAATCATCGTAACGATCCCCTCGCCCCCCACCCCGCGCCGCCGGTCACATCGGGTCGATCTCGGTCAGCTCGCCGTCCAGCCGGACCCACCGGGTGATCCCCAGCTCGCGCAGGAACGGCACGTCGTGGCTGGCCACGATCAGCGCCCCGCGGTAGGACTCCAGGGCCTGGGCGAGCTGCGCGGCGCTCGCCATGTCCAGGTTGTTGGTGGGCTCGTCGAGCATCAGCAGCTGCGGCGCCGGCTCGGCGAGCAGCAGCGCCGCGAGCGTGGCGCGGAACCGCTCGCCGCCGGAGAGCGTGTGCACCGGCTGCGCCGCCCGGTCGCCGCGGAACAGGAAGCGCGCCAGCCGGGCGCGGATCTCGTTCTTCATGGCGCCCGGCGCGAACGCCGCCACGTTGGCCGCGATGGACAGCGACCCGTCCAGCACGTCGAGCCGTTGCGGCAGGTAGCGCAGCGGCACGGCCGCGCGTACGGTCCCCGACACAGCGGACAACCGCCCGGCGATCGTGCGGAGCAGCGTGGACTTGCCCGCGCCGTTCGCGCCGACCAGGGCGATCCGCTCCGGACCCCGTACGTGCAGGCTCACCCGGCCGCCGTAGCGCAGCTCGGCGTCGTCCGCCTCGAGCACCACGCGGCCCGCCGGTCCAGGTTGGTCCGGGCCTCGATGAGCTCCTGCCGCTGCCGCCGCACGTCGGACTCGGCGGTCCGTACGGTCCGCTCGGCCGCCTGCTGCTCGGCCGCGATCGCCTCTTCGTACGCGCTCAGGTTGCCGCCGAACCGGCGCAGCCCGGCGCCGCGCAGCTCGGCGATCTCGTCCACCCGTTCCAGCAGCTCGCGGTCGTGGCTGACGATCACCATGACGCCGTTCCAGGCGTCCACGGCGTCGTAGAGCCGGTGCCGCGCGCGCAGGTCGAGGTTGTTGGTCGGCTCGTCGAGCAGCAGGATCTCCGGCCCGGCCAGGAAGTGCCGGGTCAGCCCCAGCAGCACCGACTCCCCGCCGGACACCTCCCCGACCTTGCGGTCCAGGTCGATGTGGCCGAGACCGAGCCGGTCCAGGGTGGCCCGGGCGCGCTCCTCGACGTCCCAGTCGTCGCCGACGGTGGCGAAGTTGGCCTCGTCCGCCTCGCCCCGCTCGATGGCGTGCAGCGCGGACCGTACGGCGGCGATGCCGAGCACCTCGTCGACCGGGAGCTCGGCGTCGAGCACCAGGTCCTGCGGCAGGTAGCCGACCTCACCCGCGGTCTGGAGTGAGCCGGCCGTGGGCCGCAGCAGGCCGGCGACCAGCCTCAGCAGGGTCGACTTGCCGCTGCCGTTGGTGCCGATCAGCCCGGTGCGGCCCGGGCCGATGGAGAAGTCGAGGCCGTCGAACACGACG
>WHSL01000146.1 GCA_009380095.1 Streptosporangiales bacterium | reverse complement strand
CGCCGCGTCCGCCGCGTCCGCTGCGCCCTCGGTACGGCGCCGCGTGTCCACCAGGTGCCGCGCCGCCTCGCCGGCCGGCGGCTCGATCTTGATCACCTCGGCGCCGAGGTCGGCGAGAACCTGCCCCGCCAGCGGCCCGGCCACGTTCTGGGTGAGGTCGAGGACCCGGTAGCCGTCGAGCGGCCGTGGCGCCGCGGCGCCGCCGGGCAGTGCCGTTGGGCGGCCGGGGGTGGGACGAGAGGGGATCACGGCGCCTCCGATCGGTCCTACTTAGCGATCGCTAAGGACCGTAAGCCGCCCGGCGACACCTGGTCAAGGTCTCGTTGGCGGTCTCGGCGGAGCCCTCAGTAACGAAGGTGTTTGCCGGCGTCGACGACGAGGCATTCGCCGGTGACCATGTCGGTGGTGAGGAAGGCCATGATCGCCTGGGCGACGTGTTCGGGCTGGGCGGTGGCCTGCAGCGGGGACTGCCGGTTCTGCCGCTCCGAGGCCTTGTCCAGCGCCTCCGGGCCGAGCCGGTCGAACCACCGGGTGGCCACCAGGCCCGGCGCCACCGAGTTGACCCGCACCTCGGGCGCGAGCGCCTCCGCGAGCCCGCGGGTGAGCTGCAGCATCGCCGCCTTGCTGACCCCGTACGCCAGCGACGACCCGGCCGCGCGCAGCCCCGCCACCGAGGCCACGTTCACGATCGCGCCGCGCGCCTCCTTCAGCGCCGGCCCGAGCACCCGGGAGCAGGTGAACGCGCCGATGACGTTCACCGAGAGGATCTCGTTCCACACCTCGGGGGTGAGCGCGTCCAGGTCGGGGAACGGGATGAACCGCGTGGTGCCGGCGTTGTTGACCAGCACGTCCACCCGCCCGTACCGGTCCAGCGCGGCCGCCGCCATCTCCCGTACGGCCGCCTCGTCGGCCACGTCCGCCCGCGCGGCGATCGCGTCGCAGCCGAGGCCGCGCAGCCGCTCCGCGGTGGCCTCGGCGTCATCGGCCGAGCGGGAGTAGCCGACCACCACGCCGCGCGCCCCCGCCGTGGCCAGCGCCTCCCCGACGGCGGCACCGATGCCGGTGCCGCCCCCGGTTACCACGGCGACGGTGTCCTTCAGGTTCATGCACGTTCCTCCTGGGTCGCCTGCGTCTCCTGGGTCGGGTCCACGGCGGCGATGTCGACGTCCTTGCCCTCCGCCGCGAGCCAGAACGCCACGAACGATACGGCGCACGTCGCGATCGTGAACAGGGGGATCAGCCACGGCTCGCCGTCCATGGCACCGAGCAGCGCTGCCGCGATCATGGGGGAGAAGCCCGCCACCGCGGCGCCCAGCTCGCGGGAGGACGCGAAGCCGGTGTACCGCACGCGGGCGCCGAACAGCTCCGCGTAGAACGCCGGCCGCACCGCCACCATCGGGGCGAACCCGAACGCCATCGCGATCACCACCAGGCCGAAGATGACCACGCCGAGCAGCACCGTACGGTCCTCCAGGCCCAGCTGCTCGGTCGCGTACGCCACGACGAACGTCGCGACCAGGTAGATCAGCGCGGTGTCGGCGATGTGCGCGCCGATGCCGATCACGGCGTTCCGCGGGTACTTGGCGAGGGTCTCCCGGATCGGCATCCGGACGACCTGCTTGTCCCGCTCCAGCCGGCGGAAGACGGGGGACTCGGCGACGCGGAGCCGTACGTACAGGGCCACGCCGATCATGGCGAAGCTGATCGGGAACGGCACCCGCCAGCCCCAGGTCTGCTGCGCCTCCAGCGGCAGCAGGGTGACCAGCAGGAACGTCGAGGTGCCGAGCACCCGGCCGATCTGTACGCCGGTCTGCGCGAAGGAGCTGTAGTAGCCGCGGCGGCCGGGCGGGGCGTGCTCGGCGAGCAGCGTGGACGCGCCGCCGAACTCCGCGCCGGCGCCGAGCCCCTGGCCGATCCGGAGCAGCGCGAGCAGGATCGGCGCCCACACGCCGATCGCCGCGTACGTGGGCAGCAGCCCGATCAGGCCGGTGGAGACGCCCATGATCAGCGTGGTGATGATGAGCGTGGAGCGGCGGCCGATCCGGTCTCCGAGCCGCCCGAAGAGGATGCCGCCGAGCGGGCGGAACACGAAGCCGAGGGCCGAACGTGAGGAACGTGGTGACCGCGCCCACCGCCGGGTCGGCGTCGGGGAGGAACAGATCCTGGATCACCAGCGCGGTCGCCGTGCCGTAGATGAAGAAGTCGTACCACTCGAGCGCGGTGCCCACCAGCGCGCCGGTCACGACGCGACGCAGCTCGCGGGGTTCGGTGCCTTCTGTGCTTCCGGTGCTACCCGTGCTTTCGGTGCCTTCGGACATCGCGTGGCCCCTTCCGGCCGGTCCCCTTGATCCCTCCGGAGCTGACGCGAGAGTCACCCACCGAACACAAGACGTCAACGGATCCGGCCGTTCCAGAAAATGATTTCTCAGTCGCCGAAAGTGGCCGGGCCCGCCAGGCCGCGCCGGCAGAAGGAACTGCGGATCGTCCCGCTGGAGACCACCTTCGACACGGAGCTGACGCTGGACGTGGACGGCGTCGAGGTATGGCTCCGGCACGTCGGGGGCCCGCACACCGCCGAGTCCATCGTCGTGGGCGTCCCCGGCGAGCGCGTGCTCTTCCTCGGCGACTGCTACTTCCCGCCGCCGTACCACCTCAGGAGCCCCGGGGACGAGCCGGACCTGGCCCTCCTCGAGACGCTCGTCGAGCCCGGGATCGACTGGTAGGTGCTCAGGCGGAGGCGCGCAACACGCGGCGCTCCACGGCCAGCAGGGCGGCGTTGAGCACGTACCCGAGGATGCCGAGCAGCGCGATCGCCGCCCACATGGTGGGCAGGTCGGACCGGCTCGTGGCGTCCACCAGCTGGAACCCGATGCCGTCGGCGGTGCCCGGCAGCAGCTCGGAGAAGACCATCAGGATCAGGCCGAGGGAGAGCGACAGCCGCAGCCCGGCGAAGATCTTCGGCAGCGCGGACGGCAGCACCACGTGCGCCACCCGGTCCCAGGCGGAGAAGCGGAACGCGGCCGCGGTCTCCAGCTTCAGCGGGTCCACCGAGCGGGCGCCGTCCGCGCTGTTCAGCAGGATCGGCCAGATCACGCTGAAGGTGATGGAGGCGACCTGCATCTGGGTGCCGATGCTGAACAGCACCACGAACACCGGCACCAGCGTGGGCGGCGGGATCGCCCGCGCGAACTGCAGCATCGGGTCCAGGTAGGCGTACGCACGCGGCGAGCGGCCCAGCGCGACGCCGAGCCCCACCCCCGCCACGGCGGCCAGGCCCAGCCCCAGGCCCATCCGGCCCAGGCTGGGCAGGATGTTGCCCACCGCCTCGGGGGTAAGGAAGAGCCGGGCCGGCGGGCCGGAGAACCACAGCTCGTACATCCGCGCGATGATCCGGGTGGGCGGCGGGAAGAACGGGCTCGCGGCGGCCCGGGTGACCAGCTCCCAGGCCAGCAGCGCCGTCAGCGGTGCGATCCAGCGCAACGCGGCGGCCCGTACAGCGCCGCCGCCGGCCCGCGCGCCGCGGCCCGGCGAGACGCCGTTCGCGCCGCCGCTCGTACGGGTGGCCGCGCTCACGTGCCTGCCGCCAGCCGGGCGTGGTGCCAGTGCAGCAGCCGCCGCTCCGCGCCGACCAGCAGCGCGTTCACCGCCAGCCCGAGCACGCCCGCCCACACCGTCCCGGCCAGCACGTCGGTCACCCCGCCCGGCACGTTCATGGCCTGCGCGACGAACGTGCCGAGGCCTTCGCCGAAGCCGGACAGCACCTCGGTCCCGACGGCGAGGATGAGCGCGATGGCCGCGGCGAGCCGGACGCCGGTGGCGATGAACGGCGCGGCCGAGGGCAGCCCGGCCCGGAGCAGCACCGCGCGGGGTCCGTACCCGAAGGCGCGCAGTGTGTCCTTGAACAGCGGGTCGGTCTCGTGCAGCCCGTACACGGTGTTGAACAGGATCGGCCAGGTCGCCGCGTAGACGATCAGCGCCACCTTCATCTCGGTGCCGGACCCGAGCAGCAGCCCGGCCAGCGGGATCAGCGCCACCGACGGGATCGGCCGGAGGAACTCCACGATCGCGCGGAGCGCCGCGTTGATCGCCGGCACCGACCCGAGCAGCAGCCCGAGCGGTACGGCCCCGGCCACCGCGATGCCGAGGCCGAGCGCCCACGCGGTGACGGTGGCGGCGAGTCCCTCCAGGAACAGCTCGTCGCCGGTCAGCTCCACCGCGCGGGCCAGCACGTCCGAGGCGGGCGGCAGGAACTCCTCGCTCACGATGCCCGCGCGGCTCACCGCCTCGGCCGCGCCGAACAGCACGGCGATCCCGGCCAGGCCGCGGACGACCCGGCCGGGCCGCGACAGCTCGGTCATCGAGGCGAGTACACCACCGTCGCGGCGTCGAGCCTCCTGGTCAGCAGGCCGGCCTCGGTCATCATGTCGGCGAGCTTCTGCAGCCCGGGCGCGTCCACGGTCGCGGGGAAGGCGGGCATCACGAGCTTCTTGGCCGCCGCCGCGTCGATCTTGGCGTAGCCGGGCAGCACCTTCTCCACCTGCGTACGGTCCTTGTCGGCGAGCGCCTGCGCCTCCGCCATCGCCTTCTGGAAGGCGGCCGCGGTCGTCGGGTTCTCGGTGACGAACTTCTCCGTGGTCACGTAGCCGCTGATCGGCAGGTCGGTGACGGGTGCCTGGCCGCCGTCCACCGCGGCGCGCGCGCCGAGCTCCCCGGCGAGCTGCGCCTGGAACGGCTCGACGACGTGCACCGCGTCCACCTCACCCTTCTCCAGCACGGCGCCCATCTGCGGGAACGGGATCTGCCGATACTTCACCTTGGTCGGGTCGAGGCCCTGCTCCTCCAGCACCGCGTTGAGCGTCAGGCTCTGGATGTTGTTGAGGATGTTGACGCCGACGGTCTTGCCCTCGAGGTCCTTCGGGGTACGGATCGGGGAGTCCGGCATCACCCGCACGCTCATCACGCCCGGCTTGATCCGGATCGCCTCGGAGATCACCCGCAGCTTCAGCGTGCCCTTGTCGTGGGCCTGCAGGAACGTCACGTAGTTGGCGCTGGCGATCACGTCGACCTGCCCGTTGACCAGCGCGGGCAGCGCCTGGATGGACTGCTGTACGGGCTGGATCCGCACGTCCAGCCCGGCCTTGGAGAAGATGTCCTGCTCGACGCCGACGTGCAGCGCGGCGGCGTCCACGGTGGGCAGCGAGGCGACCCGTACGGTCGTGCGCTCCAGGCCCTCGCCGCCGGAGCCGGAGCCCGAGTCGGAGCCGCCGCACGCGGTGAGGGCGGTGGCCAGCACGGCGGCGAGCAGTGCGGCCGCGAAACGGCGGGGGCGGCCGGAAACGGAGGTCCTCATGGCGGATCCTTTGGCTGGGGGGAGGGGCCAGGGGAGCGGGCGCCGTTGAGCTTGCGCCCATGATCCAGCGCCCGGCATGCGACCGCAACATGCGCACGCCTGTGCGCGATGCGTACACAGGCGTGCGGCCAAAGGTGGTCAGAAGCCGTCCGGAAAGCTGTCAGAGGGCCATCAGGGGACTGTCAGGGGACTGTCAGGAGACCGTCACAGGTGGTCGCGGGGGACCGACAGATGCCAGTCCCGGCAGGCCACGCGGTGCTCACCCTCAAAGGCGTCGAGCCGCGCGTGCACCTGGAACTCGTCCTCCGTCGAGGTCAGCAGCGTCCGGGTCTCCGTGCTCGCCGCCCACTCCCCGCGCGCGAACCCCATCGTCCACCGCACGTCGCCGAACACCGAGGTGAAGTCGTCCCCGGTCCACCCGTAGCGCTCCTCCGCCCGGCGCGCCACGTCCAGCCCGATCTCCTCGAACCGTACGACCCCCAGATCCTTGATCACGTGCAGCACGGACTCGTACCCGACGAGATCCCGGGAGACCTGCCAGCGCTGCTCGCCGGGCCGGACCTGGGTGGCGGCGATCGGCGGGGTGCCCTCCGGCTCGCCGAAGTCCGGCGTCTCCGGTTCCCGGGGGCCCCGAGGCCGTACCGGCAACTCCAGCGCGCTCTCCCCGGTGAAGATGGACAGCCGGGCGGGCTCCGGCGGGGGCCAGGCCAGCGGCCAGTACGAGGTCGAGATCGACAGCCGTACCCGGTGCCCGGGCGGGAACTCCTGCGCCATGCCGTTCAGCGGCACCCGCACGTGGTAGCGCTGCCCCGGGACGAGCGGTTCCGGCCGGTCGTGGCCATTCCGGTGCGCGAGGTTGAGCAGGCCGTAGCTGACCCGGGTGGCGCGGCCGTCCGGCGACACGTCCGACAGCCGTACGGCCACCATGGCCTGCGGCCGCGACGCCGCCAGGTCCAGCGTCACCACGGGTGAGCCGAGCACCTCCAGCCGCTCGTCCAGCGGGTCGCCGTCGAACACCAGCGAGCCGCCGTCCTCCTCACGCTGGTCGTACGGCATGTCCGGCGGCGCGTTGTAGGAGCACCACTTGCCGGCGAACTGCCCCACCGACAGCGGCGACTCCACGGTCAGCTCCTCGGCCGGCACGTCCAGCCCGGGCCGCGCCAGCCGCCACCGGCCCAGCAGGTACGGGCGTGTCGCGATCCGCGGCGACGGCCACTCGCGCTCGGCCACCCAGCGCCCGGGGCGCTCGTCGTACGCGGTGGACGGCGGCACGCTCTCCTGCAGCCACATGCGCAGCCGCGGCTCCTGGTCCACGCCGTTGTCGACGTCCTTCAGCCAGCGGTCCCACCAGCGCACCAGCTCCTGCAGGAAGCCGATGGCCGGGCCGGGTTTGCCCAGGTGCGGGTACTTGTGCGACCACGGGCCGATCAGCCCCTGGCTCGGCCCGGACAGCCCCTCCAGCAGCCGGAACACGGCATTGGAGTAGCCGTCCGCCCAGCCGCTGACGGCGAGCACCGGGCACCGTACGGCGGAGTAGTCCTCGCACACCGACCCGTGCCGCCAGTAGTCGTCGCGCCGCTGATGGCTGAGCCACTCCCGCAGCCAGAGCCCGCTGTGCTCCAGCCGCTCGTGCCACATCTCCCGCCACCGTTCGCCGACGATCGCCGGGTCCGGCGGGCAGGACGTGTAGGCGAACATCGTGGACGCCCAGGACAGGTTGTCGCTGAGCAGGCAGCCGCCCATGTAGTGCACGTCGTCGGCGTACCGGTCGTCGGTGAAGCAGAGCGGGACGATCGCGTCCAGGCCGGGCGGCCGGCGCGCGGCCACCTGCAGCGCGTTGAACCCGCCCCAGGAGATGCCCATCATCCCCGAGCGGCCGTTGCACCAGGGCTGCTCGGCGAGCCAGGCCAGGATCTCCTCCGCGTCCCGCAGCTCCCGCTCCAGGTACTCGTCGGTGAGCACGCCCTCGGAGTCGCCGGTGCCGCGCAGGTCCGCGCGGACGCACGCGTAGCCGTGCCCGGCCAGGTACGGGTGGTGGATCGAGTCGCGCTGCGCGGTGAGGTCGCGCTTCCGATACGGGATGAACTCCAGGATCGCCGGCACCGGCTCGCTCTCGGCCGCCACCGGACGCCAGATCCGCGCGGACAGCCGGACCCCGTCCGACATCGGGATCCAGACGTGCTCCTCCTCCTTGACCGCATACGGAAGCGACGTGACGGTGCGCACGTGGCCCTACCCCCGACTACTCGTGCTCGACGTCTTCGAACGCGAACGCCAGCCCCTTCAGACAGCGCCGGTACTTCTCGGTCAGCTCGGCCTCCGTACGCGCCCCCAGGTAGACCCAGCCCAGCTCGTAGCTGTAGCCGTCCTGCATGGGCCGTTCGGAGAGCCGCTCGCCCGGTTTCACCAGCACTTCGGCGATGGCGTCCGGGATCTCCTCGCGGATCGCCTCGATCCGTTCCCGGGACGGTACGGACAGCACCACGGCGTCGGAGAAGCGGCGGATCAGCCACTTGGCCGCGATCGCGTGCGGCCCCTCGCGCTGCGGCACCTCCGGCGGCAGGCCGAGCCCCAGCCGCACCATGCACTGGTGGTTCGGCGTGCCGTCCACGAAGGCGAACAGCGGCGCGTGCGACTGGGAGTGCCGCGGGTTGACCTCCAGCAGCCGGATGTCGTCGGTGAGCTCGTCCCAGAAGAACTCGATGTTGAACGCCGTGTGGTCGAGGCCGACCCGCTTGACGACCCGGGCCGAGATGTCGGAGAGCCGGTCCAGCACCCGGTCGGGCAGGGTGGACGGGTACTGGTAGCGCAGGAAGCTCGGGGTCCCGGGGTACATGATCGAGTCGACCACCCCGTACACGCAGACCCGGCCGTCCTGCACGAAGCCCTCCACGGTCACCTGGGCGCCGTCGATCGCCTCCTCGGCCAGGCAGGCCGAGCCGCCGGCCGCGGCGACCGGCTCGGGCAGGTCGACGTAGCGCATCAAGTGGGCGAACGGCTCCCCGATCTCGTCGACGCCCGCCCGGATCCGGTCCACCGCGTCGCGGAGTTCCGCGTCGTCGTGCACCAGGAAGGCCAGCGCCGAGGAGGCGGACTTCACCGGCTTGAGCCACATCGGGTACCGCACCCCCTCCGGGGGCTTCGGCTCGCCCTCCAGCGGGACCAGTCCGAACGCCGGGTACTCCTCGATGACCTCGGCCTGCTCCAGCCGGCTCCAGTACTTGTGCTCGCACTTCAGTACGGACTCCAGGCTCGCGCCGCGGACCCCGTACTCGTCACAGAGCAGCGGCAGCATCGAGCTCACAGGGAAGTCCCAGTAGCCGACGATCGCGTCCACCGGCGCGCTGGAGGCGTCGAGCCGCCGCCGGGCCTCCTCCAGCAGGGCCTCGATGTCGACCTCACCATCCGTCCGGAGCTCGGCGAGGTCGAGCAGCGAGTGGAAGCGGTAGTCGTTCAGGTGCGGAAGCTCGCCGAGCAGGCGCAGGTTGAGCTCGTCCAGCCCGAGGACCCAGACATCGCGTGGCATCCCGGCCTCCCTTCGGCGATCTCGGTACGGTGTAGACCGCTCACCTCACCTGATCGGCGGGGGATAAACCCGGGGGGCGGCCCGGGCCTGGGTAGGGATGGGGCAGAACCGAGGCAGTGGAGGCAAGGGTGACGGGGGGACTCCGGCCGGTCGTGGCCTGTGTGGACGGTTCCGCGGAGGCGCTGCGGGCCGTGGAGTGGGCGGCCGGGCGCGCCGCGCGCGGCGGCCTGCCGCTGCGGATCGTGCACGCGCACCTCTGGCCGCTGATGCACGTCCCGCTGGGCGCGGCGCCCGGCGTTCCGGAGGTCGCGGGGCTCGACGCGCGGGCCGAGGCGATCCGCGACGAGGCGGTGGACCGCGCGGAGAAGGCCGGGATGAGCCCCGACGCGACGGTGATCGTCGGCTTCCGCATCCCCGTGCTGCTGGACGAGAGCCGCGACGCGGAACGCCTGGTGATCGGCTCGCGCGGGCTCGGCGGCGTGGGCTCGGTGCTGCTGGGCTCGACCGGTGTGGAGCTGGCCGCCCGGGCGGCCTCCCCGGTGACGGTGGTCAAGGGCGGCGGCGCGGGCCCGGTCCGCGGGCCGGACCGGATCGTCGTCGGGTACGACGGGTCCGGGCCCGCGGAGCGCGCGCTCGACTACGCCTTCGCCGAGGCGCGGGCCACGGAGGTGCCGCTGGTGGTCGTCCGGGCGCTCGGCCGTACGGACGAGACCGGGCGGCTCGAGGAGGCGCTCGCGGTGCGGCGGGCGGCCGGGCCGGAGGTCGTGGTCTCCGCCCGGCAGGAGCGCGGCAACCCGGCCGGCCTGCTGCTCGCCGAGGCGGACGAGAACACCGAGATCGTCGTGGGCTCGCGCGGGCGCGGCGGGTTCCGCGGCATGCTGCTGGGCTCGGTGAGCCAGGGCGTGCTGCACCACGCGGCGTGCGTGGTGACGGTCGTCCCGCACCCGGAGGACGTCGCGGCCTGAGGCGCGTGCCCGCGCTACCCGACGCCGAGGCCGAGCGCGCTCAGCACCGTGTAGACGCCGAGCAGGCCGATCGCGACGCTGCTGACGACCAGGGTCGTGTTGAACACGCCGTGGCCGTACAGCCGTGGGTCCGTCTCGGCTCGGCGCAGGTACCAGACCGCGACCACCACGGCGAGCAGGAAGATCCCGGTCACCACCCCGCCGATCTGCACCATGATCACCGGGGACTCGATGACCAGGTACGCGGTCGCCCAGATGATCGGCAGGGCGACCGTGAAGCCGCGGATCCAGCGCAGCCGGGCCGTGGTGTCCTGCCAGTCCAGCACGCCGAAGGTGGAGAGCAGGTTCGTGTACATCCGGGCCCAGCTGGGCATCGCGACCCAGAGTGTGGACATCAGCACCGCGATGGCCCCCACGAGGAAGAAGACGTTCGCCCACTCCCCGAGGGTGTCGGTGTACATCCGGGAGAGCGTGGCGACCATCTCGGTCTCCGCGGGGACCAGCCCCTGCGCGTTCAGCACCGCGGCACCCATCAGGAAGAACGCGATGGTGGCGAAGGTGTAGATGACCCACGCCAGGAGGGCGTCCTTGTACATGACCTTGATCCAGCCGTTGGCGCGCCGCGCCCACTCCTCGCTGCCGTCGTTCGGGCCGGTCCAGCGGGCGTAGCCCTTCTCCACGCACCAGTACGTGTACATGGTGATCTCGTCGGCGCCGACACCGGTGATGCCGAACATGGCCACCGCCGCGCCGAGGACCCCGGCCGGGACTTGGAAGGTGAGGCCGCTGGCCAGGTCGCCACCGTCGTACGGGAACGGCGAGAACGGCAGGCCGACCGCGATCACGATGGTGATCAGCGAGAAGACCACGACCAGTACGGTGGCGAGGCGTTCCACCAGGCTGTACCGGTTCGAGATGAGCAGCGCGATGCTGCCCGCGGCGATGATGACCGTCCAGATCGCGATGGAGCTGAACGCCATCGGGTCGGGACCGAACGGCACAAGAATGCTGCACGCCACGGCGACACCGCCGATGATGCCGCCGAGCTGCAAGAACTTGGCCAGCCCGAGCACGATCAACATCAGGTTGACCCAGGAGACCCCGCCGATCCTGGGCGGCACCTTGGCGTACCCGGTGAGGGCCGGCTGGCCGGTGGAGATGGTCCAGCGCGCCAGCTCGACCTGGACCGCCACCTTGACCAGCGTGCTGACGATGACCAGCCAGAGAATGACGAAGCCGGCCTCGGCGCCGAGGGTGGTGGTGGCGATGAGCTCGCCCGAGCCGACGATCGAGGCGCTCAGGATCAGGCCGGGCCCCAGGTAGCGGACGCTCTGCCACCAGCCTTGGGGTGGTTCCTTGATGCCCTCGGGAGTGAGTTGGTACGGATCGTCCGCGCGCGCCACTTCTGTCGCCATTCCTGGGCCTTTCTCGGATTCCCCCGAGCTGTCACGAACGGCGCTGCGCGAACCGTACCTCGTCGTGCCCGCCCGTGCACGGCCCGTTCTCAGGGCGAGGCCGGGGCCTGGCGTCGGCCTGGGATGGGCGTCAGCGGGGCGGGTGGCCGCGCCATTGGATGTCGGCCAGGGCCCAGTCGCGCTCCCAGTCGTGTTCGGCCCGGCGCATGCACAGCGCGCGGACGCCGGACGCGGCGCCGCACACCGCCATGGCGAGCAGCAGCGGTATCACCATCGCGGTGAAGACCGCGGTCCAGTGGGCGTCGTCGGCGGTCAGCGGACGCTGGACCACCGCGTCGTGCCCGTCCATCCAGATCGTCACGGTGTCGCCCGGAGCGGTGCCGTCCGGCACCGCGATCCGTACCTTCTTGTGCCCGCCGGAGGGCAGCGCCACGGTCGCGTCGACCACCGTCTGTCTGCCCCCGTCGAGCTCGGAGATCGGATGCTCCCGGGGGGCGCTGACGACCGCGGTCACCTGACGGTGTTCCGCCTGCTGCGCCCGCGCGCGGGCCATGAGGTCGTCGTGGACGCGCCCCGACGACCAGAGCGTCAGCGCCGGGCCGCCGAGGACGAGTACGGCGGCCAGCACCAGCCTGATCCGGGCCTCCACCCGGTCGCGCCGCCGCCGCAGCGGATTGCGGTCCAGACCGAGATACGACCTGAGCCGCCGGATCGGTCCTGCCATGTCGTGCTCCCCGCCACACGAGTGCCGCTCCCCGCCCCCTGCCCACGGACGAGCGGTTCGCACATGTCAGGGACGGCGGTCCGGTTCCTTTGGGACCTTCGGCCCCTCCCGCGCGGCCGGAGCGGGAGTCATCCTGCGAACGTGGCCCGCGCGCCGCGCGAGGCGGCCCCCGCTCGGGAAGGGGAGAGGCGCTGCGGTAGACCGCGAGACCGCCGGGTCGTCGGCCCCGGCCGGTCCGCGGCGCCGGCGCCCAGCCGCCCGCGGCGCGCGGGCTTTCGCCACGCATGAAGGGCCGGGTCAGGCCGGCCGGCGGCGGGCGATGAGCACCGGGCAGGACGCGTGGTGCAGCACCCCGTGCGCCACCGATCCGAGTGCCAGCAGCGGGAAGCCGCGCCTGCCGCGCGGGCCCACGACGAGCAGCTCGGAACCGGCCGAGGCCTCGGTCAGCGCGCGCACCGGGCTGTCGTGCAGCACCTCGGTGATGACCCGCACGTCCGGGTACTTCGCCGACCAGCCCGCCATCGCCTCCGCGAGCTGTGCTTCCTGCTCCTGCTGCTCCAGCCGGACGTCGTACACGAGGGAGAGCATGTCGCCCGGCCCCAGCGCGGACGGATGCCGCCACGCGTGCACCACCCGCAGCGGCCGTCCGCGCAGCGAGGCCGCCTCCATCGCCGCGGCGATCGCGCCCTGCGCCTGGTCCGAGCCGTCGATGCCGCACACCACCTCGGACTCGGGGCGCCCGTTCGGCTGTTCCGGGCCGATCACCGCCACCGGGCCCGGCGCGTGCGCGGCGACCTGGTACGCCACCGAGCCGATCCTCAACCCGGGGAACCCGCCGCGGCCGCGCAGCCCCACCACGGTCAGCGCCGCCTGCTCGGCACGGTTGATCAGCGCGGGCGCCGCCACCTCCGGCACCACGGTGGTCTCCACGGTCAGGCCGAGCCCCCGGATCCGTTCCGCGTTCTCGGCCAGGACGTCCCGCGCGTGCCCGGCAGCCTGCTCGTACCAGCCCGTGAGCGGCAGGTCGAGGGCCGGCACGCCCACCGCGAACAGCAGCTCCAGCGCGGACGTGCCGCGCAGCCGCGCCTCCGCCACCGCCCAGTCCAGCGCCCGGACGCTCTGCTCCGAGCCGTCCACCCCGACAAGGATCGCACCAGCCATCGCCGACCTCCCCGCTCTCTACGGGGAGCCTTACCCATGCCGGGCGAGGGTGACAGCCCTAGAACGTGCCGCCGTCCACCACGATGCGCTGGTCGTTGACGTAGCCGGCGGCGGGGGAGACCAGGAAGGTGACCGCCGCGGCGACCTCCTCGGGGGTGCACACGTGGCCGAACGGGAAGTTCGGGTCGGCGTCGCGGATGTTCTCGATGCCCGCGGTGGCGCGGATCAGCCGGCGGCCCATCTCGGTGTCCACCAGGCCGGGCGCCACGATGTTGACCCGGATGCCGTTGCGCCGCTCCTCCTTGGCGAGCGTGTGCGCGAGCGCCTCCATCGCGGCCTTGCCCATGCTGTACGGGGCCCCGTTCGCGCCCATCTTGTCGGTGGCCACGCTGGAGATGAAGACGACGTCCGCGCGGTCCGCCTGCCGCAGGTGCGGCAGCGCCGCCTGGGTGAGGTGGTGCGGTCCCATCGCGTGCACCCGCAGCACCCGCTCCAGCTCGGCGGGGTCGGTGTCGGCTACGGACTTGCCGCGGCTGGCGATGCCGGCGCAGTGCACCAGGATGTCGGGGCTGCCGAACCCGCCGGTCACGTCGGCGACCAGCGCCGCGCAGTCCTCCGCGTTGTCGACGGCGGCGCGGAACGCGCGGCCCCGTACGCCCGCGGCTTCGATCGCGGCGACGGTCTTCGCGGCCGCCTCCTCGTCCTTGCGGTAGCCGATCGCGACGTCCGCGCCCGCCTCGGCGAGGGTGATGGAGATGGCCGCGCCGATCCCCCTGCCGCCGCCGGTGACCAGGGCGAGCCGCCCGCTGAGTTCGGACACGTTGACTCCCGGATTCGCTGGAACCGAATTCGATTCGGTGCGACCTTAGGCAGGAGCGGCCCGTGAGGTCAACGCCCCGGGTGTGGGCCCGGCGTGGGGCCGGTATGGGGCCGGTATGGGGCCGGCGGAGCGTCGGCGGGGTGGCGGCGG
>WHSL01000180.1 GCA_009380095.1 Streptosporangiales bacterium | reverse complement strand
GGCGACGGTGCGCAGGGCGAAGCCGAGCACCGGGCCATAGTGCGGCGTCCGCTCCCGTGGTGGCGCTCGTACACCTCGACAACGCTCGTGCGGCCCTCCCGCTCCACGACGCCAGGTCGGCGCGCCGCCCGGGGGACGACGCCGCGGTCGTCCAGGCCGAGCGGGCGGGCGGGGGTGCAGGTGTCCTTGGCGAGAATGCGTCGGCCGCCAGGTCGCGGCGTGGACGGCGAGTTCGTGGAGATGGAGCCAGCGCTGGCTCGGATCGACTCTGGTCTGGCCGCCGCGGAGCGGATCGGTGCGGCACCGCAGTGACGGCGGTGGTCGCGTACAGCAGCTACGTGCTGATCGGAGGTTGATGGGATTGCAGGCGGCGGGCCTGCGGTGCCCGAGGAAGTCAGCCTGGCCGCCTCCCACGACCTGTCTCCGCTCGGCGCCACCAGCCCGGCATCACCGGCGCTGCGCGTACCGCTGGCTCGGACCGGCGCGGCCGCATGCCGTCTCGTCCTCGGCGAGCTCGGGAAGGCCGGCATACCCTCCACGATGATCCACGTACCCACCAAGATCGTCATCGGCGCCTCTCCCGCACCGCCTCCGAACTGAGGCGATTCCGGTCGGGAGGGGTCCCGAGGCGGGCCCGCCATCCTCGGTATCATGACAAATCGGGATCCGTCGGCTGCGCGGGTCGCCGAGGCACGGCTCACCGAACTCGCCGGGCTGCTCAGCTTCGGCACCGGCCGGATGACGATGATCCGTACGCTCGACGGCCGGATCCGCCCGGCGCCCGAAGGGCTCCGCCCCCCGACCAACCGGACCGACCCGGTCCGCGCGCGGCGACTCTACGACCTGCTGCGCGACGTCGAGCCCGCCGTGTTCGCACCCGCGCTCACGTGGGCCGCGCGGGCGCGGACGCGGCGGCACGAGGTCACGCTGGTGGCGATCAAGCTCGGCATCCCCGGGTCCGTGGACCCGATGATCGGCCTGCTGCACCACTACCACTCGACGGTCATCGCCGAGGACTACCTGAACAGCGGTTCCTCGGCCCTCGCCGCCGCCGCGCGGGCATGGGCGTACCGGAACGGGTATGAGATCCACTACTCGAAGACCGGCGGCGCGGCACAATGGGGCATCTTTTGAATACAGTCTGCACGTAGACCTTGCGCTGGCGGATCATCCGTAATATCCACGATCCGCAACCCATCTGAGGAGAAAACAGATGGCTGAAGGAGCCTCCGTCTCCAAGGCGACCCAAGACCCGGACCGTCGGCAGCTCACCCGCGCGGTGATCGCCTCCGCCGTCGGTACTTCCATCGAGTGGTACGACTTCTTTCTGTACGGCTTCGCGGCCACCACCATCTTCGCCCAACTCTTCTTCCCTGAGCAGGACGAGACGTCCGGCCTGTTGTTGTCCCTGGCCACCTACTTCGGGGGGTTCGCCGCACGTCCCATCGGGGCGGCGATCTTCGGGCATTACGGCGATCGCATCGGCCGCAAGGCCACGCTGATCATCACGTTGCTCACGATGGGCATCGCCACCACGCTGGTCGGCCTCGTGCCGACGTACGCGCAGATCGGCATCTGGGGCGGCGTGCTGCTCACCATCCTCCGCCTGCTCCAGGGCATCGCGGTCGGCGGCGAGTGGGGCGGCTCGGTTCTGCTGTCCACCGAATGGGGCAAGTCGCGCGGGGGGCTCCGCGGCTTCCTCGGCTCGTGGCCGCAGTTCGGCGTGCCGGTCGGGTTGGTGCTCGGCTACAGCGCGCTGGCGGTGTTCGAGCCGATGCATCCGTACTGGGGCTGGCGCATCCCGTTCCTGCTCAGCATCGTCATGGTGGCGATCGGACTGTGGATCCGGCTCGGCATCCTGGAGACCCCGGTCTTCTCGAAGCTGCTGGAGCGCAACCAGGTCGAGAGGGTGCCGGTCAAGGAGGTGATCGTCCGCAACTGGCGGGAGATCATCCTCAGCGCACTGCTGCGCACCGGCCAGCAGGCCCCGTTCTACATCTTCACGGTCTTCATCCTCAGCTACGCCACGACCGAGCTGGACATCCCGCGGAGCCAGGTCAACACGTA
The DNA here is from genome assembly GCA_009380095.1 of Streptosporangiales bacterium. Lineage (GTDB taxonomy): Bacteria > Actinomycetota > Actinomycetes > Streptosporangiales > Streptosporangiaceae > WHSL01. The sequence goes on along the minus strand of WHSL01000180.1, from coordinate 9,432 downwards.
CGTGATCGTGGGTGCGCTGGTCTCGATGGTCACCGTGCCGTTCTGGGGCTGGATGTCCGACAAGATCGGGCGCAGAAGGATCTACTCCATCGGCGCGCTCGTCATGCTGGCGTGGTCGTTCCCGTACTTCATGCTGCTGGACACGAAGGTGCCCGCGCTGGTGTTCCTCGCCATCGTGCTCGCCTGGCCCATCCACGACATGCAGTACGGTCCGCAGGCCACGTTCATCGCGGAGAGCTTCACCGGGCGGCTGCGCTACAGCGGCGCCTCGCTCGGGTATCAGCTCGCTTCGGTGACGGCGGGCGGCCCGGCGCCGCTCATCGCCGTGTACCTGATGTCGCAGTTCGGCACGTCCATGGCGATCGGTGCCTACATGGCGGTCTGCGCGCTGATCAGCTTCGTCGCCGCGCGCATGCTCAAGGACCGCTCGCACGTCGACTACGCGGTCGAGTACGACGAGGAGAGCACCTCCAAACAGCCCGCGGGCTGAGCGCTCGCGGCCACGGGCCCGGTTCGCCGGGCCCGTGGCCGCGCACGCGGTGCCGGGGCAGCACGGAGAGCATGAGGAGCGCGCAGGCGATCAGGACACCGGCGCTGACCTGGAACACCAGTGAGTAGCCGGCGGCCAGGCCGGTGGGCGAGGCGTCGCCGTCGCTGCGCGCCACCGCGATCGTGGACAGCACCGCGAGCCCGATCGACCCGCCCATCGTCCGCGCGGTGTTCACCAGCCCCGACGCGATGCCGGAGTCGCGGAGCGGCGCCTCGCTGGTGGCGATGGAGGCGAGCGAGGTCGCCGCCGTCCCCACCCCGTACATCATCATCAGCCCAGGGACCGCCACGCCGAGCAGGTAGTCCCCGCCGGGCTCGATGCCCGCGCTCTGCGTCAGGCAGCCGGTCGCCGCGAGCAGCACCCCGGCCACGCCCGCCCGGGACGTCGAGCCGCCGGCCGGCCCCGTCCCGGCTCTCCACCAGCCAGATCGCGGCGGCGGCGAGCACCACGGCGCCGATCGGCACGTTGATCAGCAGCACCCAGCGCCAGGACAGCGCGTCGGTGAGGCCGCCCGCGGCGCCGCCCGCCGCGCCGGTGGCCGACCAGGTGCCGATGGCCCGTACGCGGGCCGCCCCCTCCGGCACCGACACGGTCAGCACCGCGAGCGTGGAGGGCGCGAGCACGGCCGCACCGATCCCCTGCACGGCCCGGGCGAACACGAGCTGCCACGGCTCCTGGGCGAGCCCGCCCGCCAGGCTGGCCAAGGTGAACAGGCCGAGGCCGACCAGGAACGTGCGCTTGCGCCCGAAGATGTCGCCCGCCCGGCCGCCGAGCAGCATGAAGCCGGCGAAGGTGAGCGAGTACGCGTTCACCACCCACTGCAGGGCCGTGGCGCTCATGCCGAGGTCGGCGCGCATCGACGGCAGCGCCACGTTCACCACGGCGACGTCGAGCACGACGAGGAACTGCCCGGCACAGGCGGCGAGGACGACGACCCAGAGCGGCGGCGCGGGACGGGACGATCCGGACGTACTCGTCTCGGCGGGGGCATCTACCACTTGACCAGGCTACGCGCGCCCTCCCACCCGTTCACACCGGATTTCCGGCGGCGTGCCGGGCCCTCCATCGGCGGCGCGAGCCCCGGACATGTCGGGCCAGTGGCGGGATGTGCGGATTGACGCGAACCGCCGGGATGGCGCGGAACGGGGGTGCGGGGCGGGGGCTCACTAGCGTTGTGCGGCGCCGGGCGGTCGTGGATCGAGGAGCTGATCGAGCCATGGTGGACTCCGAGGGACTCAGCCGGCGGCGGCTGCTGTCCGCGGGAGGGATCGGCATCGCGGCACTGGGGCTCGGCACCGGCTGCGGCGACGACGGGGCGGCCGGCCACGGCGCCGCGGCCGGCGGGACGACGGCGCCGGGATCGCCCGCCGAGGGCACCGCCACCGCGACGAGCTCCGCGGGCAAGGTCTGCGTGATGACGCCCGAGGTCACCGAGGGGCCGTACTACCTGGACGAGCAGGACGTCCGGCGGGACATCACCGAGGGCAAGCCCGGCTTCCCGCTGCGCGTCACGTTCACCGTGGTCGACGTGGCGAAAGGCTGCCGGCCGGTCGCGGACGCACCCGTGGAGATCTGGCACTGCGACGCCTGGGGCTACTACTCCGGTTACCAGGACAAGGCGCCCGGCGGCGAGGTGCCGGACCCCGACGGGGTGGGGGACGCGGACACGTACCTGCGCGGCGTCCAGGTCACCGACGCCGCGGGCAAGGTGGCGTTCACCAGCATCGTGCCCGGCTGGTACTCCCCCCGCGTGACGCACATCCACATCAAGGTGCACGACGGCGGCGAGGTCGGGAAGACGTACGAGGGCGGCACCACCGCGCAGACCACCCAGGCGCTCTTCCCCGACGACGTGTGCGAGGAGTACTCGGCGCTGGAGCCGTACGTGCAGCACGGGCTCGCGCTCACCAAGCTGGAGAACGACCAGGTGTACGGGGAGGCAGAGCGTTCCGGCGGGGACCCCGACGCCATGGTGCCCACGCTCACCCGGATCAAGCAGGGCTCCGTCCGCGACGGCTACACGATGACCATGACCCTCGGCATCGGCGGCAGGCCCCGATGACCCGGCGTCAAAACGGCGTATAGAGCTTTCAGAAGTTATTGAAACTTGTGCACGTTCGCGTAGCGTCCCCGGCATGGAACGTTCCGCACTGCACGCCTTCGCGGACGAGATCGGCCTGTTCTTCGAGGACCAGGGCCTGCCCCGGATGCCGGGGCGGGTCCTCGGCTGGCTGATGGTCTGCGACCCGCCGCACCAGTCGGCGGAGGAGCTCGCCGAGGCCGTACAGGCGAGCCGTGGCGCGATCAGCATGGCGGTCAAGTTGCTGATCGGCGCCGGCGCCGTCGAGCGACATCCCGTCGCGGGCACCCGGCGGGTCTACTACCGCCTGCGCCCCGGCTTCTGGCTGCTGGAGGCGGAGAGCAAGGCCCGGGTGGCCCGCGACTGGCGCAAGCTCATGGAACGCGGCCTCGACCTGATGGACGACCTCGGCGAGGACCGGACCCGCCGGGTCAAGGAGGCACACGACATGTACGCGTTCCTCGAGCAGGAGTACTCCCAGATCAGGGATCGCTGGCTACGACGCCAGGAGGGCGAGGAGATATGACGGTCATCGAGGTCGACGGGCTGACCTTCACGTACCCGAAGTCGGTGGACCCCGCGGTGCGCGGGATGAGCTTCTCGGTGGCCGAGGGGGAGATCTTCGGCTTCCTGGGACCGAGCGGCGCGGGCAAGTCCACCACGCAGAAGATCCTCATCGGGCTGCTCACCGGCAGCGGCGGCTCCGTCTCCGTCTGGGGACGGCCGCCCGCGACCTGGGGCTCCGACTACTACCAGCGCATCGGCGTCTCCTTCGAGCTGCCGAACCACTACCAGAAGCTGACCGCGATGGAGAACCTGCGGTTCTTCGCCTCGCTCTACCGCGGCCCGCACGCGGACCTCATGGGCCTGCTGGAGCGGGTGGGGCTGCAGGACGACGCGGACACCCTGGTCGGGAAGTTCTCCAAGGGCATGCAGATGCGGCTGATCTTCGCCCGCGCCCTGCTGAACCGTCCCGAGCTGCTCTTCCTCGACGAGCCGACCTCGGGCATGGACCCGGGCAACGCCCGCAGGATCAAGGACACGATCCGGGAGCTGCGCGCCGAGGGCCGCACCGTCTTCCTCACCACGCACGACATGGCCACCGCGGACGAGCTCTGCGACCGGGTGGCGTTCGTGGACGACGGCCGGATCGCCGCCCTGGACACCCCCGCCGAGCTGAAGGTGAGCCGCAGCCGCCGGATGGTCAAGGTCACGTACCGGGCCGACGGTGGGCTGCGGACCAAGGACTTCCCGCTGGACGGGCTCGCAGACGACGAGACGTTCCGCGCGCTCGCCCGGGAGCACCCGGTCGAGGCCATGCACAGCCAGGAGGCCGCCCTGGAGGACGTGTTCATCGACGTCACGGGGAGGGCACTGACATGACCCCGCTGTCGGCCGCGGTGCGGATGGACTTCCGGCTGCAGCGCCGGTACGGCTTCTACTACGCGGCGGCGTTCTCCGCCGTGCTGTGGATCGCGGTACTGGTCCTGATGCCGGAGGGCCTGCTCAACGTGGGGATGCCGTACGTCATCTTCGGCGACCTGGGCATCGTCGGCTTCTTCTTCATCGTCGGCGCGCTGTTCTTCGAGAAGGGCGAGCGCACCGTGTTCGCGCTGCTCACCACGCCGCTGCGGTTCCGCGACTACCTCGCCGCCAAGCTCACCACGCTGACCGTGCTGGCGCTGGCGGTGAGCCTGGCGGTGACCGTGGCCACGTACGGCGTGGACGTCCAGCCGGTGGCCTTCGTCCTCGGCGTGGTGCTCACGTCGCTGGTGATGATGCTGGTCGCCTTCGTCACCGCGGCGCCGTACCCGTCGATCAGCGAATGGCTGATGCCGTCCCTCGTCCCGCTGCTGGTGGTCAACGTCCCGCTGCTGGACTACTCGGGGCTGTGGCCGCAGCCGCTGCTGCAGCTGCTCCCCACGGAGGGCGGCCTGCTGCTGCTCGGCGTGGCGTTCCGCCAGGTCACGCTGGACGGGTGGGAGATGGCGGCGGCCATCGGCTACCCGCTGCTGTGGATCGCCGGGCTGAGCGTGCTCGCCCGGTACGTGTTCTACCGCTACGTCGTCACCCGGGAGGGGTCGCAGTGAGCGCGATCGGTGTGCTGGGCGTCTTCGGGCGCAACGACATGCGGCAGATCCGCCGGGACAGCATGCTCGTCGGGGTCTTCGCCGGCCCGCTGATCTACGCCGCCGCGCTGTGGTTCGTCCCGGCGCTGACCCGGTACGCCGTACGGGCCTGGGACGTCGACCTGACGCCGTACTACTCGCTGATCGTCAGCGCGGCGGCGGTGATCGGCCCGGCGCTGGTGATCGGCAGCCTCGCCGGACTGCTGCTGCTGGAGGAGAAGGATCAGCGAACGCTGTCCGCGCTGCGGGTCACACCGCTGCCGCCGTCGGCCTACCCGCTCTACCGCGGGCTCGTGACGGTCGCCCTGGCGACCGTGTACACGGTGGCCGTGCTCGCGCTGAGCCGGCTGGCCTCGGCCGAGGTGATCCTCGCGGGCGTCCCCGTCGGCGTGACCTGCGGGATGGTCGCCATCGTCGTGTCCCTGCTGATCGCCGGGCCGGCGGGCAACAAGGTGGAAGGGCTGGCCATCGGCAAGGCGATCGGCCTGCCGTTCGCGATCATCCCGATGGGGGCGTTCTTCCTCACCGGCAGCCCGTGGGAGGCGGCCTTCGGCGTGCTGCCCCCGTACTGGCCCGCCAAGGCGCTCTGGTCGGCCTGGGAGGGCGGCACGATCTGGCCGTACGTCCTCGGCGGCCTCGCCTACAACACCCTGCTCATCGCGGTCCTCCTCCGCCTCTTCCGCGGCCGCCTCGGCTGACCCCAAGATCCTCAAATTTGTTGGCCTGCGCCGCGAGCACCTTCGCGAACCCTTGATCGAGGCAGGTGGGCGTGTCACGGTCGATTCATATGTCTTCTGCAGCTAAGTGAGCGAGGGCGAGGCGGATGGCGTTCGACCTGGTGATCAGGGGCGGTTCGGTGATCGACGGGACCGGCGGCCCGGCCCGTACGGCGGACGTCGCGATCAGCGGCGGAACCGTGGCCGAGGTGGGCAAGGTCTCCGGCACGGGGAAGCGGGAGATCGACGCCGGCGGCGCGGTCGTCACGCCGGGGTTCGTGGACATCCACACCCACTACGACGGCCAGGCCACCTGGGACTCCCGGCTCAACCCCTCCTCCGACCACGGCGTGACGACGGTCGTGATGGGCAACTGCGGGGTGGGCTTCGCCCCCGTACGGCCCCCGGACCACGGCAAGCTGATCGAGCTCATGGAGGGCGTCGAGGACCTGCCGGGCGCGGTGCTCAGCGAGGGGCTGAGCTGGGACTGGGAGTCCATCCCCGAGTACCTGGACGCGCTCGAGCGGCGCCCGCACGACCTGGACTTCGCCGCGCAGGTCTGCCACGGCCCGATCCGGCTGTTCGTGATGGGCGAGCGCGGCGCGGACCGGGAGCCGGCCACGGCCGAGGAGATCGCCGAGATGGGCCGGCTCGCCGCGGAGGGCATCCGCGCGGGGGCGCTCGGCTTCACCACCTCCCGTACGCTCAACCACCGTACGGCCAGTGGTGCGCCCGCCCCGACCGTACGGGCCGAGCGTGCCGAGCTCGTGGGCATCGCCGAGGCGGTCGGCGCGACCGGGATCGGCGTGCTGCAGGTGGTGTCCGACTTCGAGGACGTGGCCGACGAGATCGCGACGCTGCTGGCGATGATGCGCACCTCCGGGCGGCCGCTCTCGGTCTCCCTGCTGCAGGGCCGGAGCGGCACCGGCTACCGCAAGATCCTCGACACGCTGAGCCGGGCCAACGCGGAGGGACTGGAGATGCGGGCCCAGGTCGCGGCGCGGATGGTCGGCATCCTCGTCGGGCTGGAGGGCACGGTGAACCCGCTGCGCGGCTCGGCCACGTACCGTTCGCTGGAGGGTCTCGACCTGGCCAAGCGCGCCGTCCGGCTGGGCGAGCCCGACATCCGTACGCGGGTCCTCGAGGAGCTGCGGGCGCGCGACGGCGGCATCGGGCTGCCGCTGGAGCGGGTGTTCGAGCTGGGCGACCCGCCGGACTATGAGCCCGGCCCGGAGGCGAGCCTCGCCGCCCGCGCCGCCGCCCTCGGCGTCGAGCCGGACGCGCTGCTGTACGACATGCTGCGCGGCGACGGCGGACGCGCGCTGCTGCTGATGCCGTTCCTCAACTACTTCGACGGGAACCTCGACGCGGCCGGCGACATGCTGGCGCATCCGCACACCGTGCCCGGGCTGGGCGACGGCGGCGCGCACGTCGGCACCATCTGCGACGCCAGCTTCACGACCACGCTGCTCACCCACTGGGCGCGGGACCGCCGCCAGGGCACCCGGTTCGACCTGCCGTTCCTGATCCGGCGCCAGTGCCGGGGCACCGCCGAGACCGTGGGGCTGCTGGACCGCGGGCTGCTCGCGCCCGGCTACAAGGCGGACGTGAACGTGATCGACTTCGACGGCCTGCGGCTGCACCCGCCGGCCATGGCGCACGACCTGCCCGCGGGCGGCAAGCGGCTGCTGCAGACCGCCTCCGGTTACCTGCACACGATCGTCTCCGGCACGGAGGTCTATGCCGGCGGCGAGCCCACCGGCGAACTCCCCGGCCGCCTCGTCCGCGGCGCCCGACCCGACCCTGCCACCGCCTGACCGAATCCCTTCATGGGGGCCGCACGTCGTCATAGATGAGCTCTGAGATGTAGTACATGTGCTATCTTCTGGAGTCATGGTTAAACGATTGGTTTCCCTCCCATGACGGCGATCGAGGTCCGCGGTCTGCGCATGCGGTATGGCACCAAGGATGTGCTGGACGGGGTGGACCTCACCGCGGAGCGTGGCGAGGTGCTCGCCCTGCTCGGCCCCAACGGCGCGGGCAAGACCACCACGGTCGAGGTGCTGGAGGGCTTCCGCATCCGCTCGGCGGGCGAGGTGAGCGTGCTCGGCGTCGACCCCGCGCAGGGCGACGAGGCATGGCGGGCCCGGCTGGGCGTGGTGCTCCAGTCCTGGCGCGACCACAACCGCTGGCGGGTGCGCGCCCTGCTGCATCACATCGGCCGCTACTACGAGCCGTACGCGACGGCCGGGCGCCCCCGTCCCCTCCCGACGGACGAGCTGATCACGCTGGTCGGCCTCGAGGGGCAGGCCGAGCAGCGGGTGGCCACGCTGTCGGGCGGCCAGCGCCGCCGGCTCGACGTGGCGATCGGCATCGTGGGCCGCCCCGAGGTGCTCTTCCTCGACGAGCCCACCGTCGGCTTCGACCCGCAGGCGCGGCGCGACTTCCACTACCTGATCCACCGGCTGTCCGACCTCGAGGACACCACGATCCTGCTCACCACGCACGACCTCGGCGAGGCGGAGAAGGTGGCGGACCGGGTGCTGATCCTCTCCGGCGGCCGCATCGTGGCCGACGGCAGCGCCGACGCGCTGGCCCGCCAGGTGGAGGGCGAGGCCGAGGTCCGCTGGTCGCGGGACGGCGAGCGCTTCGTGCACGCCACGGCCGACGCCACCGGGTTCGTCCGCAAGCTGTTCGCCCAGTACGACACCGAGATCACCGATCTCGAGGTCCGCCGTACGACGTTGGAGGACACCTACATGGCGCTGGTCCAGCGCGAGGAGAGCGGCCAGACGCTCCCGGCCGTCACGCCCTTCGGAGGTGCGGCGTGAACGCGGTCCTGCACGCGACATGGCTCGGCGTCGCCCGCGGCCGTCAGGCCTTCCTCAACGGCCTCTCGAACCCCTCGGACCTGACCTCCATAGTGGTCATCAACGGCAGCCTGCTCGCGATGATCATCTTCCGCAGAGACGACCCGGTTCCCGGTCTCGGCGTGTCCATGGCCCTGGTGACCCTGCCCAGCCTGATCGGCCTGCTGGCCGGGTTCGGCGGGATCACCGGGACCGCCCTGAGCCTGGCCATGGAGCGCGAGGACGGCACGCTGCTGCGCTCCAAGGCGGTCCCGCACGGCATGGTCGGCCACCTGGTCGGCGCCGTCGTGCTGCAGCTGCTCAACGTCGCGCTGATCCTGGTGCTGCTGCTCGTCGCGGGCCTGTTCTTCGTGGACGGCATGACGGGCATCGGCGTCGGCGGCCTGCTCGGGCTCGTCGGGATCGTGCTCCTCGGCATGGCGGCCACGCTCCCGTGGGGCGCCATCGCCGGCTCGCTGACCAAGTCACCGGCGTCCACGACCGGCATGGTCATGCTGCCCTTCATGGGGCTGGCGGCCATCTCCGGGATCTTCTACCCGATCTCCAACATGCCGGCGGTGCTGCAGGGCATCGCGCAGGTCTTCCCGCTGTACTGGCTGGGCCTCGGATCACGCGCGGCGGTGCTGCCCGACGCGGCCGCGGCGGCGGAGATCGGCGAGTCCTGGCGGCTCCTGGAGACGCTCGGTGTGCTGGGCCTGTGGGCGGTCGCGGGGCTGATCATCGCTCCGCGGGTGCTGCGCCGGATGGCCCGCCGCGAGTCCGGGGCGGACATGGAGGCCCGCAAGCGGCGCGCACTGGCGCGCGTCCGCTGAGAGGCTGAGCAGCGATGAGTGAGACGATCTACAACCGGATCGCGATGCTCCGTGTGGAGCGCGGCATCTCCCGCCGCGAACTGTCGGAGGCGCTCGGCGTGCACTACCAGACCGTGGGCTACCTGGAGCGCGGCGAGTACAGCCCCAGCCTCCACCTGGCGCTGCGGATCGCCGAGTACTTCGAGGTCCAGGTCGAGGTCATCTTCTCCACCCGTCCGTTCCCGCGCATCGGCTCCACGGAGGCCGAGCGCTCGGCCTGATGGTGGCGGGTCTAG
>WHSL01000006.1 GCA_009380095.1 Streptosporangiales bacterium | reverse complement strand
GGTGCAGAACGCGGCGACCTTGCGGGCGTTCGCGACCTCACCGGCGAACCGGGAGCGGAACCCCTCGTCGGCCCCCAGCTCCGGCCGGATCAGCTTGATCGCGTACCGCTCGTCCCCGCGCGCGCCGAGGAAGACCGTCCCCATCCCGCCCTCACCGATCCGGCCGATCAGCCGGTACGGCCCCACGGTGGCGGGATCGGCGGCCCGCAACGCCGTCGGCGGGTCGGCCTGATCCATAAGGTCCGGCCGCCAGGTCAGTCGAAGGTGACGTTGACGCCGTCGGAGGCCTCACTCGCCCGCAGCTTCAGCCGAGCCGGGCGCGTGCTGCGGTTGCGGGCGAAGACGATGTACCCCTTGGCGACGAGCCCGGGCCCGATCTCCTGCCACAGCGACTCGCTCCGGCGCAGCGAAGCGGGCGGCGGCTCGGCGGTGATCCACGCGCGGTCGGTCCCGCGCATCCGCTGCAGCTCCGGCTTGATCGTCGCCGGCTTGCCGCCGGTGTTGTACACCTGCACCGGAATCACGCAGAAGCCGTTGTTCGCGCGCAGGCTCCCGTACATCTTGCGCCCGCAGCTCGGCTCGAAGACGGCGAAGCGCAGCCCTCCGTCGTTGACGGTGACGACCGCGCCCTTGGGCGGGAAGTCCCGCCCCTTCGGGCTGGCCTGGGCCTGCTTGTCGATGACGGTGGGTGCGCCGGAGGGCGGTACGGCGGCCAGCGAGCCGGGGGCGTTGTCGGTGACGATCGCCACCACCGTGGCGATGACCGCGAGCACGACGAGGATCAGCAGCGCGATCATCGTGTACCGGCGGGCGCCCGGAGTCGGGCGCTGCAACGGGGACGGCGGCGGAGCCGGGGGGACGTACGAGCGCGCGCCGTACGTGCTCGCGCCCTGGCCGGGCGGCGCGACGGGCGGACCGGGCACCGGCGCCTTCGCCGGCCCCGCGCCCGCGGCGGCCATGGAGGGGCTGCCCCCGGTGGCCTGGCCGGTGGGCATGGGCGGGTGCGGCCCGGTGCCGGGCATGACGGGATGCCCGCCGCTGCCGGGACCGGCCACACCGAGACCCGCCGCGCCCGGGCCGCCGGCCCCGGGCGCGCCCGGAGCTCCCGACGCGGTCACCGAGGGCAGCGGCCCTCCGGGCGGGCCGGTCGTGGTGGGCGAGATGCTCGGCGGCGGCCCTGCCGCGGGCGGCGGTACACCCATGCTCCGCGGCGGTCCCTGAGCGGGCGGTCCCGGAGCCGCGGGCGACCCGTGCGGAGCCTGGGTGGGCGGCGGCGGAACGGGCGACGCGGTCGGCCGCCCGACGAGCCCGTCCTGTCGCCCGCCCGGCGGACGCCACGTGTGGTGCAGCGCCTCGCTGACGGCCTTGTTCGTGTCCTGTGCGAGCTCCCCGCCGCCGACGAGGCCGAGCAGCAGGTCCTGCGCGGTGGGCCGGGTCGCCGGGTCCCGCACCAGCGAGGCCTGTACGAGGCTGCGGATCGGTTCCGGCAGATCGCCGATGGCGGGCTCGCTGAACAGCACGCGACGGCCGAGGGTGACCGCGTCACCGTTGCCGTACGGGTGCTTGCCGGTGCCGGCGTAGACCACCAGGCAGCCCCACGCGAAGATGTCCGCCGCGGTGGTGACCCGCTCCTCGAGCAGCTGCTCCGGTGCCATCCAGCCCGGGCTGCCCATCACGATGCCGGTCTGCGTGTGCCCGGCGCGGGCGTCGTCCAGCGCGCGGGCGATGCCGAAGTCGATCACGCGCGGGCCGGACAGCGAGAGGATCACGTTGGCCGGCTTCAGGTCCCGGTGCACCAGCCCCACACCGTGGATCGCGGCGAGCGCCGCGGCGACGCCGAGCGCGACGCCGTGCAGGGTGGCGGGCTCGAGCGGGCCGCCGGAGGAGACCTGACGGGACAGCGGCGTGCCGGCGATGTAGTCGGTGACCATGAACGGCCGGTTCTGGTACGTGCCGTGCTCGATCACCCGGGCCGTGCAGAACGAGGCCACGCGCCGGGCGTGCTCCATCTCGTCGCGGAACCGGGCGCGGGTCGCCTCGTCGAGGGCCAGCTCCGGGCGGATGACCTTGACCGCGACCTGCCCGCCGCCCTCGGCGGCGGAGCCCTCGGCCTCACTCAGGTAAACCGTGCCCATGCCGCCGCTGCCCAGGCGCCCGAGCAGCCGGTACCGGCCGATGGCCACCGGATCGTCCGGCGCCAGCGGCTCGACCTGATCCGGGAGCCCGTCCAACCGCAACCCAGCCCTCCACACGCGGGGTACGTTCACGCCGCTACGCCAACACGGTTCGGCACACAAAGGTAGCGGTGCGCACCGGCGCGTACCCACCGCAGTGCCGTTTTTTCGAGCCCAATGTCTGGTTCGGCAACGATTCCACCGGCCGGGCGCTCCCCTGCGGGGGAGTGACACCCGTCCCCGCGCACGCGGGCCCGGCTTACGCCGCGCATGCGACGGTACCGCGTACGATCCGGGTGTTGTGACCACAGTGACCGTACGTGTGCCGGCGAAGGTCAACCTTCAGCTCGCCGTCGGGCCCGTACGGGACGACGGCTACCACGACCTCGTCAACATCTTCCACGCCGTCTCGCTGTTCGACGAGGTGACCGCCGAACCGGCCGCGGACGGGGTGTTCGGCGTCGCGGTGACCGGCACCGGCGCCGAGCACGTCCCGGATGACCAGGACAACCTTGCCGTACGGGCGGCCAAGGAGCTGGCCAAGGCGCCCGGCGCCCCGTCCGGCGTACGGCTGGCGATCCGCAAGGCCATCCCGGTGGCCGGCGGCATGGCGGGCGGCAGCGCCGACGCCGCCGCGGCGCTCGTCGCCTGCGACAGGCTCTGGGGCATCGGCATGTCCCGCGACGGGCTCGCCGAGATCGCCGCGCGGGTCGGCAGCGACGTCCCGTTCGCGCTGCTGGGCGGCACCGCGGTGGGCACCGGCCGCGGCGAGCGGCTGACCCCGGCGGTGGCCGCGGGACCGTTCCACTGGGTGTTCGCGCTCGCCGACGGCGGCCTGTCCACCGCGGCCGTGTACGCCGAGTGCGACCGGCTCCGTGCCGCCCATGAGGAGGTCGTCGCCTGGCCTCAGGTGGACGAGGCGCTGATGGCGGCGCTCCGCTCCGGGGACGCGGTGGCGCTCGGCGGGCGGCTCACCAACGACCTACAGCCCGCCGCGCTCGCGCTCCGCCCCAGCCTGGACCGCACCCTAACGGCGGGCCGGGAGCACGGCGCGCTCGGCTCGCTCGTCTCCGGCTCTGGCCCCACCTGCGCGTTCCTGGCGGCGGACGCCGAAAACGCCGACGATCTGGCGGTCGCGCTGCGCGACGCGGGGGTGTGCCGGGAGGCGGTGCGGGCGGAGGGGCCCGTACCCGGAGCCACCCTGCTCGGCTAGGCCCTCATCTTTCGGCGGCGTATTCGGTCGCTCGGACACGGAACAATGGTCGAGGTGGTGATGCATAGGTGAATCTGGTCAACCTCGAGAACGTCTTCCTCGGCTACGGGCCCGTCACCCTGCTGCGCGGCGTCTCGCTCGGTGTGGACTCCTTCGACCGGATCGGCGTCGTGGGGCGCAACGGCGAGGGCAAGACGACGCTGGTGACCGTGCTGGCCGGGCTGCTCGAGCCCGACTCGGGCCGGGTGACGCACGCCCGCGGGCTCCGCCTCGGCCTGCTGGCGCAGCAAGACGAGCTCGACGAGGCGTCGACCGTACGGCACCAGGTGCTCGGCGACGCGGCGGAACACGAGTGGGCCGGCGACGCCCGGGTCCGCGACGTGCTGCGCGGCCTGCTGCCCGGCTGGGACCTGGACGCCCCGATCGCCGGCATGTCCGGCGGGGAGCGGCGCCGGGTCTCGCTGGCCGGGCTGCTGACCGGGGACCACGACCTGATCGTGCTCGACGAGCCCACGAACCATCTGGACATCGAGGCCATCGACTGGCTCGCCGCCCACCTGCGGGACCGTGCCTGCGCGCTGATCGTCGTCACCCACGACCGGTGGTTCCTGGACGCGGTGACCAACCGCACCTGGGAGGTCGTGGACGGGCAGGTGCACCGGTACGAGGGCGGCTACGCCGCGTACGTGCTGGCCAAGGCGGAGCGTCAGCGGGTCGCCGCCGCCACGGAGGAACGCCGGCAGAACCTCATGCGCAAGGAGCTGGCCTGGCTCCGGCGTGGGCCGCAGGCGCGCACCTCCAAGCCCAAGTTCCGGGTGGAGGCGGCGAACGCGCTGATCGCCGACGTGCCGCCGGTGCGGGACGACGCGGAGCTGGTGCGGTTCGCCGCCGCCCGTCTCGGCAAGACCGTGTACGACGTGGAGGACGTGACCTTCCAGGTCGGTGACCGCACCCTGCTCGACCACGTGACCTGGCAGCTCGGTCCCGGCGACCGGGTCGGGCTGGTCGGCGTGAACGGGGCGGGGAAGACCTCGCTGCTGCGGCTGCTGGACGGCACGCTCGCGCCGGACGAGGGGCGGGTGGCGCGCGGCAAGACCGTGCGGGCCGCGTACCTCTCCCAGGAGCTGCGCGAGCTCGACCCGTCCATCCGGGTGCTGCAGGCCGTGGAGGAGGTGCGGCAGTATGTGCACCTCGGCAAGAAGGAGTTCTCCGCCGGGCAGATGCTGGAGCGTTTCGGCTTCGGCTCGCAACGGCAGTGGACGCCGGTCGGCGACCTGTCCGGCGGGGAGCGGCGCCGGTTGCAACTGCTCCGGCTGCTCATGGACGAGCCGAACGTGCTGATGCTCGACGAGCCGACCAACGACCTGGACATCGAGACCCTGAACGAGCTGGAGGACCTGCTCGACGGCTGGCCCGGGTCGCTCATCGTGGTCAGCCACGACCGGTACTTCCTCGAGCGCACCACCGACCACGTGGTCGCGCTGCTCGGCGATGGCGGGCTGGCCCACCTGCCCGGAGGCGTGGAGGAGTACCTGGAGCGGCGTCGCGCCCAGCGCTCGGGAACGCCCCAGGCGGCCTGGGAGATGAGCCCCGCCGACCTCGCCGCCGAGGAGGCGGCCGACGGCGAGCCCGCCCCGCCGTCCACGAGCGACCTGCGCGCCGCCCGCAAGGAGATGCAGCGGCTGGAGCGCCGCCTGGACCGCATCGGCCAACAGGAGACCAAGCTGCACGAGCAGCTCGCCGCCAATGCCACCGACTACGCCCGCCTCGGTGAGCTCAACACCGAGCTCCAAGAGCTCGTGGCCGAACGCCACCGCCTGGAGGAAACCTGGCTGGAACTGGCCGACGTGCTCTCCGACTAGAGCCACCCACGGCTCCCATTAGTCGGAGTCGAACGGCGCCAGGAGCGGGCGGAGGAGCGCGGAGAGCCGGTCCCGGTCCCGGTCGGAGAGCGAGTCGAGGAGATCGCGCTCCCGGTCGAGCAGGTCCTCGAAGGCGGCGTCCACCCGGGACAGCCCGCGAGGAGTGAGCCGCACCAGCACCCCGCGCCGGTCACGCGGATCCCGCCGCCGCTCCACGAGCCCCGCCCGGGTGAGCCGGTCGATACGATTCGTCATGGTGCCGGAGGTGACGAGCGTGTCGCGGAGCAGCCGCCCGGGGCTCAGTTCGTACGGCTCCCCGGCCCGGCGGAGCGCGGCGAGCACGTCGAACTCCCACTGTTCGAGCCCATGCTGGGCGAACGCCCCGCGCCGCGCCAGGTCGAGATGCCTGGCCAGCCGGGAAACGCGACTCAGCACCTCGATGGGGCGTACGTCGAGGTCTGGCCGCTGGGTGCGCCAGGCCGCGACGAGCCGATCGACCTCGTCCTCCACAGAGGCGATCATATCTCTTGACATCGAGATAGTTCGAGGGGTGAAATACGTCTTGATGTCAAGAGACCTGTGGGACCCCAAGCAGTACGCGCGGTACGGCGACGAGCGCTCCCGGCCGTTCTTCGACCTGCTCGGCCAGGTCGCCGCCGCCGACCCCAAGCACGTCACCGACCTCGGCTGCGGCTCCGGCGCGCTCACCGCCACCCTGCTCGAACGGTGGCCGGACGCGATCATCGAGGGCGTCGACGGCTCCCCGTCCATGATCGAGGAGGCACGGCCGCACGAGGTCCCCGGCCGGCTGACCTTCCGCGTGGGCGACGTACGGGGGTGGCGCGCCGAAGTGCCGCAGGACGTGATCGTCTCCAACGCGGTGCTGCACTGGGTGCCCGACCATGTGGACCGGTTCCCCCGGCTGGTGGACGCGCTCACCCCCGGCGGATGGCTGGCCTTCCAGGTGCCGGGCAACTTCGAGGCGCCGAGCCACGAGCTGATCCGTGAGCAGTGCGCCACCCCGCGCTGGTCCGAGCTGGTCGGCGGCCTCGCCCTGGAGCGGCCGGTACGGGACCCGGCCGGCTACCTCGACGCCCTCGCCGGGCTCGGCTGCCGCGTGGACGCCTGGGAGACCACGTACCTGCACGTCCTGCAGGGGGAGGACCCGGTGGTGGAGTGGGTCAAGGGCACCGCGCTGCGGCCGGTGCTGGACCGGCTCACGGACCCCGCGCTCCGCGAGGAGTTCCTCACGGAGTACGCCACGCGGCTGCGCGAGCCGTACCCGCCGCGGCCGTACGGCACGGTCCTCCCGTTCCGGAGGATCTTCGTGGTGGCCCGCAAGCGGCTCTGACGGGCGCCACATCTGCCGGACGTGCCACTGGCGCGGAGTGCCGGCGGGCGTCAGGATGATCGTCTGTGACGATCTGGCTGACCCGATTCGACACCTCCGGCGACGGCATCCGGCTGGCGGTCAAGGACTGCATCGACGTGGCGGGCACGCCCACGACCGTGGCCTGCCCCGCGGTGGCGGACCGCGCCGTCCCCGCCGAGCGGGACGCCGCCGTGGTGGCCTCGGCCCGCGCCCAGGGCGCGCGCGTCGTGGGCAAGACGAACCTGACGGAGCTGTGCTGGGCCGCCGACGGGGTGAACCCGTGGACCGGCACGCCGGAGAACCCGCTGGACCCGCGGCGGGTGCCGGGCGGCTCCTCCAGCGGATCGGCCGTCGCGGTGGTGCTCGGCGAGGCCGACGTGGCGTACGGCACCGACACCGGCGGGTCCGTACGGATCCCGGCCGCCTGCTGCGGCCTCACCGGCCTGAAGACCACGGTGGGCCGGATCCCCACCGACGGCGTCTACCCGCTCTCCGACACCCTCGACACGGTCGGCCCGCTGGCCCGGGACGTGGCCGGAGTGGAGGCCGGGATGCGCCTGCTGGAGCCGGGGTTCACCGCGGACGACAGCCCCGTCACCGGCACGCTGGGGCGGCTGCGGCCCGAGGTGCTCCCCGAGATCGACGACGCGGTGGACGCCGCGCTGCGGGCGGCCGGGATCGTCGCCGAGGACGCGCAGTTGCGCGACTGGAAGGGCGTCATCCAGGCCGGCGGCGATTTCATCATGGCGGAGGGCTCCCGGGTGAACGCCGCGCTCGCCGCGTATCCGGACCGGATGAGCGAGCGGATGCTGCGCCGGATCGAGCTGGGCGAGCGCATCGACGACGGCCGGCTCGACAAGGCGTACCTGGTCAAGCGCGACTTTCAGGCGGAGCTCGACGCGCTGTTCGCGCGGTACCCGGCGCTGGTGCTGCCGACGATGACGGTGCCGCCGCCGCTGCTCGGCGAGGAGGGCGGGGTGCCGATGACCGCGCTGACGCTCCCGTTCAACCTGGCGGGCGTCCCCGCGCTCGCGCTGCCCGTACCGGCGCCGCGCCTCCCCACCGGCCGCAGCTCCCTGCAGCTGGTCGGCCCGCACGGCGGCGAGGAGCGCCTGATCGCCCTCGCCCGCCGGATCGAGGCCGCGCTGAGCTGACCGCCGGCGTCAGCGAACCTCGGGAAGGAAGGTCTCGGCGATCTCGCGGTAGCCGCGGTCGTTTGGGTGGATGTCGGGCGTACGGCCCGAGCCGCCGCACATCGTCGTCCAGGCGCAGACGCGCGCCACATTGAGCGGGACCCGCCCATCGGCGGCGCGGGAGGAGACGGTCCGGTCGAACTCCGTCGTGTCGAACGCCTCGGCGACGTCGGCGACCCCGATGTCCGCCCCGCGGAAGGCGCGGACCAGCAGGTCGTTGAGGTCGTTCACGCTGTTCACGGAGCGCCGCGCCACCCGTTCGCCGCTCGGCCCGAGCAGCCAGGCCGCGAGGAACGGGTCGTAGTACGTCATGCCGACGATGCGCACGTCCGGACCGGCGGCCGCGCGCAGCCGGTCCGCGATCTTCGGCAGCAGCGTACGGGCCCGCCGCAGACCCGTCCGCACGCAGGACTCGTCGATCGCCCCGGTCCGGGCGCAGCCCACCAGGTCGTTGGCCCCGATGTCGAGGGTGACCAGCCGGACGGACCCGCGATGCTCGCGGAGGAACGCCTCGGCCGCCTCCAGCTGCGACTTCGCCGCGTACGTGCACCGGCCGCCGTCCACCATCGTGGCCGCGGTCTCGCCCGCGCAGCCCAGCTTGGTGAGCGCCAGCGCCGGCGCGTCCTCCTTGAGCCGCGCGTGCAGGATGTCCGGATACCCGTTGTCGGTGCCCTGCAGCCCGGCTTCCGTCCGCTGCACGCCGACCGCGAGCGAGTCGCCGAGCGCCAGGTAGTGCGCGGGGGCTGCGGGCGTGGGGGTCGGGGTGGGCGGGCGCGTGGAGGCGGGGGCCGCGGACGGCTCACCCGAGGCCGAACAGCCCGCCGCGAGCAGCGCACCGGCGAGCACGAAGGTCACGAGAACACGCACAAGGGCCCTCCCGGGGAGACACCTCAGAGTACTCAGCGACTCCGGCGGTGCCGGGACGGAAGGGCCGGCGTGCCCTGTCGGCTACTTCTTCTTGCGCTTCTCGGAGACCGGGACGGTCAGCTTGGGCTTCTGCTCGAGACCGGTGAAGCCGTTCCAGACCAGGTTGACCAGGTGGGCCGCGACGACCTCACGCTTGGGCTTGCGGGCCTCCAGCCACCACTGGCCGGTCAGCGCCACCATGCCGACGAGCGCCTGGGCGTACATGGGCGCGAGCTTGGGCTCGTACCCGCGGGACTTGAACTCGTCGCCCATGATGCCCTCGACCTGGCTGGCGATGTCGCTGATCAGGCTGCCGAAGCTGCCGGTGCCCGAGGCTGCGTGCGAGTCGCGGACGAGGATCCGGAAACCCTCGCTGTGTTCCTCGATATAGGCCAGCAGCGCCAAGGCCGCGCGTTCCAGCTTGATCCGGGCATGGCCGCCCTCCAACGCGACGGCGACCATGCCCAGCAGGCGCTGCATCTCCCGGTCCACGACGACCGCGTAGAGCCCCTCCTTGCCGCCGAAGTGCTCGTACACGACGGGTTTGGACACCCCGGCCGCGGCCGCTATCTCCTCGATCGAGGTGCCATCGAACCCCCGCTCGGCAAAGAGCTTGCGGCCGATGTCGAGCAGTTGCTCCCGGCGTTGCTTTCCGGTCATGCGCTTGCGGCGTGACCGCGAGGGTGGCTGACTCACATCCTCATCATGGCGATCAGGCAATGCGCTTGGCGGCCAGACGCTCCGCCTTCGGCCAGCGAACGTCGTACGCCCAGCCGAACTTCTCGAGCACCCAGATGGTGCGGGCGCTGGAGTCGATCTGCCCCTTCAACACGCCGTGCCGGGCGCAGGTCGGGTCCGCGTGGTGCAGGTTGTGCCAGGACTCGCCGAACGACGGGATGGCCAGCCACCACACGTTGCGGGACATGTCCCGGGCCTCGAACTCCTCCTCGCCGAACACGTGGCAGATCGAGTTGATCGACCAGGTCACGTGGTGCAGCAGGCAGACCCGTACGAGACTGGCCCAGAAGAAGGCGGAGATCGCGCCGCCGAGCGACATCGTCCACAGGCCGCCGATCACGGCGGGCAGCAGCAGCGTGATCGCGACGAGGACCGGGAAGGCCTTGTCGACGCGACGGATGTCCTTGTCGGCGACCAGGTCCGGGGCGAACCGCTGGACGTTGGTCTTCTCATCCGTGAGCATCCATCCGATGTGCGCCCAGGCCAGGCCCTTGAGCAGCGGCTTGAGGCCCTTGCCGAACCGCCATGGGGAGTGCGGGTCGCCCTCCTGGTCGGAGTACTTGTGGTGGCGCCGGTGGTCGGCGACCCACTTGGCGACGGAGCCCTCGATGGACAGCGATCCGGCGATCGCCAGCGCGATGCGCAGGCCGCGCTTGGCCTTGAACGCGCCGTGGGTGAAGTAGCGGTGGAACCCGACGGTGACGCCGAGCCCGGAGACGACGTAGAAGACCGCCCCGATCACGATGTCGGACAGGCCGATTCCTCCCTGCGCCCACGCCACCGGTACGGCGGCCGCAAGCGCGAGCAGAGGCACGATCACGAACGTCAGGACCAGCGCCCGTTCGCCGTTGCCCGTGGGATCGGGATCGAGGTCCGGCCTCGTGGTGCGTGTCTTCGGTACCTCGGACTCGGCCAGGGCGGTGGGTGGTGGGGTCATGGGCTCACCTGTGTTCTCTCGACTGCTTTCTTACGCCAACGTAACCTACGGAGCCGTAGGTTTGGCAAGTGTCCGCACGGGGGGTCGGGTAAGGCTTACCTAACAGTGACCCCGGCGGCACTTCGTTGTGGATGGCCATACTCTGTGGGGTTTCTGCGGGATTGCCGTTGCGACGGCGTACGAGCACCTCTTTCGACCATAGGGTCCGCTATGACGCATCCCACAGCGCCCCGACGGTCCTGCGCCTACCCAGCCCGCGCGCTCGGTATCCTCGGCGTGGAGGCTGTAACGACGCGAAGCGCTGCGGCTGATCCGATCCCGGGTCGTCTAATTGGCAAGATGGGTGGTTTTGGTCCACTTGTTCGAGGTTCGAATCCTCGCCCGGGAGCAGATGTACGGCCTGCCCGGCCCCCACCACTGAGCTGGGGACCGGACTTGGCCGGGTACTTGGGTGGCGGCGGCTCGGCGGTATCCTGCCGGTGTCGGGCGGGTGTCCGGGTCAGCACGCGGTGCCGGTCGCTTCGCCCGCGTTCGCCATCCACCAGCGACTCCGAGGAGCCTCCGCCAGTGAGCGTGAGCCGCCCGGCTGCCGTCATCGTCCTCGCAGCGGGCGAGGGCACCCGTATGAAGTCTCGGCAACCCAAGATCCTTCATGACCTCTGCGGCCGCAGCATGCTCGGGCATGTGCTCGCCGCCACCGGCCACCTCGAACCGGAGCGCACGATCGTCGTCGTGGGGTACGGCCGTGATCAGGTCCGCGCCCACCTCGCCGAGATCGCCCCCGGCGCGGAGACGGTGGTGCAGGCCGATCAGAGAGGCACCGGCAACGCCGTACGGCAGGTGGCCGAGACCGCCGGCATCCCGCGCGGCACCGTCCTGGTGACCAACGGCGACCACCCGCTGCTCCGCGGCGAGATCTTCGCCGAGCTCCTCGCGGCGCACGAGGCGGGCGGCAACGCGGTCACCGTGCTCAGCGTCCAGGTGCCCGATCCGCACGGCTACGGGCGCATCGTCCGCGACGAGTCCGGCGACTTCGCCGAGATCGTCGAGGAGAAGGAGACCACGCCGGCGCAGCAAGGGATCCACGAGATCAACACCGGCATGTACGCCTTCGACGGCGGACTCCTCGGCGACGTCGTGAAGCGCATCGGCAGCGACAACACCAAGGGCGAGGAGTACCTCACCGACGCGATCGCGATCCTCCGCGGCGACGGCCACAAGGTCGGCGCGGCCATCGCCGAGGACTGGGTGGAGCTGCAGGGCGTCAACGACCGGGTGCAACTCGCCGAGGCGCGGCGGATGCTCAACGAGCGGCTGCTCAACGGCTGGATGCGGGCGGGCGTCACGTTCGTGGACCCGCGCACCGCCTGGATCGATGTCACCGTCACGTTCGAGCGGGACGCGGTCATCGAGCCGAACACCCAGCTCCGCGGCGCCACCCACATCGGCGAGGGCGCGCACGTCGGCCCCGGCGTGGTGCTCACCGACACGACCGTCGGCGCGGAGGCCACCCTGGTCAACGCGGTCGCGGACGGGGCCGAGATCGGTCCCGGCGCGAGCGTGGGACCGTACGCCTACCTGCGGCCGGGCACCCGGCTCGGGGCCCGGGCCAAGGCGGGGACGTACGTGGAGATGAAGAACGCGGTCGTCGGCGAGGGGACCAAGATCCCGCATCTCACCTATGTCGGCGACGCCGAGATCGGCAGCGGGAGCAACATCGGTGCCTCCACGGTCTTCGTCAATTACGACGGGGTCGCGAAGCACAAGACGAAGGTCGGAGACCACGTACGGGTCGGCAGCGACACCATGCTCGTCGGCCCGCTGACCATCGGCGACGGGGCGTACACCGCCGCCGGTTCGGTGATCACCAAGGACGTGCCGCCCGGGGCGCTCGGCGTCGCCCGTGGGCAACAGCGCAACATCGAGGGGTGGGTCGAGCGACGGCGCTCCGGGACCGCCTCGGCCGACGCGGCCAAGCGGGCGCGCGGCGAGGACGCCGAGAGATCCGAACACCGAAAAGACTAGGGGAACCGCTGTGACCGGGATCAAGGCGACGGGGGAGAAGAAGCTGATGCTCTTCTCCGGCCGGGGCTACCCCGAACTTGCCGACGAGGTCGCCGAGTGCCTGGGGATCGAGCCCACGCCGTCGAAACTGCACGACTTCGCCAACGGTGAGATCTTCGTCCGCTATCTGGAGTCCGTACGCGGCTGTGACGCCTTCGTCCTGCAGAGTCACACCGCGCCCATCAACCAATGGATCATGGAACAGCTGATCATGGTCGACGCGCTGAAGCGGGCCTCCGCCAAGCGCATCACCGTGGTCGCGCCGGTCTTCGGGTACGCCCGCCAGGACAAGAAGTCGCGCGGCCGGGAGCCGATCTCCGCGCGGCTCATGGCGGACCTGTTCCGTACGGCGGGCGCGGACCGGCTGATGGTCGTCGACCTGCACACCTCGCAGATCCAGGGGTTCTTCGACGGCCCCGTGGACCACCTCTTCGCGCTGCCCATCCTCGCCGACTACGTGCAGTCCAAGCTGGACACCTCCCAGGTCACGGTAGTCGCGCCGGACGCGGGCCGGGTCCGGGTGGCGGAGCGCTGGACCGACCGGCTGGGCTCGCCGCTGGCGATCATCCACAAGCGGCGCGACCCCGACGTCGCCAACCAGGTCAAGGTGTTCGAGGTCGTCGGCGAGGTCGAGGGCCGTACCTGCGTGATCGTGGACGACATGATCGACACCGGCGGCACGATCGTGAAGGCGGCGGACGCGCTGTTCGAGCAGGGCGCGGCGAAGGTCGTGGCCACCGCCACGCACGGGCTGCTCTCCGGCCCCGCGGTGGACCGGCTGAAGAACTCCCGGATCTCCGAGGTGGTCATCACCAACACGCTGCCGGTGCGGGAGGACCACCGGTTCGACAAGCTGACCGTGCTGTCCATCGCGCCGCTGCTCGCCCGCGCGATCAACGAGGTGTTCAGCGACGGCTCGGTGACCAGCCTGTTCGACGGCGACGCCTGAGGCATCCCGGGCCGGAAGTCCGGACGCCGCGGCGGGGGAGCACCCGCCGCGGCTTCGGGGTTTCCGCCCCTTACCCGTCCGCCCGGACGCCGAGTGAGCATCCACGGTAAACCTCGGCTAAACTGCGATGGCTACGTGCGCTTGTCGCGCCCTCTCCAGCGGAGCTCAGGGTGGCCGCGCACGGCCCAACGCGCCACAGCAAATCCGCACCAACGCGCCGCACGAGGAGTATCGCCGTGTCCGAGGTACGCATCGCCGCCGAGCCGCGCACCGAGTTCGGTAAGGGTGCCGCCCGTCGCACCCGCCGGGCCGGCAAGGTGCCTGCCGTCCTCTACGGTCACGGCACCGATCCCCAGCACATCAGCCTGCCGGGCCACGACCTGATGCTGGCCCTGAAGACCCCGAACGTGCTGCTGCGCGTCGAGGGCCTCTCCGGCGGCGGGTCCGAGCTCGCCCTCCCCAAGGGGGTGCAGCGCGACCCGATCAAGGGCTTCCTCGAGCACATCGACCTGCTGCTGGTGAAGAGCGGCGAGAAGGTCGTGGTGGAGATCCCGATCGAGCTGAGCGGTGAGATCGCCCCCGGTGGCATGCTCGACCAGCAGCTCGTCCAGGTCGCCATCGAGGCCGAGGCCACGCACATCCCGCAGCAGATCGAGATCAGCATCGAGGGCCTCGAGGTGGGCGCGCAGATCTCCGCAGCCGAGCTGACCCTGCCCAGCGGCACCGAGCTGTCCACCGACCCCGAGGCCCTGGTCCTGCACGTAGTGCCGGAGCGCACCGCCGAGCAGCTCGAGGCGGAGCTGGCCGAGGCGACCGGTGAGGCCGAGGCCGCCGAGGCCCCGGCGGAGGCCGCCGAGGCCGAGGGTGAGGCCGCCGAGGCCGCCGAGGGCGGCGAGGCCGCCTCCGGCGAGCAGGAGTAGTCGCCACCGAACCAGAAGGCCCCGCCGGCGCGGGGTGCGCACCAGCGGCGCACCCCGCGCGGCCGGGCCGGTGAGGACGTCGCCATGCCGGACACGGATGGCGGCGTCCTTCGTCTGCTACGCGGCCGCCTGACGGGAAGCCGCCGGACAGGGGGACGGGAAGCGGTGAGTACCGAGGAGCGCTGGATGGTCGTCGGGCTGGGCAACCCCGGCCCGGAGTACGCCGGCAACCGGCACAACGCAGGCTTCATGGTGGCCGACCTGCTCGCCGAGCGCATCGGCGCGCGCTTCAAGCGGCACCGGTCCCGCGCCGAGACCGCGGAGGGGCGGATGGCCGGGCGCCCCGTCGTGCTGGTGAAGCCGATGACCTACATGAACCTCTCCGGCGGCCCCACCGTGGCGGTGCGGGACTTCTACAAGATCCCGCTGGACCGGGTGGTCGTGGTGCACGACGAGCTCGACCTGCCGTACGGCACGCTGCGGCTGAAGCTCGGCGGCGGCCCGGGCGGGCACAACGGGCTGCGCTCGCTGAGCCGCTCCCTCGGCGGTCCCGACTACCTGCGGGTGCGGTTCGGCATCGGCCGCCCGCCCGGCCGCATGGATCCGGCCGCGTACGTGCTCAAGGACTTCTCCGCCGCCGAGCGCAAGGAACTCCCGTTCCTCGTGGACCGCGCGGCCGACGCCGCCGAGGCGGTGCTCACCGAGGGCCTGGAGCCGGCCCAGAACCGTTACCACGCGGGCTGACCGGCCCGCCGGACACCGCCCCGTGCGACATTTAGTGGGAAGGGTTTTCGCGCGCACGCCCAGGCCCGGCGGCCAGGAAATCCTTCCCCGCAATTGTGTGCGGAGTGTATGACGCGCGAGCGGTCCGTTCGGTTTACATGCGGTGGACACAAAGCGTTGTAAGGAATCCGACATTTCTCGCGGCAGGCGGGCCCATCGCCGCGTTGACCTGTGTCGCTACCCCCTGCTGCGCCGCGTGTCCCGTACTCTCGTACCGAGTGATCGGCATTACCCGACAATCCCCTTCAAGCGTCCGAGAATTGCACCTCGGTATAACTGCCGACAAAAGTGCGTTCCGGGCTCTATGATGCTGCGGGTCGGGTGGCTCTGCACGGTCATCCGGAAGCGGTGAGGGGGTCGCATGGCGGTCGTCGACGATCTGCACATCAGTGTGGTTCAGACGCCTGTCGCGCGGCAGGCCACCCGATGGGAGGCCCACTACATCCGGTGGGCGCTCCTCGTGGACTTCTGTTGCGCGCTGGCCGCGGGCGTGCTCGCCCTGCTCTGGCGCTTCGACAACCCGACCGGCGGCTTCGCCCTCCCGTACGCGATCATCACCGCGGCCCTGCCGTTCATCTGGCTCGGCACCGTGGCGCTGGTCCGGGCGTACGAGCCGCGCTTCTTCGGCATCGGGTCGGACGAGTTCCGCCGGGTGCTCCAGGCGGGCGTCTCGCTCACCGCCACCGTCGCCATCGTGGCGTACGCGACCAAGACCGACCTGGCCCGTGGGTACGTGGTCATCGCGCTGCCCACGGTCACCCTGCTCGGCCTGCTGGGCCGCTACGCGCTGCGCAAGCGGCTGCACCGGATGCGCGCGCAGGGCCGGTGCATGCGCCGGGTCGTCGCGGTCGGCCACCGCGCCGCCGTGAAGGATCTGATCAGCCAGTTCCGCCGGGAGACGCACCACGGCATGCAGGTCGCCGCCGTCTGCCTGCCGGTGTCCTGGAGCTTCGGCCCGGTCTCCGACATCGACGGGGTCCCGGTGCTCGGCGACTTCTCCGAGGTCGTGGACGCGGTGGACCGCTCCGCGGCGGACACGGTGGCCGTGCTGGCCTGCCCGGAGATGGACGGTCTCGCGCTGCGCCGGCTGGCCTGGCGGCTGGAGAAGACCGGCACGGACCTGTGCGTGGCGCCCGCGCTGATGGACGTGGCCGGCCCGCGCACCACGATCCGCCCGGTGGCGGGGCTGCCGCTGCTGCACGTGGAGCACCCGGAGCTCGTCGGCGGCAGGCAGCTGGTGAAGAGCCTGTTCGACCGGGTCGCCGCCGCGCTGGCGCTGCTGGTGCTCTCGCCGGTGTTCCTGGTGCTCACGGTGATCATCCGCGCCACCAGCCACGGGCCGGCACTGTTCCGGCAGACCCGGGTGGGCAAGGCCGGCGAGGAGTTCACGGTCTTCAAGTTCCGCACCATGGTCGCCGACGCCGAGCGGCTCCGCGCCGACCTGGAGCTGAACAACGAGCACGACGGCGTGCTCTTCAAGATCAAGAAAGATCCCCGGGTCACCCGGGTCGGCGCCTTCCTGCGCCGGTACTCGATGGACGAGCTGCCCCAGCTGTTCAACGTGCTGTTCGGCGACATGTCGCTGGTCGGCCCGCGCCCGCCGCTGGCCGCCGAGGTGGCCTCGTACGGCGACGACGTGCGCCGCCGGCTGGTGGTCAAGCCGGGCATGACCGGCCTGTGGCAGGTGAGCGGCCGAGCCGACCTGTCCTGGGAGGAATCGGTCCGCCTCGACCTGCGTTACGTGGAGAACTGGTCGCTCGCCCTCGATCTACAGATCCTCTGGAAGACCTGGTCCGCCGTCGTACGAGGCTCCGGAGCCTACTGAACCCTCCTCCTCCCGTTCCGGGAGGCATGATCACTTCGGGGACAATTGCGCAATGACGAACTCCAACGTGCGAGACGATCACGAGCTCGCCCGCGATCTGGCCACGGATGCGGGCGAGCTGCTGTTGCGGCTGCGCGACAAGGCGGGCTTCGCCGACCCCAGGGTGCTCCGCGACACCGGCGACCGGGAGTCGCACGAGTACCTGATGGCCGCGCTCGCACGCACCCGGCCGGGTGACGCCGTGCTGTCCGAGGAGGGCAAGGACGATCCGGCCCGGCTCGCCGCCACCCGGGTGTGGATCGTCGACCCGCTGGACGGCACGCGCGAGTTCGCCGAGGAGGGCCGTACGGACTGGGCCGTGCACGTCGCGCTCTGGGAGGCCGGGCGGCTCACCGCGGGCGCGGTGGCGCTGCCGGCGCAGGGCCGCACGCTCGGCACGTACGACCCGCCCGCCCTGCCGGCGCGTGACGGCGGGCCGGTCCGCATCGCCGCCAGCCGTACCCGCGCGCCCGCGCTGGTGGAGGATCTCGCCCGCCGGCTCGACGAGGAGGGCGTGGGGGCCGAGCTCGTCCCGATGGGCTCGGCCGGCGCCAAGATCGCCGCGGTGCTGCAGGGCACGGTCGACGCCTACCTGCACGCCGGCGGCCAGTACGAGTGGGACTCCGCCGCTCCCGTCGCGGTCGTGCAGGCCGCGGGGGCGCACGCCACCAGGATCGACGGGACACCCCTGACCTACAACCAGGCCGACCCCTACCTGCCCGATATCCTGGTCAGCCGACCCGAGCTCGGAGCGATGCTGCTGACCGGGGTTCGGGACGTCGCACCTTCCTGACCGAGACCGCCGCACCGATGGGTTTCTCCATGCTCCGAAGCGATTACATGCTCTCGCAGCTCGACGTGCTCGAGGCCGAGTCCATCCACATCTTCCGCGAGGTGGTCTCGGAGTTCGAGCGGCCGGTGCTGCTGTTCTCCGGCGGCAAGGACTCCATCGTCATGCTCCGGCTGGCGGAGAAGGCGTTCTGGCCGGCACCGCTGCCGTTCCCGGTGATGCACGTGGACACCGGCCACAACTTCCCGGAGGTGCTCGACTTCCGCGACCGGCGGGTCGAGGAGCTGGGCGTACGGCTGGTGGTCGCGTCCGTGCAGGCCGCCATCGACGCGGGCAAGGTGACCGAGGAGGCGGGCCGCTGGGCCAGCCGCAACCGGCTGCAGACCACGGCGCTGCTGGACGCCATCGAGGAGCACGAGTTCGACGTCGCGTTCGGCGGCGCCCGGCGCGACGAGGAGAAGGCCCGGGCCAAGGAGCGGGTGTTCTCCTTCCGCGACGAGTTCGGCCAGTGGGACCCGAAGAACCAGCGGCCCGAGCTGTGGAACCTGTTCAACGGGCGGATCCGGCGCGGGGAGCACATCCGTACGTTCCCGCTGTCCAACTGGACCGAGCTGGACATCTGGGACTACATCAAGCGCGAGGGCCTGGAGATCCCGTCGGTCTACTTCTCGCACCCGCGCGCGGTGTTCGAGCGGGACGGCATCCTGCTGGCGGACAACCCGTACGTCGCCCGCGGCGAGGACGAGCCGGTGTTCGAGGCCACCGTGCGCTACCGCACCGTCGGCGACATGACCTGCACCGGCGCGGTGAAGTCCACCGCGGTGGCGATCGACGAGGTGATCGCGGAGATCGCCGCCACCCGGATCACCGAGCGCGGCCAGACCCGCGCCGACGACCGGACCAGCGAGGCCGCCATGGAGGACCGCAAGCGGGAGGGCTACTTCTGATGACGACGGAGCGAACCGGACGCAGCGAGCGGAGTGGTCGCCGCCCCTTCGCCTCGCCGAACCCCGTTCCCACTGCGGCGGTCGCGGAGGGAGTGAGGCAGGTGAGCGACCAGTGACCATGGACATTCTGAGGTTCGCCACCGCGGGGTCCGTCGACGACGGGAAGAGCACGCTGATCGGGCGGCTGCTGTACGACTCCAAGTCGATCTTCGAGGACCAGCTCGAGGCCGTGGAGCGGACGAGCCTGGCGCGCGGCGAGGAGCAGACCAACCTCGCGCTGCTCACCGACGGCCTGCGGGCCGAGCGCGAGCAGGGCATCACGATCGACGTCGCGTACCGGTACTTCGCCACCCCCAAGCGGAAGTTCATCATCGCGGACACCCCGGGGCACGTGCAGTACACCCGCAACATGGTGACCGGGGCCTCCACCTCCGACCTGGCCATCATCCTGGTGGACGCGCGCAAGGGGCTGCTGGAGCAGAGCCGGCGGCACGCCTTCCTGGCCACCCTGCTGCAGGTGCCGCACCTGGTGGTGGCGGTCAACAAGATGGACCTGGTGGACTACGACCGGGAGACCTTCGAGCGGATCCGGGATGACTTCACCCGGTTCGCCGCCAAGCTCGACGTGGCGGACCTGACGTTCGTGCCGATCTCCGCGCTGCACGGCGACAACGTCGTCGACAGGTCGCCCAACATGCCGTGGTACGACGGCCCGTCGCTCCTGCACCACCTGGAGAACGTGCACATCGCCTCGGACCGCAACCTGATCGACGTACGGTTCCCCGTGCAGTACGTGATCCGCCCGCAGCGCGCCACGGACCCGCGGTTCCACGACTACCGCGGCTACGCCGGCCAGGTGGCCGGGGGCGTGCTCAAGCCCGGCGACGAGATCATGCACCTGCCCTCCGGGCTGACCACCAGGATCGCCCGCATCGAGACCATGGACGGCCCGGTGGACGAGGCCTTCCCGCCGATGTCGGTGACGGTGCTGCTGGAGGACGAGATCGACATCTCGCGCGGCGACATGCTGTGCCGGCCGAACAACCAGCCGCACGTCACGCAGGACATCGAGGCCATGGTGTGCTGGATGAGCGACGAGCGCGCGCTCACTCCGCGGGCCAAGCTGGCCATCAAGCACACCACCCGGTCGGCCCGCGCCATGGTGCGCGACCTGCACTACCGGCTAGACGTGAACACGCTGCACCGGGACGAGGGCGCGGACCGGCTGGGGCTGAACGAGATCGGCCGGGTGAGCCTGCGCGTCACGCACCCGCTGTTCGCGGACGAGTACAAGCGCAACCGGTTCACCGGCGGCTTCATCCTCGTAGACGAGAGCACCAACGCCACCGTCGGGGCCGGCATGATCACCGAGGCGCGCTGAGGCCGTGGCGCCGGTCGTCGTCTTCGTGGGCGGCCTCGGCCGCAGCGGCTCGACCCTGCTCGAGCGGCTCCTCGGCGAGCTGCCCGGCGTGTGCTCGATCGGCGAGACCGTGCACATGTGGCGGCGCGCGCTCGTCGACGACGAGCCGTGCGGCTGCGGCGAGGCGTTCTCCGCCTGCCCGTTCTGGGGCAAGGTGGGGGAGGTCGCGTTCGGCGGCTGGGACCGGGTCGACCCCGCGACGGTGGCGGAGCTGAAGGGCGCGGTGGACCGTACGCGCTTCCTTCCCCGGCTCACCGGCGCCACGCTCGGCGCGTCGCTGCGGGCCGGGGTGGAGCGCTACACGGAGCCGTACCTGCGGCTCTACGCGGCGGTCAGGGAGGTGTCCGGGGCGCCCGCGGTGGTGGACTCCAGCAAGCACGCCTCGCTGGCCGCCTGCCTCCGCTGGGCCGACGGCGTCGACCTGCGCGTGCTGCACGTCGTACGGGACCCGCGCGCGGTGGCGTACGCCTGGACCAAGCGGATACCGCGGCCGGACGCCACCCCCACCAGTCCCGAGCAGTTCATGGCCACGTACCGGCCGCCGGAGGCGGCCGCGCACTGGCTGGCACAGAACACCGCGTTCGACCGGCTCGCCGCCCGCGGCGTGCCGACGCTCCGGATCCGGTACGAGGACTTCGTGGCGGACCCGTCCGGCCACCTCAGGCAGGCGGCGCGCTTCGCCGGAGTCCCCGAGGTGCCCGCCGGGACCCTGGAGGGCGGGGTCGCCCGGCTCACCCCCACGCACACCGTCTCCGGCAATCCCATGCGGTTCCGTACCGGCGAGCTGGCGGTGCGGGCCGACGAGGCCTGGCGCACCGCCCCCGGCGCCGCCCGGCGCGCCCTCGTCTCGCTCCTGACGCTCCCCCTCCGGCGCCGCTACGACTACTGACCGGCGCGTCAGTGGGCGTGGTTGAGGTACGGATCCGCGCCCGCGGCCGTGAAAGCCCCGAGGCCGCCTGTCACCGGCAGGCGGAAGTCACACGGGCCGACCCGCTCGTTCCACAGCTTCACGGCGCGGATGCGCGGCAGGTCGCGCAGCGTGCCGGGGATGGCGCGGTACCAGTCCGCGGTATGGCCGCCGAGGCTGGTCGTGCCCATCTCGCTGATCATCACGGGCTTGTCCCGGTCGATGCCATGATCGGGCCCGTGCCGCTGCACCCAGTCGTACATCGGGCGGACCGCGGCGTCGAAGCTCAGCACCGCCTTCTGCTCCGGCCGGCAGGCGGACATGTTGTAGCCCTCCCAGCTCAGCCAGTCGACGTAGTCGTTGCCCGGCCACAGTCCCGGCAGCTTCCCGAAGTTGCCGGACCAGCCGGTGACGTTCCACACGAAGACCACGTTGTCCGCGCCGTGCTTCCGGTAGAGGTCCACGATGTGCCGCCAGGCCGCGACGAACTCCGCCGGCGTGCCGCGCACGTTGTACCGGGTCTTGGCGTCGGCCTCGTGGTCGAAGGTGACGAAGACCTTCTGGCCGGCCTTGCCGAAGCGCTTCGCCTGCGCCTTTAGCGGGCCGTCGAAGTGGCCGTTGATGATCTCCGAATAGCGCACCGCGGGGTGCCCCGGCTGGAGGAAGCGCCGGGCCTCCACGTTCACGTGCAGGAAGCGCCCCTGACGCGACCGAGCGAGCTCGCCGTCGGTGGGCACCGCGGGCTGGTCCACGCCGTGCCACTCGTACACGATGTCGAACTTGCGCCCGACGGTGCGCTCCAGGCCGGTCAGCTCGTACTCGCCCAGGCTGATCCCCCACCATGCGCCGCAGGTGGGCTCGGCGATCGCGGTCACCTTGCACTTCTTCGCGGGCGGCTTCGGCTTGTGCCAGCCCTTGTCGGTCGCCTCGGGGGACGCGCTGCCGCCGAGCGTGGACGGGATGTCCGAGGGCCGCGGCGGCGGAGCCGGGCCGGCGGTGGAGCGCTCGGCGGCGCGGCAGGCGACGAAGCCCGCCGGCAGCGCGAGCACCAGGAGGACGATCAGCGCGAGGCGGACCGGACGGCGCCGTCGCGGCCCCCCGGCACCTTCGGTGTCGCTCCCGCCGAACATGACCGGCAATCTACCGGGAGCGGCCACGTACCGGGGGCGAGGTGGTCGAGATCGGCGAGGCTGTAGCCGTGCGCGCGGGCCGCGGACTCGTAGCGGTGGACGAGGCGGGCGTGCGCGAGCCGCCGCCAGGGCCGGGAGGAGCCGGCCATGGCCTCCCACTGGCGGCGGTACCGGTCGCTGCGCGCGGGGTTGACGGCGTCGCCCGGCACCGTGCCGCCGAGCCCGAGGAACGCGCCGACCTCGCCGAGCACGGCGGCCGGGTCGGCGACGAGCCGCTCGTACCGCACCACGTGCAGCCGGGACAGCCGCTCCGCGTCGCCGGTCAGCAGCGCGTGGCCGTGGAACCAGTTGTCGAAGAGCCGGCCCAGCGGGCTGCGGCGCCGCCAGCGCGCGGTGGCCAGCGTGACCGTGACCGGATGCCGGACCACCATCACGAACCTGGCCTGCGGGAACAGCGCCTGCAGGTAGCGGGTCATGACCAGGTTGGGCGGCGACTTCTCCACCAGGACGGGCCGCCGCAGGTCCCAGTGCGGGCGCCACTGGCGCAGCAGCTCCGCCGCCTCGGCGCCCGGGTCGGCGGCGTGCCGCTCCGTACGGTGCGCGCCCGGGTGGCGGGCGAACCTGCCCGGCCCGCCGTACGCGCGCGCCGTGGGATAGACGCTCTGCAGGTGCTGGCCCTCGTCCTCCGGGACCCCCGTCCCCGCGAAGCCGCTCACCTCCGGATGCGCCGCGAGGCAGCGCGCCAGGAGTGTCGTACCGCTGCGATGCAAACCCCCCACGAAGACCAGCCGATGGCCGTCCCCGTGCGGATCCCCCCCGAGATCGTGCACGCTGAGTAATGTTAGCGTGGCGCATCGTGTTGGGAGTGCCGGTTGGTCAGATGCCGCGGCCTCGTTTATGCAGTTGGCGGAGGATGGCGTCGGCGGGGAGGCCGCAGGCGACGGCAAGGGCGAGATGGGCGCGGGCCTCGGCGGGGTGCGACCGGACCGTACGCCACGCCCAGCGCAGCGCCGCCGCACGGCGGCCGCGGGCGGCCTCGGCGAAGGCGATCTGTCCGGCGACGCGGGCGTGGCCGCGGGGTTCCAGGCGGAACTCCGGGTAGCGGTCGAGCAGCCAGGTGAGCGCCGTGGAGATGGTCTCCCAGCGGCTGGTGAAGTACGACCTGCGGTGCCAGAGCACCCGCACGCCGACCTCGGGGACGTTGCGCACGCCGCCGCGCCGGGCCGCGCGCAGCAGGAACTCGTAGTCCTCCCCGTAGCTGCCGGGGATCTCCTCGCTGACGAGCCCGAAGCCGTCCACCAGCGCGTCCCGCCGCATCACGAAGGTGGAGGGGTGCAGCTCGGTGAGCCGGGACCGCAGCAGGTCGTTCAGGGACACCTGGGTGAGCGCCAGCGGCCGGTCCACCTCGGTGCCGTCGTAGGCGACCCGGATGCCGCAGCAGACGAGCTCCGCGGACGGGTCGGCGAGCAGCGTGCGGACCTGCGCGCGCAGCTTGCCGCGCAGCCACAGGTCGTCGTCGTCGCAGAACGCCACGTACGGGGCCGTGGTGGCCAGCACCCCGGTGTTGCGCGCCCCGGCCAGCCCGGCGCTGCGCTCGTTGACGATGACCCGGACCTGCCGCTCCGGACCGGCGTCCTCCAGCGTGTGGTCCGGGTCGCTCTGGTCGTACACGACGAGGCACTCCACCGGCCCCGGGTAGTCCTGCGCCCGGATCGCCTCCAGCGTGGCGCGGAGCAGCTCCGGCCGGTCGCGGGTGGGGATCACCACGGTCACCGAGGGCCAGTCGCCGTCCGCGGGCTCGCCGGCGTCGTCCTCCACGACGGCCGCCTCGACCGGCCCGCGGCGCGCCGCCACCAGCGTGTCGATGAGCTCCCCGGCCCGCCGTACGGCGGCGGGCACCGGCGCCTGCCCCTCGGCCGCCGCCTCGGGCGTGCCGATCCGGTGCCGCTCGGGCGCCTTGAGCGCGTCGTCCAGCAGCTCGCGCAGCTCCTCCTCCGACGCGCAGGCCCGGACCAGCCCCGCCGCCGCCAGCCGGGTGACGAAGCGCTGCTGGTGGTCGTCCACGTGCTCGCCCAGGCCGGGGTCGCGCGGCACCACGATCGGCAGGTGCCCGGTGCGCCGGGCCTCGGTGATGGTGGCCGGCCCGCCGTGCGTGACGACCGCGACCGCGCTCGCCATGGCCTCCTGCAGCTCACCGTGGTCGAGGAAGGCGCGGCCGGCCGCGTGCGAAGGGGCAATGCTGGCCCCGTGCTGCACCAGGACCCGTACGTGCCCGCGGTCGGCGGCCCATCGGTCGGCCCAGCCGACCAGCCGGGCGAAGGCGTGGTGGTCGGTCCCGACCGTCACCAGCACCAGCGGAAGCGCTTCTGCGGATGGCTCGCTCACAACAGGTTCCCCACGACCACGGAGTCTCGGGCGAAACGCCGCTGTTCCTCCCACTGCACGAGGAACAGCGATGTGAACGGGCGGCACAGCCGGGCGGTCAGCGTCGGGGTGTCGATGCGGTCGTACACCTCGATGTAGACCGTGGGCACCCGGAGCAGCCGGGCCAGCACGAAGAACGGGAAGGCCACCCCCGCGCCGGTGGAGATCACCACGTCGGGACGGGACCGGGCCAGCAGCCGCACCGCGAGAAGTGTGTTGCGGATCAGGTTCGGGATGTTGCGCGTGGTCGGGTGGTGCGCCCACACCGTGTGCTCACCCGCCAGCAGCGACTCCGCGTCCGGTGTACGGAACGTGACCCACGTGCGCTCCCGCCCGTCCCACCAGGGGCGCAGCGCGAGAAGCTGGGCCAGATGCCCGCCGCTGGAACCGACCAGCAACGCGCGAGACGTCATGCGGACTCCCTAGGGGGTTGCGGTCGGCCGACGCTCGGCGGGCAACCGCCGAGGGTTGAAATACGGGTCGGCCAGCAGGCCACGGAGCGCGTCCAGGGATGCGGGGGAATCCCGGAGAGTGTACGGCCAGACATGTCCGTTTTTCTCGAAGTTCGAATCGAAATATACAAGGGCCTTGATCTGCGGCCGGCGCTTGGCCATGGCTCCGACCTCGCGTAGCCAGGCGGCGCGGCGGCCGCCGTGGTCGGTGGCCCCGTACTCGCCGATCATGATCGGTTTGTCCGGATGGTCCTTGGCCCAGTCGAGGAACTCCTTCAGCGCGGTCTCCAGCGGCCGCTTCCCCTCGTCGGAGTAGGCGTCCGCGCAGATCCAGTCCACCTGGTCGTCCCCGGGGTAGAACGGCTGCGCGCGGCCCAGCCCGAAGCCGTACGCGGTCGGGCACCACACCCAGCCCGCGTTGGCCGCGCCCTCCTCGGCGAAGATCCGGCGCGCGCGCTTCCACGCGGCGATGTAGTCCCGCGGCGGGCCCGCGCTGGACGCCAGGTCGGGCCGCTCCATCTCCCAGCGCCAGCGCAGGAAGACCGGTACGCCGAGGTCCCGTACCCGTCGTGCGCGGTCGCGCAGCAGCTCGTCCAGCTTTCCCGAGCGCACGTCCGCGGACGGGCCGCCCGCCCAGGAGATCAGCACCATGCGCCCGCCCGCGATGGACTGTCGCTCCTCGTGGCCGGGGAACATCCTGTCCTGCTTGCGGAAGAAGTGCGCGACGTCGAGACGGCGGCCCACCATGCCCTCGTACAGGGTGAGCGCGGTGATCCGGTCCTCCGCCGTGTGGCCCATCCACGGCTGCACCCAGGCTCCCAGGTAGGCCCCCCGGTCCGGCGGATGCGGCCCGCGCGCGGGCCTGGGGAACGGCGTGGGCGTGGGGCCCGGGGTGGTGGAGACCGAGGGTGACGGCGTGCCGGACGGCAGCGGCGTGCCGGGGTTGCTCGACGCCAGCTTCCGCGTCGCCAGCGTGGCGAGCACCGTCACGGAGACGACGATCAGGGTGGTCATGACCGCGGCGATGAGCCGGCCCCGACCCTGCATACAGACACGCTCTTTCACACGTTAGGCGGCAGATCCGGGCACCGCCCGCGTGCGAGGGAAGGCCGATGCCGAGGCTCATCCTTCCACCGGGGTCTCCGGCGGCCCGGTGCCGCGGCGATACTCGCGTGTACGCCGCGACGGCGCATAAAACCGGGTAACACCCGGGATTTCCGGCGGCCGGACACCACCGGACCGAGCGGGCGGGAAGCCTCGTCCCCGGTCCGGTGGAGGGCCCGGCGTCATGCGTGCGCAGCGGACGGCCACAGGGAAGGGTCCGCTGCTCACCAGCTCTCGGCCGTGCGGCAAGGACGGCACCGCACGCCGCGACGGCGGCGATTCCTCGAGTGGCGCGAAATCGCCGGGCACATCTAGGACGCGTGAGACGGCCGGTCCGTTGACACGGCGACAGCGCCGGTCTCTGACCGGAACCGGCCGGTCCGTACGCCTGTGGCCTGGGGTTACGATCGCGCGCATGTCCTCCCCTCTGTCCCGCATGTCCCGGTTCCTCACCGCGGCGGCGGTGGTTGCGGCCGCGCTCGTGCTGAGCCCGGCGGCGCCAGCGAGCGCCGCGGCGGATCCGGTCACCCACGGCGGGATCGTCTCGGCCGACCCCGCCGACTTCACCCCGCACGTCCAGGACGGCGACGTGCACGCGATCGTGCGGATCGGCGACCGGATCGTGGTCGGCGGGAACTTCACGGCCGTACGGCTCCCCGGCGGCACGGACGTGCCGCGCGGCAACGCGTTCGCGTTCGACGCGGACACCGGCGCGCTGGACACCTCGTTCACGCCCGCGGTGGACGGCGAGGTGAGCGTGCTGGTGCCGTCGGCGGACGGGGAGTCGGTCTACCTGGGCGGCCGGTTCGTCAACGTGAACGGGGTCCGGTCCAAGAGCCTCGCGCGGCTGCGGCTGGCGGACGGCCGGCGCGTGCCGGGGTTCACCGTGCCCGCCCTGGACGGCGTGATCAAGGACATGAAGCTGGCCTCCGGCCGGCTCTACATCGGCGGCGTGTTCAACAACGTCGCGAGCGCGACCGCGAACCGTACGGGC
This sequence comes from Streptosporangiales bacterium, assembly GCA_009380095.1. Classification (GTDB taxonomy): domain Bacteria; phylum Actinomycetota; class Actinomycetes; order Streptosporangiales; family Streptosporangiaceae; genus WHSL01. The sequence continues at coordinate 35,255 of WHSL01000006.1, read as the reverse complement.
CTCGCCGCGCTCGACCCGGACACCGGCGCGCTCGGCGCGTTCCTGAACGTCAAGCTGACCGGCACGCACCAGCCCGGGGACGTCAACATCGGCGTGTGGAAGATGGACGTCTCGCCGGACGGCGCGCGGATGGTGCTGATCGGCAACTTCGACCAGGCCGACGGGCTGAAGCGGGAGCAGTTCGCCGTGCTCGACCTCTCCGGCGGGACCGCGGCCGTGGCCGATGTCTACACCCCGCGGTACGAGCCGGGCTGCTCCAGCTCGTTCGACACGTACATGCGCGACGTGGCGTTCGCCCCCGACGGGTCGTACTACGTCGTCGTCACCACGGGGGCGTACTCCGCCGGCACGCTCTGCGACACGGCGGCCCGCTTCGAGACGGACGCCTCCGGCACCGCCGTACAGCCGACCTGGGTGAACTACACCGGCGGCGACACGCTGACCGCGGTCGCCATCTCCGGCCCGGTCGTCTACCTGGGCGGTCACCAGCGCTGGCTGAACAACCCGTTCTGCGCCGACCGGGCCTGCCAGGGCGCGGTGGAGCGCTCCGGCATCGCGGCGGTCGACCCGGCCAACGGCATGACGTTCGGCTGGAACCCGGGCAAGGACCGCGGCGTCGCCGTCTACGACCTGACCGTGACCCCGGACGGCCTCTGGGTGGGCAGCGACACCGAGCAGTTCGCCGGCGAGACGCACCGCAGGCTCGCCTTCCTGCCGCTGGCCGGGGGCGGGCCGTTGCCGGCATACGTGCCCGGCGAGCTGCCGGGCGAGGTCTACACGGCGGGGGCGGGGACGGACCCGGCCGACCGGCTGCGGCGCCGTACGTTCGACGGCAGCACCGCGGGCACCCCCGACGAGCTGACCACCACGGGGCTCGACTGGCGTACGGCGCGCGGCGCGTTCATGCTCGGCGGGACCCTGTACCACGGCTCGGCCGACGGCGAGCTGTACCGCCGGACGTTCGACGGCACCACAGCCGGCGCGCCCACCAAGATCGACACGGCGGACCGGCTGGTCCGGATGTCCGACTGGCACACCCGGCTCGCCTCGGTGCGCGGCATGTTCTACGCGGACGGCCGGATCTACTACACCGCCGGCACCTCGGCGCTGTACTACCGGTACTTCAACCCGGAGAGCGACACGGTCGGCGCGCAGGAGTGGCAGGCCGCGGGTGACCTGCCGGGGCTGGCGTGGAGCGGCGTGGCCGGCATGTTCGCGCACGATGGCAAGCTCTACTCCGTCGACGAGGCGACCGGCCGGCTGCGCCGTACGGACTTCGTGGACGGCGTCCCGGTGGGCGGCACCACCGTGCAGGTGGACGCGGGGGACTGGCGCGGCCGCGCCGTCTTCCTGAACGCCGGACGGACCGCGCCCGACCCGATCGCGTACCGGGCCGGCGCCGGATACAACGCCAACACGCTGCGCGCGACGGTGACCGTGCCGTCCGAGGTCGAGGCCGGCGACGGCATGTTGCTGTTCGGCACCGTCAACAGCACGGCGGTCACGGTGACCCCGCCGGCGGGCTGGACCCAGGTCGGCACCGCCACCACGGGCGGCGCCACCTCCACCGTGTGGCGGCGCGAGGCGACCGCGTCCGACGCCGGGAGCGAGGTCGCCGTCGCGGTCTCCGCCTTCGCCAAGGTGGACCTGCGGCTCGCGGCCTACGACGGGACCGCGGCCGGCTCCCCGGTGGTGGAGTCCGCGTCGTTCGTGGACCCGGCGGTCACCACCGCGCACCGCACGCCCGAGGTGGCGGTCGGTGCCGGCGGGCGCTGGGCGGTCTCGTACTGGGCGGACAAGTCCTCGTCCACCACTCTGTGGACGGCGCCCGCCGGGGTGACCGTACGGTCCACCGCGATCGGCGCCGGCTCCGGCCGGGTGAGCACGCTGCTCGCGGACTCCGCGGGTCCTGTGCCCACGGGGACGTACGGCGGGCTCACCGCGACGACCGACGCCGCCTCGCGCGGGCTGATGTGGACGGTGCTGCTCGGCCCCGCCTGACCGTCAGCCGCCGAACCGGCGGGCCAGCGCCGGGGGCAGCGGGAACTCGTCGAGGTGCAGGGTGCGGCGGAAGTACCAGAGGGACGCCGCCGTGCCCGCGCCGCCGGCCAGCACCGCGCCGGCAGCGGCGAGCAGGCCGTCCCCGGCGGCCGCGCGCACCGCGAACGGCAGCACGCCGAACCACACCGTGGAGAGCGCGCAGGCCACGCCGCTCGCGGCGCTGAACGGGTGCAGCCGCAGGTGCCGGGCGAGCTGGAACAGCGGCAGCAGGTTGCGCACCGCGATGGCGGCCGCCCAGCCGATCGCCGCGCCGAGCCCCCCGTACGTGGGGATGAGCAGCAACGACAGGCCCGCGGAGACGGCCAGCGCGGCGAGGTTGTTGGCGAGGTTCCAGCCGGTCCGGCCGGCCATGGTGAGCACCGCGTCGACGATCCCGCAGCCGCTGGCCAGCAGCATCGCGGCGGACATCAGCACCATCGCGCTCTTGCCCTCCTGGTAGCCCTCCCCGAACAGGGACAGCGCGAGCGGCGCGAACACGATGGACAGCCAGTACAGCGGCCAGGTCACCAGCACCAGCCAGGCCGTGGAGACCTGATAGAGCCGCTTCGCGGCCGCGCGCTCGCCCACCGCGAGCTGCTCGGCCAGCCGCGGCTGCACGGCCGTGCCGATCGCCTGCTGGCCGAACTGGCCGACCACGACGAACCGGGTGGCGGCGGTGAACAGTGCCGCCTGCGGGGCGCCCTCCAGCGCGGCGACGAGCACGATGCCGAGTCGCTGGATGCCCATCTGGGCGATGTTCGCGATCGAGCGGGGGGCCGTGAAGCCCCAGACCGTACGGGCGTCCGCGCTCGGCTCGGGGCCTGTCCCGCCGGCGGGCTGCGGGGCCCGTACGGCGCGGCGGGTCAGCCGCCACAGCCACCACCCGGCGAGCACGGCCACCGGCAGGTACGGCCCCGCCCACGCCACCGCCAGCAGCCCCGCCGAGCCGCCGAGCGCGACCGCGGCGAGCAGCACGACCTGCCCGGTCGGCCGGCCGATCTTGTCGAGCAGCACGGTGGCCCGCATGTCGCGGAACCCGCGCGTCCCGGCCAGCGCCGCCTCGCTGATCACCGCGAACGGGATGAACAGCGCGAGCATTCGGACGTAGTCCGCCGTGTGCGCGGTGTCGGAGTCCCCGGTCACCAGCGCGCCGGCCAGTGGGTCCGCCCAGGCGTACATGGCCGCCGCGACGAGCGCCGAGACCACCGCGACCGGGGTGAGCGAGACCCGGAGCAGCCGGGGGATCAGCCCGGTGGCCCGCCTGGCGCGGAACCCGCTGATGAAGTACACGAGCCCGGTGGAGGTGCCGAGGTTCGCCGCGGCCAGCACGATCAGGAACACCGAGGTCGCGGAGAAGAAGACGCCGGCCTCGGCCTGGCTGAACCCTCGGGTCACCGCGACCACGATGAGCACGTTGAGCAGCGTCGACACCACCGCGCCGACGAGGTTGAGCAGCCCGCCGCGGGCGACGCCGCGCAGGCCGGTGCCGCCCGGGCCGTCCCCGGACTCGGCCCCGCCCGCGTGGCCCGTCGCTACTTGCGCCAAGAAGGCGTCCCTCCCAGCCAGGTCGCCAGCCGCTCGTCGTACGGCTCGAAGTGTTCGGTGAGCTCCGCGCGCAGGCTCTCCGGCATCGGCGAGCGGGGGCGGGCGTTGTGCCGCTCGAAGGCGATGTCCGAGGCCGCGGGGATGCCGAGGAAGCGTTCCAGGTCGGCGAAGATCGGCTCGGGCTCGGAGAAGAAGTCCTCGCTCTGCACGACGAACATGCGCTCCCGGGTGAAGATCCGCTCCAGCCGCTCCAACTGCTCGATGTAGCGGCCGCGGGCCCGATAGCCGTTGTGCTGGTGCGCCATACTGCGCGCGGCCGGATCCGCGGCGAGCCGCTCCGCCTGCCCGGCCAGGCGCTCCTCCTCCAGCGCCAGCGCCCGCGCGAAGTCGGCCTCCGGCTCGAAGCCGCGCGCCCGCTCGTGGGTGAAGGCCGAGTACGCGCGCTCCACCGGGTCGCGCAGCGCCACGATCACCTTGACCCCCGGCAGGTCCCGGGCGATCCGCTCGGCCGCCAGCGGATGGAACATGTAGTACGGGCTGGACTCCCCGGTCACCGGGGCGGTGCCGGTGGCGGCCTCGATGCGCCGGGCGGTGCGCAGCAGCGGGAAGTGCCCCCGATACCACGCCATCCCCCGGTGGTGGTCGGTGTCGAAGTAGTGCACCCCCTTGTGCAGCGGCGGCCGCAGCACGTGCCGGTGCTGGATCAGCGCCTTGAACAGCGAGGTCGTGCCCGCGCGCTGCGCGCCCACGATGAGGAACGCGGGCAGCATCCGGGCCGGTGCGGACAGCCGGCCGGCCACGCGGGTCGCGGCGCGCGCGGCCTCCTGCAGCGGCGCCGGTACCTTGGTGCTCACAAATCGTCCTTTGCCTGTGAAGAGCTGTCGTGCAGAGCGCCTCCGGTGGAGGGCTCAGACATCCCATTAGTCGCCGGAGAGATGGCGGCTCAGCGCGGGGAGCAGCCACCGGTCCACGTGGCCGAGCGGGGAACCCGCCTCGGCCTGCCGGTCCTCGAGGTATCGCGTGGCGAGTTCGATCAGGTAGAGCGCGGTCACAGGATGCCGCGCCGGCGCGGGCACGTCCATCCGGGCCAGCAGTCCGGGTGCGGCGGCGAGCAGGCCGTGCGCGGCGGCGGCCGGGTCGCGGCCGGCCGTGGAGACCGCGTCCTGCAGGTGGTGGTGGAGGGCGTCGAAGCCGACCGGGACGCCGTCGGTGAACCGCTCCCAGTCCCAGACCAGCAGCTCGTCGCGGAGCGGTGCCATGTTCCACCGGGTCCAGTCGCCGTGCCAGGCGCCCATCGGTAGCTTCGCCCCCGCCGCGCGGTCGCGCAGCCGGTCCAGGGCGGCCAGCAGCGCGGTGCGCTCGGGCCGTACGGGCAGCGCCGCCACCCCGTCGGCGAGCGTGGCCGCCGCGCCCTCGGCGAGCTCCTCGGTACGGGTCCCGGTCGCGCGCGCCACCTCCGCCATGGCCGCGGCCAGCCGGGCCGGTCCCAGCGCGCCGCGCCGCCGCCACACCGGGAGCGCCTCCTGGACGAGCAGCGGGGCGCCCTGCCAGGTGCCCTCGTGCAGCACCCTGGGCACCCGTACTGCCCGCAGCTCCGCGGCGGCGAGTCGGCGCAGCGCCGCCGTCTCGGCCCGGACCAGCCGCGCGGTCAGCGGTGACGCGCCGAGCTTGGCGAACCCGACGGTCCGGCCCGCCGGGGTGAGCAGCTGCAGCACCGGTTTGCGGTTGGCCCGCGCGGGGCCCACGTGCAGCGCCGCCACCACCGGCCGGCCCAGCGCGTCGGTGAGCGCGTCCTCGATGGTGGTGCCGCCCGGCTCGGGCAGGACGGTCAGCCGGTCGCGCAGCGCGAGCCGCCCGAGCCCGCAGCGCAGCGCGTACGCCAGCAGCTGGGAGCGGAGCCGGGTGCCGGGGGAGCGGTCCTTGTTGAAGCCGAGCACCGCCGCGGCGGCCGCGCGGCGGGAACCGTACGGGAGCACCATGCGCGGGTCGGCGGCCGAGGGCACCAGCAGGTAGCCCGGCCCAGGGCCGGGGCCGCGCACGGTGCGCGCCGGGGTCGGCCACAGCAGCCCGGTCAGCTCCGCCAGGTACGCGGCCCGCGACGCGGATGGTCCGGTCATACGGCCTTCCTCCCCTGCCGGACCACCCGGGCCCGCCGCGTCGCGGCCAGCAGCCGGGCCGCCGTACGCGTCTCCATGTCGTTCCGCCACAGCAGGGCGAGCGCCAGCATGGTGATGAACAGCGGCGCGGTCAGCGACGAGTACAGGAACATGTAGAGGAACGGAAGGATCAGGGTGAGCTTGGCGCCCACTCCGATGGCCGACTGATCATGCCGGTAGCGGAACAGCGCCTGCACGAAGAACAGGTAGTACAGCAGCGCGCCGGCGTAGCCGTTGGAGATCAGCAGCAGCCAGAGCTGGCCGTTGTTGCCGACCACGTTGTTGCCGCACTGCGGGCAGTCGGCGGTCTTGCCCACCGCGATCGACTGGCCGCTGCCGAGCGCCTCGCGAGTGCTGCCCCAGCCGAGGAAGAGCGACTCGTTGGCGGCCCGTACGGCGGCCATGCTCGCCACCGCGCGGCCGGAGTCGCTGTGCGGGTTGGCCAGCCGGCCCTGCACCACGCCGAACAGCGGCGAGGCCATCACGCCGACACCCACGAGCAGGGTGACGAAGGCCAGCACGATGAGCGTCAGCACCCGCCCGCCGCGCAGGAACCGCCACGCCACGAAGGCGGCGCAGATGGCCAGGCCGACCCAGAGGCCGCGGTTCAGCGAGTAGACGATGGGGATCACCGCGAGGGTCAGGGCGATGGCGCAGATCCAGCGCTGCACCCGGCCGCCCATCGTCCACCAGCCGATGACCAGCCAGATCAGCAGCAGGGAGAGGTTGTTGCCCCAGGAGTTCGTGTACTCCCAGGGGGCCTTCGGGCGCGGCGCGGAGTAGCCCAGCACGTCCATGATCTGCGCCGCCTCGGGGCGGACCAGGGTCTGCATGAACTCGTTGGCGGCCAGCCCGGCAGGCAGCACCATCTCCAGCGGCGAGGTCACGGAGAAGCCGGGCGCGAACGTGCCGAGCAGGCCGCCCGCCACGGTGACGATGCCGAGCCAGCCGAGCAGCTTCACCAGCCGGCGGTTGGGCAGCTCGTGCTGGGTCAGGTTCCCGGCGTACAGCAGGGCGATCGTCACCACCAGGTAGTTGATCTCCCGCATCAGGTAGCCGAGTATCCCGGCGGAGCCCGCGAGCGTGTCGGTCGGCGTCATGTTGATGAACAGCCCGCCGATGGCCGTCCAGATCAGGAACAGCGCCCACAGCCCGAACCCGGGTGGCGCCTTGATCGTCGGCCGGCGCAGCAGGTCGAGCAGCATCGGCACGGCCATGATCCAGAAGATGAACTGGCCGAGGCCGAGCAGCCACCACAGGGGGAAGGCCAGGATCAGGCCGGCCAGCGGCCAGCCCGGCGGCAGCAGCCGGCCACCGATCCGCCGGAGTCGTTGGAGCCGGCGCTCCCGGGCCGGACGCGCCCCGGTGACGATCGGAAACGCCGTGGCGGCGGTCACCTGGGCACTCCGCCGGGGCGTCGCGCCGTAGCGTCCCTCATGCGGCGGAGCCCCTTAACGACCCGGGCGGTCGGAGGATTCGTCGGACAGCGTGGCGCCGCGCTTCGGCCACACCGGCTCGCCCAGGTCGCGGTCCACGCCGTCGGTCCTGATCTGCGGGAACTCGCGGGTCTGGTCGTTGCGCGGCTGCGGCGGCGCGGGCTGCTGTACGGGGCCGTAGTCGTCCTGCTGCTGCGGGTACACCGGGCGCGGCCTGGGGGCGCGCGGGCCGGGCCCCGGCCGGCGCGGTGGCGTGCTCCGGCCCTGGTACGGCAGCACGACCGCGCCGAGCACCGCGGTGCCCATCCGGTCCAGCTGCCGCACGCCCTCGGTGACCTGGTCGCGGTGGGTGCGGGGCAGCTCGACGACGACCAGCGCGGCGTCCGAGGCGTCGGCGATGGCCTGCGCGTCGGCGCCGGCCGAGGTGGACGGCGCCTCGATCACCACGTACCTCGCGGTCTCCCGGAGACGGCCGATGAGCTGCGCCATCGCGTCGCGCTGCAGGAAGTCGGAGGCCAGCTCGCCGTCCATGCCGGGCGGGATGACCCGCAGCGAGGCGAGCTCGGGGGAGCGCTGCTCCACCCGGGACAGCTCCGCCCGGTCCAGCAGCACCTCGGACAGCCCCGGGCCGTCCTGCAGGTCGAGCAGCCGGCTGGTGGTGTCGGAGTGCAGGTCGGCACAGACCAGCAGCACGCCCGACTCGGTGCGCGCCAGGCCGGCCGCGAAGTTGGCCGCCACGACGTTGCCGCCGCGGCCGCCGGCGGCGCCGGTGACGAGGATGACGTGGCTGCCGTGCCCGAGCGTCGCGGTGATCGAGTGGCACAGCTCGTGGAAGCTCTGGCCGGCCCGGCTGCGCGCGGGGAGCAGGCCGATCTCGCCCTGGTTCCGGCTGCCGCGCAGGCTGAGCAGCACCGGCAGGTCGGCCACCCGCTCGACGTCCCGCGCGCTGCGCAGGTACTTGTCGCTGCGGTCCCGTACGTAGGCGAGCATCAGGCCGGCGAGCAGGCCCATCATCAGGCCGCTGCCCAGCCACAGGATCGGGATCGGGCTGCTCGCGGACTCCGGCAGTGTGGAGTCGGTGATGATCTCGCCCGGGGTGATGTTGGTGAGCGCCGTGTTCAGCGGGCTGAGCTTCGCGTTGATCTGCGCGATGTCGTTCTTGACCACCTGCAGCTGGGTGTCGGCGAGCACCTTCTCGGTGGAGCCGGAGGTCGCGGTGCCGGCCCGGCTGGCCCAGCGGTCCAGCTCCTTGCCGCGCTCGCGCAGCTCGGCCTGGAGGGCCTGGATCTCGTTGCGGATCTTCTGCCGCGCCTGCGCCGCCCGGTTGTCCAGGTACGCCTGCGCGAACGCGTGCGCGCCCTGCTGCGCGAGCTGCGGCGTCTCGTCGCCGTACGTGATGGTCAGGACCTGGCTGTTGGGAGGCACCTCGACCTCCACCCGCTCGATGGCGTCGACATAGGGCTCGTTGCTCTTCATCGCGTCGAGTGCCGCCTGCCCCACCGTCGCCGACTTCACCAGCTGGGCCTGGGTGTCGAGGTTGACCTCGTCCTTCCCGCCCTCGCCGCTGGTGCTGTTGACGGGGCTGACCTGGACCCAGGCGCTGGACTCGTACGACTTCGGCAGCACGACCATGGCGACGGCGGCGAGCAGGCCGCCCGCGAGTGTGGCCAGCACGACGACCCACCAGCGGCGCCGCAGCATGACGGCGTAGTCGGTGAGCTCGATGGCACCGGACGGCTGTGACTCCATACGGTTAGCCAGCTCCTTTCCGGCCCCGGCGATGCGACCGCCTTGTGAACGCGTTGATCGTCGTGGCCCCCCGAGACACAGAAGGCTCATTATCCAGGTAGAAAGGCTATCGGCCGCCGGCCGACTCCGCCGTCGTCTTGGGCAAGACGTGCGAGTCCGCCACGCGGTTTACCGTTCGTGCCGATTACTGAAGGATCGTCGCGAAATCCGGCAAATTACACACCTTTGGCCGCCTTCGGTGCGTTATCGGTCACGGGACGTGTCCGGGCCCGCGGTCTGCGGCGGGAGGCCAGGTCGTCGATCCGGTCGGCCAGGCCGGGGTGCGCGGCGAGGTCCAGCTTGCGGGCGAAGAACGCGTCGCTGCCGCTCAGCGCCTCGAGGTCGGCGGGGCCGAGGACGCGGGGGTGCGACGAGCCCCGGTCCCACCGGACGTAGCGCCGGTTGTCCGGGGCGACGCGCAGCGCCGGGGCGCCGTTCAGCGCCAGCGTGGGCACCGCGGCCTCGTCCGGGATCGGCGCGCGGCGCAGGTAGTGGAGCACCTCCGGGGCGAGCGGCGAGTCCAGCACCTTGGCCACCGCGGCCGTGCTCAGGTTCGCCCACAGGCCGCCCGCGTACAGCGTGGTCCCGGGCGGCCACGGCTGGCGCCGGCGGAACGGCAGCGGCAGGGCGCGCGCGGTGCCCGGGATCCGTACGGACCGCAGGTAGCGGCGGCGGCAGACGGCCTGCCAGGGGTGCACGTCCGCGGCCGGGTCGCCGAGGGGGAAGTGGCGCAGGTAGGCGTCGTACGGCGACGCGGCGAGCTCCGCCGCGATGTCCGGAAGTGGCCGCAACGGGTAGTCCTGACCGGAGACCAGCAACGTCCAGCGCACCTCGGGCAGCTCGGCACGGACGAACCCCAGGCAGCGCCGTACCGCGATCACGATGGACGGCCGCCCCCAGCCGCAGCGCACCGGCGCCGGCACCCGCAATGCGCCGGGAAGGCCGCAGGTCAGCGGCTCACCGCCGGGGTCGTGGTGGACGACGGGCACGGCGGCGCCGCCTTCGCCCACCCGCCGTACCAGACGCCGCAGCTGATCGGGGGCTCGGTGGGAGAGGATCACGACCGCGACGCGGGCGGTCACTCCCCGCCCCGCGGACGCGGCACGGTCCCACGGCGCGGGGGAGAAGAATCGCCGGACTTCATGTCACTCACCGTAGCCATACGCCCACTCAAGGTGCTGCATCGGCACGCGAGCGCCCCCACGTGTCGCCGCCCCGACGTGCGGTGCCGGCAACGCGGCCGTAGCCTCTAGCCAAATGGGTGGGGACCTAGGATCGGAGTGAGCGTGACGACGCAGGCCACCTCTGAGCTCCCCGGGGAGTTGCGCGAACTGCCCGGCCGTGCCCTCGCGCCGGAGGCCCTCGCCGACCTGGAGATGCTGCTCGGCGGCGCCTTCCGGCCGCTCATCGGCTTCCTCGGCGCGGCCGACGCGGCGACGGTGGCGGCGGCGGGGCGGCTGGCCGACGGCACCCCCTGGCCGGTGCCGATCACCCTGGAGCTGCCCGACGACGCCGACGGCGCGCCGCGGCTGGTGCTCAACGACCCCGAGGGCGTGCCGCTGGCCCTGCTCACGGTCACCGAGAGCCGTCCCGGCACGCACGGGCGGCTCGTGGCCGGCCCGGTACGGACGCTGAAGCCGCCCGCGCACGGCCCGTTCCGGCGGCTGCGCCGGACCCCGGCGGAGGCCCGTGCCGAGCTCGGCGACGGGCCCGTGCTCGCCCTGGTCGCCCGGCGGCCGCTGCACCGGCGCGCGCTGGGCCGGCTCCGGCACGTCGCGGAGCGGCTCGACGCCCGGGTGCTGGTGCTGACCGTGGTGGCCGGCGCGCGGCCCGAGCTCACCACCCGCGCGGTGCTCGCCGCCCGCCCCGAGCTGCCGCCCGGCACGCTGGTGGTGCCGGTGCCACTGCGGCACGCCGACCCCGTGCTGGACGCGTACGTCGCGGCCGCGTACGGGGCCACGCACCTGCTCCTCACCGAGGAGTCCGGCACCCCCGAGCAGGTCGCCGGGGAGACGCCGCTGAAGGTCGTGCCCGCGCCGGCGTGGGTGTACGACACGGCCGTGGAGGTGTGGCGGCCCGCGGACCGGGTCGAGCACGACCACGCCCGCGAGGAGCTGCCGGAGGAACGGGTCGCCGAGCTGCTGGACGCGGGCCAGGAGCTGCCCGACTGGTTCACCCCGCCCGCGGTGGCGCGCGAGCTGCGCGCCGACCGGCCGCCGCGCTCGGAGCGGGGGCTGACCGTGTTCTTCACCGGTCTGTCCGGCTCGGGGAAGTCGACGCTGGCGCGCGGGCTCGCCGAGGCGATCACCGACGCCGGGCGCACGGTGACGCTGCTGGACGGGGACGTGGTGCGCTCGCTGCTCTCCGCCGGGCTGACCTTCTCCCGCGCCGACCGGGACCTCAACATCCGGCGCATCGGGTACGTGGCGGCGGAGATCACCCGGCATGGTGGGGTGGCGATCTGCGCGCCCATCGCCCCGTACGCGGCCACCCGCGACGAGGTGCGCGCGATGGTGGCGGCGGCCGGCGACTTCGTGCTGGTGCACGTGGCGACGCCGCTGGAGGTGTGCGAGCGGCGGGACCGCAAGGGGCTGTACGCCAAGGCGCGGGTCGGCCAGATCCCGGACTTCACCGGCATCTCGTCGCCGTACGAGGTGCCGGCCGACGCCGACCTCGTGGTCGACACCTCCGAGCTCACGGCGGAGGAGGCGGTGGCGCGGGTGCTGGAGCGGCTGACCGAGGGCGGCTGGGTCCCCGCGCGAGACTGACCCCGGTGCCGCGGTCCTGCCGTGTCGCCCGGACCCGCAGGTCATGGGCATCTCTTGGGTGTTTTCCGCGCGAGTGCGCGACAGTACGCGATCAGATGACTACGCTGCGGATTCGTGACCGAGTTGCGTACCGCAGGCGTGCCGAACGTGATCGACGAGCTGTTCCAGCGCCGATTCCGGCAGTACGTCGACGATCACCCGGACCGCACGATCGAGGTGCTCGACGCGGGCTGCGGCCGCGGCGGGCTGCCGGTTGAAGGGGTGTCCCAGCGCGGGCGGGCGGCGCTGCACGTGGTGGGGATCGACGTCGACGAGGAGCCGTACCGGCGGCACGCCGAAGAGCGCGCCGACCTCGACTCCTGGGCGCTCGGCGACCTGCGCACCGCGCCGCTGCCGCCCCGTACCTTCGACCTCGTGCACAGCTCCCACCTGCTGGAACGCATCGAGCACGCGGAGCTCGTGCTGGACCGGCTGGTCGCCGCGGTGCGGCCGGGTGGGCTGCTGCTGTTGCGCATGTACGACCGGGACTGCGTGTTCGGCATCCTCGACCGCACCCTGCCCACGGTGCTGCGGCGCGGGCTGCGCCCGGGCGAGGTGCACCCGCCGCGCGCCGTGTACGAGGCCGTGGCCTCCCGCGAGGGCGTGCACGGGTACTGCGTGATGCGCGGACTGGTGGTCGCCGAGGAGCGGTCGGCGCGGGCCACCGTCCCCACCCGGAGGCTGGAGCTGGCCTCGTGGCTGGTGGCGCGGACCCGGCGTGGCGCGCGGGCCGTCGGTCACGACGAGATCGCCTTCGTCCTCCGCAAACCCGAACACCACTTCGCCCGGGTCCTCTGACCCAATTGTGGGGTCGGGGGTGGCGTCCGGGGTGGCGCTGGTGCCGTCCGTTGAGGGTGGGTAGCGCGGCGTGGAATGTCGGTGGTGGGTCGTAGGGTTGTAGGCCTTGACCCCCTGTCCGGCCGGACTCGGGGTTTTCGTGCTGCTCCGAAGTAGGGGACATGAGTCTCACCGGTCTTCTCGACGTCCTCATCGACGACCCCGCGCTCTCCGGCGCCCTCGACCTGGCCCGCGGCACCGGGGACGCCGCGCCGTCCGCCGTGCCCGTCACCCATGCCGACTTCGTCGGCCCGCCCGGCCTGCGGCCGTTCCTGGTCGGCGCGCTCGCCGCGCCCGGCCCGCGCGGCGCCGGCCGGCCGGTGCTCGCGGTCACCGCGACGGGCCGCGAGGCCGAGGACCTGGTGGCCGCGCTCGGCGCGGTGCTCTCCCCGGAGTCGGTGGCGCTGTTCCCCGCCTGGGAGACGCTGCCGCACGAGCGGCTCTCCCCACGCTCCGACACGGTCGGGCAGCGGCTGGCGGTGCTGCGCCGGCTCGCCCACCCCGACCCAACCGACCCGTTGACCGCGCCGCTGCGCGTGGTGGTGGCGCCGGTGCGCAGCGTGCTGCAGCCGATCGTGGCCGGGCTCGGCGACCTGCGGCCGGTCCGCGTCCGGGCCGGCGACGACCTCGACCCCGAGGACCTGGTCGCCCGTCTGGTGGAGGCCGGCTACGGCCGTGCCGACCTCGTCGAACACCGCGGCGACCTGGCGGTTCGCGGCGGCATCGTGGACGTCTTCCCGCCCACGGAGGAGCACCCGCTGCGGCTGGAGTTCTGGGGCGACACGGTGGAGGACATCCGGTATTTCAAGGTCGCCGACCAGCGCAGCCTGGAGGTCGCCGAGGACGGGCTGTACGCGCCGCCCTGCCGCGAGCTGCTGCTCACCGAGACCGTACGGGACCGCGCGGGCAAGCTCGCCGAGCAGTATCCGCAGCTCGCCGACGTGCTCGGGCAGATGGCCGAGGGGGTGGCGGTCGAGGGCATGGAGGCCTTCGCCCCGGTGCTCGCGGAGCGCATGGAGCTGCTGTTCGACCACCTGCCGGCCGGCGCGCACATGGTCGCCTGCGATCCTGAGCGGATCCGTACCCGGGCGGCCGAGCTGGTCGAGACCAGCCAGGAGTTCCTGCAGGCCTCCTGGATCAGCGCGGCGGCCGGCGGCGCGGCCCCGATCGACCTCGGCGCGGCGGCGTACAAGTCCATCGCGGAGATCCGCTCCGACGCGGCCGGGCTGGGCATCCCGTGGTGGTCGATCACCCCGTTCCAGCCGGGCGACGAGCTCGACGACGAGGACGGCGCGGCCGTGGTGGTCGGCGCGCACGCCGCGGAGGCGTACCGCGGCGACACGGTGCGCGCGCTCGGCGACATCAAGGGCTGGCTGCACGAGAACTGGCGCGTGGTGCTGGTCACCGAGGGGCACGGCCCGGCCGAGCGCATCGTGGAGGTGCTGCGCGGGGACGGGCTCGGCGCCCGCCTCGCCGATGACCTGCCCGAGCCGCCGGAGCCGGCGCTCGCGCACGTGACCTGCGCGCAGATCGAGCACGGCTTCGTCTGGCCGGCGGTGCGCACGGTGCTGCTCACCGAGTCCGACCTGGTCGGCCAGCGGTCGTCGACCAAGGACGCGCGGCGGATGCCGAGCAAGCGCCGCAACACCATCGACCCGCTGCAGCTCAAGGCCGGCGACCACGTCGTGCACGAGCAGCACGGTGTGGGCCGGTACGTGGAGATGATCCAGCGCACCGTGCAGGGCGCCACCCGCGAGTACGTGGTGATCGAGTACGCGCCGAGCAAGCGCGGCCAGCCCGGCGACCGGCTCTACGTCCCTACCGACCAGCTCGACCAGGTCACCCGGTACGTGGGCGGCGAGATGCCGACGCTGTCCCGGATGGGCGGCGCCGACTGGGCGAAGACCAAGAGCCGGGCGCGCAAGGCGGTCAAGGAGATCGCCGGCGAGCTGATCCGGCTCTACTCCGCCCGCCAGGCCTCGCCGGGGTACGCGTTCGGCCCCGACACGCCGTGGCAGCGGGAGCTGGAGGACGCCTTCCCGTACGTGGAGACGCCCGACCAGCTCGCCGCCATCGAGGACGTCAAGGCCGACATGCGCAAGCCGATCCCGATGGACCGGCTCATCTGCGGTGACGTGGGCTATGGGAAGACCGAGGTGGCGGTGCGCGCGGCGTTCAAGGCCGTGCAGGACGGCAAGCAGGCCGCGGTGCTCGTGCCGACCACCCTGCTGGTCCAGCAGCACATGTCCACCTTCTCTGAGCGGTACGCCTCGTTCCCGATCGTGGTGAAGGCGCTGTCCCGCTTCCAGACCGACAAGGAGGTGGAGGTGACGCTGCGCGGGCTCGCCGACGGCGCGGTGGACGTGGTGATCGGCACGCACCGGCTGCTCTCCCCGGCCACCCGGTTCAAGCGGCTCGGCCTGGTGATCGTGGACGAGGAGCAGCGCTTCGGGGTGGAGCACAAGGAGTTCCTCAAGCGGATGCGGACGCAGGTGGACGTGCTGTCCATGTCGGCCACGCCGATCCCGCGCACGCTGGAGATGGGGATCACCGGCATCCGGGAGATGACCACGATCCTCACCCCGCCGGAGGAGCGGCATCCGGTGCTGACGTTCGTGGGGCCGTACGACGAGAAGCAGATCGCCGCGGCCATCCGGCGCGAGCTGATGCGCGAGGGCCAGGTGTTCTTCGTGCACAACCGGGTCGCCTCGATCCAGAAGGTGGCGACGCGGCTGTCCGAGCTGGTGCCGGAGGCGCGGGTCGCCGCCGCGCACGGCCAGATGAACGAGCACCAGCTCGAGCGGGTCATGGTCGACTTCTGGGAGAAGAACTTCGACGTGCTCGTGTGCACCACGATCGTGGAGTCCGGGCTGGACGTGCCGAACGCGAACACGCTGATCGTGGACCGGGCGGACATGTACGGGCTGTCCCAGCTGCACCAGCTGCGTGGCCGGGTCGGGCGCGGGCGGGAGCGCGCGTACGCGTACTTCCTGTACTCGCCCGAGCGGACCATGACCGAGACCGCGTACGAGCGGCTGTCCACGATCGCGCAGCACACCGAGATGGGCGCCGGCATGTACGTGGCCATGAAGGACCTGGAGATCCGCGGCGCGGGTAACATCCTCGGCGCGGAGCAGTCCGGGACGATCGCCGGTGTCGGCTTCGACCTGTATGTCCGGATGGTTGGCGAGGCGGTCCGCGAGCTGAAGGGCGACGGGCCGGCGGAGACGCCGGATACGAAGGTGGAGCTCCCGGTCAACGCGCACATCCCGCACGACTACGCGCCGGGGGAGCGGCTGCGGCTGGAGGCGTACCGGAGCATCGCGGGCGTGCAGGACGACGACGAGATCGCCGCCGTACGGGAGGAGCTGGAGGACCGGTACGGGCCGCTGCCCGAGCCGGTCGCCAACCTGCTGGAGGTGGCGCGGTTCCGTACGCGGGCGCGGCGTGCCGGGCTCACCGACGTCACGCTGCAGGGGCAGCACGTCCGGTTCGCGCCGGTGCGGCTGCGCGAGTCGCAGACCGTACGGCTCAACCGCCTCTACCCCAAGGCCGTCTACAAGCCCCAGGTCGACACCCTCCTGGTGCCGACCCCCAAGACGGCCACGCTGGGCGGTAAGCCGCTCCGCGACCTCCCGCTCCTCACGTGGGCGAACGACCTGGTCCAGGCCATGTTCCTCGACTCCATGGAGACGACCGCCGCGAAGTGAGCCGGCGTCGGGGCCGGGCGCGCCTTGACGCCGGCCTCCGTCGTGACCAGACTGACTGAAGTACCAATTCGGTCAGTCAGTCGTTCCGAATGGTGGTGACCGTGGAGCAGGACAAGCGGCGGCGCATCCTCGACGCCGCGGAGGCACTGCTGATCTCCTACGGCTATCGCAAGGTCACCATCGACGAGGTCGCGGCCCAGGCCCAGGTCGGCAAGGGCACGGTCTACCTCTACCGGCCGAGCAAGCGGGAGCTGTTCGGAGCCGTGATCGCCCGCGACAGCGCCCGGATGGCCGTCGAGCACAGCGCCGCGCTGGCCGCCGACCCGGCGGAGGTCAGGCTCCACCGCCACCTGCGCCGGACGTTTCTGATGACCATGCGCAGACCGCTGGCCAAGGCGCTGGCCACCGCCGACCAAGCCGTGCTCGGCGAGGTCCTGGCGGGTGAGACCGGGGCGCGCTTCGCCGCCGGCAAGGTCGAGACGATGGTGCGGTATATGGCCCTGCTGCACCGGCACGGGCTGCTGGCCGACGACCCGGAGGCGGATCCGGCGGTGCTGCACCGCGTCTCCGCCGTGGTACTCGGCGCGTACCTGCTCGAGGGCGCGATGCCGGCGGCCGGTGGGATGCCGGGCGCGGAGCTGGATCTTCAGGCCCGTGCGGACGCCCTGGCCACCACCGTGCGCCGGGCCTTCGAGCCCGCGGACGAGCCGTCCCCCGCCACGCTGCGGGCCGCGGCGGCGGAACTCGCCGAGCTCGGCCGGCAGTGGGCGGCCGAGCTCACGGACTCCATCCCCGAACCATCGCCCGGCACGCGGGCCCGGACCGCCGCCGCGGCCGGCCGAACGGAGTAGGTGCGGACATGGCAGACGTCAAGGTGCGGTTGGACGAGGCGATGGGGACGTCGCTGATCATGCTGTACGGGCTGGCGCACGACGCGCGGGGCACGGATCCGATCCTGGGCGACGCGGTCGCGGCGGAGGCGTACGACAAGGTCGACTACGACTGGGCCCGGCTGAAGCTCAACCCGAGGAACATCCCGATCGCCGTGAGCAGCCGCGCGAAGCACTTCGACGACTGGGCGTCGGAGTTTCTGGCCCGGCACGAGCGGGCGGTCGTGCTGCATCTCGGCGCGGGACTGGACCCACGGGTCTGGCGGGTCGACCCAGGACCCGGGGTGACCTGGACGACGTCGACTACCCCGGCGTCGTCGAGGTGCGACGGAAGATCTTTCCTGAGCGGCCGAACTACCATTTACTGGGCGATCGACGCGCCCGACGACCTCGTACGGGTCAATCCCGCGCTGCGGTGCACGGACTCGGTGAGCGGGCTGGCGCTGGTCGCGGAGACGCCGCAGCTGTTCGCGGGGTGGCGGCTCTTCGCCAAGCTGGCGTCGCTCATCCCGAAGGTGAGGGACTCGGGGCTCTTCGTCCGCTATGCGTTCGGCGCCTGATCACTCGCTGAACGCGGTGACCGGGCTGTCGCAGGCCCAGCAGAGGAAGACGCGAACGTCGCCGCCCGGGTGCGGCAGATCGGGATTCGCGGCGGGCCGGAAGGCCGCGGTGGACGAGACCTTCTCGCCCGTGGCCTCGTAACACGCCCGGCAGGCGGCGCTGTCACAGGAGATGCAGCGGTATCCGAATCCCCCGACGATCACCTCGAAGGTGCTCTGCGCGAAGTCGTTGACGTGCATCGCGTGCCCGCAGTCCGGATCCGTACACCCCGGGCCCACGAGCGTGCAGGGAAGAATGGGATATCCGCAGCGCGAGCAGTGCGTCGCCGACGCCCGCAGCTCCGGCAACGGCGTACGCGAGGGGATCTCCAGCATGGCGCCATCTGCCTCGTCGAAGATCATGACCATGTCGCGCCCCAGGTTGCGTTCCGGCGTCTCCACGATCACGTAGTACTGCTCCTCGCGGACGTCCCTGCGACGCAGATACTCAAGCGCGACCGCCTCACTCTTGACCCAGTACACCTCGTAGACCGCACCCCCGTCCTTCCGGTCCACCACACACTCACTGCCCTCGACACTCTCCGCGTAGTACCGCCACTCCCCATAACTCCGCGTCCCCGCCGGCCGCCCCCCACCCTCACGCCTACGCCACCACCGCATGCCCCCAAGTCTCCCCCGCCCAACCGGGACCCGTCCCGGAATCGGCAGGGCTAAGCTGGAATGCCAGGTGTGACAGTGGGCGACCGGGTGATCGCGGTATGGGATCGGATGCGCGCGGATGCCGGAGCTGAACCGGCGCCCCGAGGGGACGGACCGGCCCGAGCAGGAGCTCCGTGAGCAACGGCCCAGGGGTCTCGCCGAACCGGGCCGGCACCTCACCAATGCTCCCGTGGAGCGGTTCCGCTGGAGCGAGGTCGAACTCGATCCCCCCGAGTGGGCCAAGGGCGTCGACCGGCTCGACGATCTGCCCGACGGGGAAGAACTCACCGAGCCCGATCCGGATAAGACTCGTCGCACCGACAAGATCCGGCAGGTCGTCGTCGAGAGCTACGACGAGGTCTCCGACGCCTCTGCGAAGATCGTCAATGCTGTTGACAAGATGTTCGGCCCGCGTCCAGACGGCCAGGCCCACACGCAGACAAGGCCTGACCGTGGACCGGTGATGAGCAATCCACACCTCAGTGACGTGGATGCGGGAAGCGTGGCCTCCGCTCTTCTAACGCTGGGTATAGTCGCGGCGGAACTCACACGCCGGGTCGACAGGCTCAGAGGGAGCAATCAGAAATGAGGGTTACCCCCGATGTCGTGGCGTCGATCCGGGCCTTGCTCACCGGAGACACAGCCGAGTACACCCGGACCGGCGAGACCCTCGACCGCACCGGCCGTCAGGCTCGTGGCGCGCTGCTCTCGGCCGCGTTCTTCACGGCCGCCGACCGCCGATTCAGTAAGACAGGGACACCCGCCGATGTCGTGACCTTCGTCGGTAATTTGCGCGCACGCCACGGGCTCACCGAGGAGCTGGACCCCCGTACGGCGGAGCGCCTGCTGCTGGCGACGTTCACCGACGAGGAGATCGACGACATCGGCCCGCGGGTGCGCGGTGAGCACTTCACCATCCTGCTCGTCGGCTTGATCATGGATGAACAACTCCCGGATGCCGAGCTCGACGCTTTCCTCGACGAGGCGCGCGTGCTCGCCGATCAGTGGCTCGCCGACTGACAGGGCCCAGGAGCGGTCAGTCTGCGGATGGGGTGCCGTGGGTGTGGAAGGAGTCGATGGTTTTGAGGCCCCAGGCTTGGCCTTTGGCGCGTTCGGCCTCGGTCCAGGTGATGGGGCGCCAGTCGGGGGCGAGGATGAGGCGGGCGACGGGGTTGCAGAGTTCGATGCGGTTGCCGCCGGGCTCGTAGACGTACAGGAAGAACGTCTGCTGGATGGCGTGCTTGTGCGGGCCGGTCTCGATGAACACGCCGTTGTCGAGGCAGATGTCGGCGGCGCGGAGGATGTCCTCGCGGGTGTCGGGGGCGAACGCGATGTGGTGCAGGCGGCCGTTCCGGCCGGTCCAGTCCTCGGTGTAGACGAGGTCGTAGGACTTCGTCGCGAAGTGCAGCCACTGCGCGCTGATCTTGCCGGAGTCGAGGCGGATCTGCTCGGTGACCCGGCCGCCGAGGACGTCCCGGACGAAGTCACCGTTCGGCTCGGTCGCGGCGGCGAGGAAGTTGACGTGGTCCAGGCGCCGTACGCTGACGCCGCGGCCCGGGTACGCCTGCGCCTGGTTCTTCAGCGACGGCCGCAGATGCTCCGGCGGGTCGTACCACTCGCTCTCCCAGTAGAGCTCGAAGTCGTGCCCGTCGGGATCGGTGAACCGGTACGTGGGCCCGATCCCCGCGTCCCCGTCGGCCCAGCCGACGCCGAGCCCGGCCGCCTCGATCGCCTTGACCCGGCGTTCGAGCGCCTCCTGGCTCGCGGCCCGCAGCGCGGTCCGGCGGATCCCGGAGGTGGAGTGGGCGGTCAGCTTGAGGCTGTGGTGCTCGTAGTCGTCCCACGTCCGCAGGTACACCGAGTCGCCGTCGCGCCCGTTCTCGGTGAGCCCCAGGATCTGGGTGAAGAACCACAGGCTCTTCTCCGGCAGTCTCCACTTCTTACGACAATCAATACGGAGGCAGGCCGTCCGAGATCGGGCCTGAGTTCGTTTCTGTCGGAGGTGTGCGGCAGACTGGGCCCGACGTTGATGGAGAAGGGACGACCTCGTGTTCGGTAGCGCACTGGGCAAGGGTGCCCGTCGCCGGGTGACGACGGCGGTGGTGGCGCTCGCCGCCGGCGCCGCGCTCGTGGCCTGTGGCCCGGTGAAGGCCGGGGCCGCCGCGATCGTCGGTGACGACCGCATCACCACGGCGGAGCTGGACAAGCGGGTCGCCCAGTGGCATGAGGCGATCAAGGGCACGGAGCTCGAGGGGCAGCTCGATCAGATCGCCGCGATGCGCGTGCAGCGGCCGAACGAGGTGCCGGACCTGCGCCTGCCTCGGGACATGCTCAACCAGCTGATCCTCTTCCGGCTCGCCGACACGCTGGCGGAGCGGAGAGGCGTGACGATCTCGCGGAGCGAGACCGACGCGTACATGCAGAAGAACCGGTCCACACTGCCGAGGGACGTGCTGGTCACGCCGCTGCCCCCGTCGGAGACGCAGGCCTATGTCCGCTTCTCGCTTATCTCGGACAAGTTCCTCGGTCCGATGCCGCAGGTCAGGTCGCAGGAGGAGCTCGACGCCGAGCTGCAGAAGCGGTGGCAGCGGCTGACGGCGTTGCTGCGGCCGATCGCGGAGGACATCGGCGTCACCGCCGACCCGAGGTACGGCGACTTCCAGCCGTCCAGCCTGCGGCTGGTGGAGACCGACGACCGGCTCTCGCGGGCCGGCTGATCGAGGAGTCCGCGTGTCCGGCAGGCTGCTGCTGCTCGCCACCACCCACCGGGTGGCGCCCGGGCTGCTGACCTGGCCGGCCTGGCGCGAGCTGCGCGCCGCCGCGGCGGTCCGTACGGGCTCGGCGGAACACCCTCAGCTGCCGTACCTGCGCGAGGCCGGGGTGGAGCCCGAGGTGATCGACGGCCCGCCCGCCCAGGTGGCGCGGGTGCTGCTGGAGCTGACCGGATCCGCCACGGGCACCGTGCTCTGGCTCGGCGCGCCGGAGGGCGACGAGGCGGTGCTGCGCGAGGTCGGCATGCTCACCACCGGCCCCGCCATGGACGCCGCCGATCCTCCGGAGATCGAGGTGCTGCACGGCTCGTACGATCTGCCCGGCGCCCGGCTGCTCGACCTGGTGGCGACGATGGACGCGCTGCGCCGGCACTGCCCGTGGGACCGCGAGCAGACCCACGCGTCGCTGGCCAAGTACCTCATCGAGGAGGCGTACGAGACCGTCGAGGCGATCGAGTCCGGCGACGCGGCGGCGCTGCGCGAGGAGCTCGGCGACGTGCTGCTCCAGGTGGCCTTCCACTCCCGCGTCGCGGAGGAGCGCACCGACGGCGGCGGCTTCACGATCGACGACGTTGCGGCCGGCATCGTGGACAAGCTGGTCCGCCGGCACCCGCACGTGTTCGCCGGCGTCGACGTGGCGGGCACCGACGACGTCCGCGCCAACTGGGAGACGATCAAGGCGGCGGAGCGCGCGGAGAAGAACGGCGGCACCGACGACTCGATGCTCGGCGGGGTGCCGTTCGCCCAGCCCGCGGTCCTGCTGGCGTACGCGCTGCAGAAGCGGGCCGTGCGCAACGGCGTGCCGGAGGAGCTGACCGGGGACGACGGCGGGCCGGGCGGCGAGCTGTTCGGCGCGGTGGCGCGGGAGCGGCAGGCCGGCGCCGACCCGGAGATGGACCTGCGGGAGGCCGCGCGCCGGTTCCGGGAACGGATCCGCGCGGTGGAGGAGGCGGTCCGCGCCGAGGGCGGCGACCCACGCGCGCTCTCCGCGGAGGACTGGCACTCCCGCATCTGACCCGCCGGCCCCGAGCCACCGGCCGCAGGCCGACCACGCCGGCGGGGCGACGGCACGCCCGGACGTACCTCGTGAACCCGGGGCAAGCGGGGGTAGAGCCCCCGATCTCACCGCATCACGGCGGTGCGCCGATGGCGGTGCGGGCTGGAGCGTTAGGCTCCTCCCGAGCCCATCCGTGGCCCGAGCACCGGCCCTCTTAGAGGGCCGGCGCGGTCGATAAGCAAGGAGTGCGTTTCGTGTCGTCGATCGACGCCGTATACGCCCGGGAGATCCTCGACTCCCGCGGCAACCCCACCGTCGAGGTCGAGGTGGAGCTGGACGACGGTGTCCAGGCCCGCGCCGCCGTGCCGAGCGGCGCGTCCACCGGCCGGTTCGAGGCCGTCGAGCTCCGCGACGGCGGCGAGCGCTACGGCGGCAAGGGGGTGGAGAAGGCCATCCTCGGGCTGCTCGACGAGATCGGCCCCGAGCTCCTCGGTTACGACGCCGACGAGCAGCGGCTGATCGACCAGGCGCTGATCGACCTGGACGGCACGCCGGACAAGTCCCGCCTCGGCGCCAACGCCATCCTCGGCGTGTCGCTGGCCGTGGCCAAGGCGGCGGCGGAGTCCGCCGAGCTCCCGCTGTTCCGGTATGTGGGCGGTCCGAACGCGCACGTCCTGCCGGTCCCGATGCTGAACATCCTGAACGGTGGCGCGCACGCCGACACCAACGTGGACATCCAGGAGTTCATGATCGCCCCGATCGGCGCGGAGACCTTCTCCGAGGCGATGCGCTGGGGCGCGGAGACGTACCACGCGCTCAAGTCCGTGTTGAAGTCGCACGGCCTGGGCACCGGCGTGGGCGACGAGGGCGGCTTCGCCCCGAACCTGGACAGCAACCGCGCCGCGCTCGACCTGATCATGGAGGCGATCCGCCAGGCCGGGTACGAGCCGGGCCGCGACATCGCCCTGGCGCTGGACGTGGCGGCCAGCGAGTTCCACGACAACGGCGCGTACAAGCTGGAGGGCAAGCCGCGGTCGGCGGAGGAGATGGTGGCGTACTACACCGACCTCGTCGGTGCGTACCCGCTGGTCTCCGTCGAGGACCCGCTGGACGAGGAGGACTGGGCGGGCTGGCGGCTCGTCACCGACACCCTCGGCGAACGCGTCCAGCTCATGGGCGACGACCTGTTCGTGACCAACCCCGAGCGGCTGACCCGCGGCATCGAGGAGGGCGCGGCCAACGCGCTGCTGGTGAAGGTGAACCAGATCGGCACGCTCACCGAGACGCTGGACGCGGTGGCGCTGGCGCAGCGCAACGGGTTCGCCTGCATGATGAGCCACCGCTCCGGCGAGACCGAGGACACGACGATCGCCGACCTCGCCGTCGCGACGAACTGCGGCCAGATCAAGACCGGCGCCCCTGCGCGGAGCGAGCGCGTGGCCAAGTACAACCGGCTGCTGCGCATCGAGGAGCGGCTGGACGACGCGGCGAGCTACGCCGGCGCCTCGGCGTTCCCGCGGTTCAACGCCCAGCAGTCCGGTACGGAGTCCTGAGCCGGCGATGGCACCGCGCCGGCCGGACGAGCCCGGCACCCGCTCCGGCGGGGGCCGGGACGCCGCCGCGCGCCCCAAGCGCACCGCCGCGCGTGGCCGCAAGGAGCGGGAGGCCGAGCCCGGCCCGTCCTTCAGGCGCCCAGCGCTGACCAGCCGGGCCGCGATCCTCGCCATCGTGGTCTGCGCGATAGCGCTGAGCCTCGCCTATCCGCTGCGGGAGTACATCGCGCAGCGGCGGCAGATCGCGGCGCTGCAGGCGGAGGAGGACCAGCTGCGCAAGCGGGTGGAAAAGCTGGAACGGCGCAAGCGCGAGCTGCAGGACCCGAAGTACATCGAGCGTGAGGCGCGCCGCCGGCTGCACTACTGCTATCCGGGCGAGAAGTGCTACGTGATCGTGGACGGCGGCGTCCGGGCGGCCGGCGAGCAGCGCGAGCAGCAGCGCCGCGACCCCTGGTTCGCGACGCTCTGGCGCTCCGTGGAGGCGGCCGACCGGACCAAGCCGCGGCCGGGCGGGGAGAGCCTCGGCCTGCGCCCCTCCTCCCGCCTCCCGACCACGTCCCCGTCCCCCTCGGCCACGGCCTCCCCGGGCTCCGGCCGCTCGCCCTCGCCGACCCCGAAGGAAACCCCATGACCCGCCGCCGCTCCCCGTTCAGCGGGAAGGGCCTCGTCGGAGACCGTGCGTGGGGCGGCGCTCCGCACGACCGCCGGGTGGGCCGGTGATGGAGGCGAGCGACGTCGCCGCGGTGGAAGCCGAGCTGGGGCGGCCGGTACGGGGCAGGGCCGAGGTGGCGCACCGCTGCCCGTGCGGCCTGCCCGACGTGGTGGAGACCGCCCCCCGGCTGGAGGACGGCACCCCGTTCCCCACCCTCTACTACCTGACCTGCCCGCGCGCGGCCTCGGCGATCGGCCGGCTGGAGGCCGAGGGCGTGATGAAGGAGATGGCCACCCGGCTCGCCGACGACCCCGAGCTCACCCGCGCGTACGCCGCCGCACACGACGCCTACCTGCGCCGCCGCGACGTCGCGGCACGACGGCACGGGATGGAACCCCTGCCCCCGGGCACGCAGAGCGCCGGAGGCATGCCGGAGCGGGTGAAGTGCCTGCACGCGCTCGCGGCCCACGAGCTGGCCCGGCCCGGCGACAATCCCCTGGGCCGCGAGACGCTGGATCGGCTCGAACCCTGGTGGGCGAACGGCCCGTGCGTGACCGTCGCCGGCACCCACGTCGAAGAGGAGGCCCCGTGACCCGCGTCGCCGCGATCGACTGCGGTACGAACTCGATCCGGCTGCTGGTGGCCGACACCGACCCGGAGACGGGGCGGCTCACCGACCTGGAGCGCCGGATGGAGATCGTCCGGCTCGGTCAGGGCGTGGACCGGACCGGCCGGCTCGCCCCCGAGGCGCTGGAACGCACTTTCACCGCGCTGCGCACGTACGTGAAGGCGATCGACGCCCGCGGCGCCACGGCCGTACGGATGGTCGCCACCAGCGCCACCCGCGACGCCGCCAACCGCGCGGAGTTCGTGGCCGGCGTCAGGTCCATCCTCGGCGTCGACCCCGAGGTGATCACCGGGGACGAGGAGGCGGAACTCTCCTTCACCGGCGCGACCCGGGAGCTGACCACGGAGCCCACGCCGTACCTGGTCGTGGACATCGGCGGCGGCTCGACGGAGTTCGTGCTGGGCGCCGCGGGGGTGGCCGCGGCCCGGTCCGTGGACATCGGCTGCGTACGGCTCACCGAGCGCCACTTCACCGCCGACCCGCCCACGCGCGAGCAGATCGCGGCCGCCACCGCGGACATCGACGCCGCGATCCGGCTGGCCGCGGAGACGGTGCCGCTGGCCGAGGCGCGCAGCCTGGTCGGGCTGGCCGGCACCGTGACCACGGTCTCCGGCATCGCGCTGAACCTGCCCGCGTACGACTCCGACACCCTGCACCACTCCCGCATCGCCGCCGCCGACGTGCACCGGGTGACCGGCGAGCTGCTGGCCGCCACGCACGCGGAGCGCGCGGAGATCCCGGTCATGCACCCGGGCCGGGTGGACGTGATCGGCGCGGGCTCGCTCATCCTGGACCGGGTCACCCGGCGGCTCGGCATGCCCGAGGTGCTCGTCAGCGAGCACGACATCCTCGACGGCATCGCCTGGTCGATCGCCTGACTCAGGCCCCGGCACCCCGGCCGGGGTTCTTCCGGTCCACTTCCGTACCGGAAGTTTTCAGGCCGTTGTCCTCTAGGGGACAAGCGGGCGCGGCCTGATTGGGTCCCTGGGCCCTGGGAGAACGCGGCCCGGCACGCCAGTGTCGCCTCATGGCGAAATGGAACCAGCCGATCACCACACGTGATCTTGAACGGACCGTGACGGGCGCGCGCCTCAGACGGGCGGCCCGTACGGCGCCGGTCGCGCTGGCCATCGCGGCGTCGGCCGCCGGCTGCGGCGTGGGTGACGTGTTCGGCTCCGGCGACGCCGGCGGTGGCGAGGTCCCGGACGGCATGGCCGTCTACACGGACGACGGCCTGCGGGCCGGTTATCCCGAGGGCTGGAAGGCCCCGCCCAAGAACCGGCGGCTGATCCCCGGCGCGGACTTCGAGGTCGCCGGGCCGCGGACCCCCGGCGGACTGCCGCAGGGCACGTTCGCGGCGATCGTGGAGCGCGAGCAGCAGTCGGTCACGTCCCTGGTGGACCACTACGCGGGCGTGGCCAAGACGCAGCGCGACGGCCAGGTGCTGGAGCGGAAGCGGATCGAGGCCGGCGGGCGCGAGGCGTACGTGCTCCGCCAGGCGTACACGGCGTCGGCGGGCCAGGCCACGCTGCCGATCCGGCAGGTGGACGTGTACATACGGGTGAGCCGCCAGGAGATCGCGGACATCCGCCTCGTCTACCCGGCGGCGGCGTACGACGCGGCGCGGCCGCAGATCGACGCGGTGATCTCGACGATCCGCGTGACCGAGGACGGCGGATGATGGACCTGCGTACGAAGCCCTACGCCGCCGGCCTGCTCGCGGCGCTCGGAGCGGCCCTCGGACTGATCCTGCTGCGCAGCCCCGTGGGCAGCGGCGGGCAGGACGCGCTGCTGGCCGCCGACGGCGGGTTCGCCGCCACCACGGCCCCGTACGGCGTCGCCGTCTGGCTGCTCGCGGCGGCGGCCGCGGCCTGGTTCGGCACCCCGCCGGTGGGCCGTCCCGGGTGGGAGACCGAGACCGGCCTGTGGACGCGGGGGACGCTCGACGAGGCCCGCCCCGCCTGCCTCACGGCGGGCGTGACCCTCGGGCTGCTCACCCCGATCGTGCTGATGGCGCCGCTGATGGAGGGCGAGGGGTCGCTCGCGCGCTGGCTGGCCGGCATCGGTGTGCTCGAGGTCGCCGTCGTGCTTGGCGTGCTGACCGGCCGGGCCACCGCCCGGTTCCCGCTGCTGGCCGTGCCGCTGCTGGCCGGCGCCACCGGGCTGATCGCCCTGCTGGCCGTACGGCTGACGCTCATCGAGATGCTGGTCCCCGCCGACCTGGCCGGGCCGGTGGGCGGCATCACCGATGACGTCCTCGCCCGCCTCAACGCGGTGACCACGTGGTCGCCGCTGGCGGCGGGGGTGGGCGCGGCCATCGGCGGCCTGCTCGGCGTGGTCGCGCTGCCCAGGAGTCGGTCTCCGTGGTGGGCGCTGACCGGAGCCCTCACGCTGCCGGTGGTGCTGGGCGCCGGCACCCTGCTCGCGCTGCCGGTGAGCGGTCTCGCGGCGCTGCGCACCGTGGGGGCGCTGGAGTGGGCGGCGCTGGTGGCGGGCGGCCTGCTCGGCGGACTCGTCGCGGCGGGCCTGCGCGCGCTGACCGGCGGCCGCCGCCGGGCGTCCGGGGTCCGGGGAGACCTGGTCTTCAGCGGCGACAGCGGCCAGGGCATGATCGAGTACGTCGGCCTGACCCTCGTGGCGGTCGCCGTGATCACCGGGATCTTCGTCACGTCCGGCGCCTACCACCTGCTGCCGCCCCGGCTGGAGTACGCGATCTGCCGCGTCGTCAGCGGCGACTGCCCGGTGTCCGCGGCCGAGATCCCCGGCACGCCGGACGTGAACTCCTGCACCGTCCGGGCCGACCTCGAGGAACACGTCGAGCGCACGAAGGTCCTCATCTGGTCCGACGAGGACAAGGACAGCGTCAACGTCGCCGAGGGCCCCGACGGCAACATCTCGGTGACCGAGGGCGACTCCGACGCCTCCGGCTTCGACGTACGGCTGGGCGTCGGCGTCAAGGTCAACGGCATCGGCATCGGCGCCAGCATCGGCGGCGGCTACCTGTGGACCGGGCAGGACCAGACCCAGGTGCAGTTCGAGAGCGACGAGCAGCAGGCGGAGTTCCAGGAGGCGGTGGACAACGCCTACCAGGACTTCCTGGAGGACGCGGGCGGCGACATCTTCGACATGTCCGACGAGGAGTGGGAGGAGTTCCAGGACGTGCCTCGGCAGGTCGCCGCGGACATGGGGCTGCCCTACTCCCGGATGCACGCCGACGGCGACACGGTCGGCATCGATGCGGAGGCGTCGGTCGGCTTCGACGAGGGCTCCACCGGCGTCAAGGGCCTCGAGGCCGAGCTGGGCGTCGGCGCCGGGTACAGCGAGTCGCACCTGATCGGCACCGGTGAGCACTACGACGCCGAGGGCAACCGGACGACCAGCGAGTACCGCGTGATCAGCGACGAGTTCGCCCTCTCGCTGGGCGTCTCCGTCGACCTCCAGGGCCTGGGGCCGGAGGCGAGCGTGGCGCCCAAGTGGCAGTCGGAGAACGTCATGGAGGTCAAGTACGACGCCGACGGGAACCCGACCGAGCTCGTCGTCACCCGGACCACCCAGTACCACATCGAGGGCGGGATCGGCGTCGGCTACACCATCGAGCCGGGCGGCCGCCAGTCGCCCGGCTCCTCCGGCCGCACCGAGTCCGACAACGAGCAGGGCGCGGGCGGCTTCGCCGGCAAGGAGCTCTCCGACGGCGACGTGGTCGTGACCACCACCACGATCCCGCTGGAGCCGGGTGACGCCGACGTCATGGACGACTACATCCACGGCGACTTCGAGGAGCGGCTCAACGCGGCGGTGGACATCGCCCCGATGTACGACCGGCCGGACACGGTCGTCACCGAGCAGCACTACGACAGCGCGCGGGAGACCGACGGCACCGACCTGTCCGGTTCGTTCATCATCGAGCTGGGCGCGTACCAGAACACCACGTCCACTCAGACGATGGACCTGGAGGACGCGACGTACCGCGATCCGCAGACCGGGGAGATGGTGCCCTGGGTGGAGTGTGAGGCCGGCGACTGACCCGGCGATTCGGGACGCCCGTTTGTCAATCACGTGACAAGAGGGCGTCCCGGATTGGGCCCCTGGGCCCTGTGAGAACCGGTTTCAACCCGCCACTGTATGGCGCATGGCGAGGGCGCAACCGGCCCGTCACCTTACGTGATCTTGGGCGCACCGATCTCGGCCAGGGCATGCTCGAGTACGTCGGCCTGACCCTGGTGGCCGTCGCCGTGCTCACCGGCATCTTCGTCGGCGCCGGGGGATACCGCCTGCTGCCCACCGATCTCGAGGCCGCCGTCTGCCGCGTGGTCGGCGGCAAGTGCGCCCCGGCGAAGGCCCCACCGCCCGGCACGCCGGACATCAACTCCTGCACGGTCCGCGGGTAGCTGGACGAGAGCGTCCAGCGCACGAAGGTGGTGCTCTACGCGGAGGAGGACCGCGAATCCACCAACCTCACCGAGACTCCGGAGGGCGGCTACTCCGTCACCACCAGCCAAGGGAACTCCCAGGGCCTCGACCTCCGGGGTGGCTTCGGCGCGCAGGTCGGCGGCATCGGGCTCAACGCCACGGTCGGTGGCGACTACATGTGGACCGGCGAGGACCAGCAGCGCGGCGACTTCGAGTCCGAGGAGCAGTACGAGGAGTGGAGGGATCGGGTCGAGTCGGCCCAGGAGGAGATCCGCGACGAGTACGGAGACGCGTTCTTCCTGGACGAGGACGTCCTGGAGGAGTTTCGCGACATCCCCCTCCGGAAGGTCACGCGCTACGAGCCCGGACACGACGCGGCGTCCGGTCTTCCCCGTCCCCGCGAGGACCAGCGTTGTCGGTGAAGTCGCTGTCATGACTCACAGTCCACGGGAACGCCGGGGCTACGGGCCATTGCCGAGACTCGCAGGTCCATACGGGTGCGTCTTACACTACGCCGGTGGACCCCTTGTCGATCTTGCTCGATGGAGCCAGGGCCAGGGGCGCGTTCGTGCTGCGGACCATCCAGAGCTCACCCTGGTCGGTGCAGGTACGAGACAGGGCACCGCTCAGCGTGGTGGCGGTCCTGCGCGGGATGCCGTGGGTCGTTCCCAGTGCCGGCGATGCGGTCCGACTGTACCGGTGCGCAGGCCCTTGGCCCAGGTGCGCACCCCCGTGTCCGCGACCTCGGGCGGCTCCGCGCCGGCCGGGGTCGTCTGTCGAGGGCCGGGATGACGGCGCGGACGGCTCGTCGGTGCTGCTGATCGGCAAATACCGGCGACCAGGCGAGATCGCCACACACCTGCTCAGCGCGTTGCCGCCGCTTCTCGTCATCCCCAGGGCCGCCCACGGCGAGTCCGCGCTGGTGTCGCGACTCGCCGAGGAGACCGTGCGAAACGAGCCGGGCCAAGATCTCGTGCTCGAACGACTTCTTGACCTCCTGCTGGTCGCCATCCTCCGCGCCTGGTTCACCAGGCCCGATGCCGATGCGCCGCCCCGGTACCGAGCCAACGGGGATCCGGTCGTCGGGCCCGTCCTGCGACTCATCCACGGCCATCCGGACCATCCCTGGACGGTGGCCGCGCTCGCCGGGCGGACCGGGGTGTCGCGAGCGACGCTGGCCCGCCGCTCCACCGGCCTCGTCGGCATGCCACCCATGGCTTACCTCACCGAGTGGCGAATCGACCTGGCCGCCGATCTCCTCAAGAACTCGGACACCACGATCGACTCCATCGCCCGTCAGGTCGGTTATGGCAGCGCATTCGCGTTCAGCACCGCCTTCAAGCGAGCCCGCGGGATCAGTCCACAACGCCACCGCAACCGAGGCGATCATGAGTGAGCGTTTCATCGCGCCGGGGACCGGCTGGCCCGGCGATCCCGCCACCCAGGGCACCCCCGTCGCGCACGACGCGGATGAGGTGCGGCGGCTGGCTGCCGGGGCGTCCGGGGTGGGGGAGTTGGCGGCGCGGGAGTCGGTGTGCCGGGCCTGCCCGCGCCTGGTGGAGTGGCGCGAGCGGGTGGCGGTGGAGAAGCGCCGCGCGCACGCGGACGAGCGGTACTGGGGCCGCCCCATACCCGGCTGGGGCGCCGACGAGCCCCGCATCCTCATCGTGGGCCTGGCCCCGGCGGCACACGGCGGCAACCGTACGGGCCGCATCTTCACCGGCGACCGCAGCGGCGACTGGCTGTTCGCCTCGCTGCACCGGGTGGGCCTCGCCGCGCGGCCGGAGAGCACGCACGCGGGGGACGGGCAGCGGCTGATCGGCACCCGGGTGATGGCGGCGGTCCGCTGCGCCCCGCCCGCCAACAAGCCGACCCCCGAGGAGCGCGACACCTGCGCCCCCTGGCTGGCCCACGAGCTCATCGCCGTCGCCGACCATGTCCGGGCGATCGTGGTGCTCGGCGGGTACGGCTGGCAGGCGCTCTGGCCCGCGCTCCGCCAGGCCGGCTACGCCCTGCCCCCGCCACCCCGACCCGCCTTCGGCCACGGCGCCGAGGTCACCCTCGGCCCCCGGCCGGGGACCGGCCACCCCACCCACCTGCTCGGCTGCTACCACCCCAGCCAGCAGAACACCTTCACCGGCCGGGTCACCGAGGACATGCTCGATACCGTCTTCACCAGGGCGAAGGCCGCCGCCGGCTGATCCGCCGTTTCAGGTCCCCTCCGTGGGAATGACCCCGCCGCGGTTTGCGCTGACCCTTGTGAAAGAATGCACAAGCGAGACGACGATGGAGTCATCGAGCCGAAGAGTGAAGATCGACAATTCTTCGCCAGGAAACGACGATCGCCGCGTACCGAGGTGAGAAGAGTGGCAGTCCTTCCAGAGACCCACAGAGGCAGGAATCGACGATGAACTCCCGCATCCTTGTGGTCGGCGGCGGCTACGTCGGCCTGTACACGGCCCTGCGCCTGCAGCGGAAGCTGCGCAAGGGGGAGGCCACGATCACTGTGGTCGACCCCAACTCCTACATGACCTACCAGCCGTTCCTCCCCGAGGCGGCGGCCGGCAACCTGTCCCCGCGGCACGTCGTCGTCCCGCTGCGCCGCGTGCTGGACAAGGCCGAGATCCTCAACGGCCGGATCGTGCGCGTCGACCACGCGAACCGGACGGCCGAGTTCCAGCCGGAGATCGGCCCCGGGCGCGAGCTGTCGTACGACGTGCTGGTGATGGCGGCCGGGTCGGTCTCCCGTACGCTCCCGGTGCCCGGGCTGGCCGAGCACGGCATCGGCTTCAAGACCGTGGGCGAGGCAATCCACCTGCGGAACCACGTGCTGCAGCAGCTCGCGATCGCGGACTCCTCGCAGAGCGAGGAGGTGCGCCGCAAGGCGCTCAGCTTCGTCTTCGTGGGCGCCGGCTTCGCCGGGGTCGAGGCCATCGCCGAACTGGAGGACATGGCCCGCGACGCCTCCAAGCTGTACCGGAACGTCCGCCCCGAGGACATGCGGTGGATGCTGGTGGAGGCCAGCGACCGGATCCTCCCCGAGGTCGGCCCGGAGATGGGCCGCTGGACGCTGGGCCAGCTGCGCGGCCGCGGCGTGGACATCCGGCTGAACACCCGGCTGGAGTCGGCCGAGGGGCAGCGGATCAAGCTGAGCGACGGCACCATGTTCGACTCCGCGACGCTGGTGTGGACGGCCGGGGTGAAGCCGAGCCCGGTGGTCGGCGCCGGTGACCTGCCGCTGGACGAGCGGGGTCGGATCAAGGCCACCGAGTACCTCACCATCGACGGGCTGACCGGCGCGTTCACCGCCGGCGACAACGCCGCCGTACCGGACCTCACCGAGCCGGGCGCGTTCTGCGCGCCGAACGCCCAGCACGCCGTACGGCAGTCCAAGGTGCTCGCCGGCAACGTGGTGGCGTCGCTGCGCGGACGGCCGCTGAAGCCGTACCGGCACAGCTACGCCGGGTCCGTCGCCGGGCTGGGCCTGCACCTCGGCGTGGCCAACGTGTACGGGTTCAAGGCGAAGGGGCTGCTCGCGTGGTTCCTACACCGCACGTACCACCTGAGCCGGGTGCCGACTCTCAACCGCAAGGTGCGGGTGATGGCCGACTGGACGCTGGCGCTGTTCTTCCGCCGGGAGTTCATCGCGCTCGGTGGCCTGGAACGGCCGCGCGAGGAGTTCGAGGCGGCCACGCGGCCGCAGGTGTACGACGGCCGGCTCAGGAAGGTCGGCTGAGAGTGTAACCGTCCCGACGTGTGGGAAGTGTATGGAGCCTCTCGGTACCACAGGTACGGAGGGGCTCCTTCCCTTTGCGGAAGGTGACAAGTTGATCTTGAGGTACCCTTCGGGTTGCGTCCTAACTCGATTTCGGGGGTGTCATTCGGTGGGCAGATTAGGCAATTGAGCACAGGAGTGCGCACGTAAATCGCGTTTCCTGGATTTGAAATGTGTTCGCATTTTCCGTCCGCGTGTCACCCCGCTGAGCTGCGGGTATGATTGCCGCGCCCCCGTGGCCCAACGGTAGAGGCGGGCCCCCTAAAAGGGTCTCAAGTGTCGGTTCGAGTC
The DNA here is from genome assembly GCA_009380095.1 of Streptosporangiales bacterium. Taxonomy (GTDB): domain Bacteria; phylum Actinomycetota; class Actinomycetes; order Streptosporangiales; family Streptosporangiaceae; genus WHSL01. Next base: position 1,710 of record WHSL01000006.1, on the reverse strand, counting down.
CGACCGGGGGTACCAGAGGAAACGTCCGATCGCCATTGCCCCGGATGACTTTCGTTTTCTTGTGACGGTGCGGGCCCGTGCTCGGGATTCGGAGGATGCGCCAACCTTGTTGACGATTGCGGCGTGAGTGTCAATTGTGCGGATAGGTCGAATTGCCCGCACCGTGCCCATCTCGTGACCCGGGGTAAGGACCGCCCCGGCGAAGATGTCCGCCCTGACCGGAACCCAAACGGAGCCCTCGAACGTTAGGCTCCAGGCAGAAGTGCTCGCCTGAAAGGCTGGACCATGCGGAGCAGGAACCCCGTATTCGGCGGTCGGCGCAGCCCATTCGGGCCCGCCGCCGCGCCACCTCCGAGCTCGCAGCAGCTCAACGACATGTACAACAGGCCGTCGTACGGGCAGCAGCCCTACGCGCAGCAAGGATACGGCCAGGGCGGCTACGGCGACCCGTACGCGCAGCCCGGCCAGATGCCGCCCGGCGCGCCTCCCGGCACGCGGGCCATGACGCTGGACGACGTCCTGATCCGCACGGCCATGACGCTGCTCGTGCTCGTCGCCACGGGCGCCGCCGCCTGGTGGCTGAACCTCGGCATCGGCGTCGCGATCGTCGCGATGATCGGCGCCCTGGTGCTCGGCCTGATCGCCTCGTTCAAGCAGAGCACCAACCCCGCGCTGATCCTCTCCTACGCCGCGCTCGAGGGCGTGGCGCTGGGCGTGATCAGCCACGTGTTCAACAGTGCCTTCAACGGCATCGTGACGCAGGCCGTGCTCGGCACGGTCTTCATCTTCGCCGTCATGCTCGGGCTCTACTCGATCCGGGCCATCCGGGTCACGCCCACGTTCACCAAGGTCGTGGTCGGCGCCGCCATCGCGGGCGTCGCGCTCATGGTGGTGAACATGGTCGTCGGCATCTTCGTCGACGGCGGCATCGGGATCCGTACGGACAGCCCGCTCGGCTGGGGCTTCTCGATCATCATGATCCTCGTCGGGGCGTTTTTCCTCGCGCTGGACTTCAAGCAGATCGAGGACGGCGTGCGCGCCGGCGTGCCGGAGAAGTTCGCGTGGCAGTGCGCCTTCGGGCTCGTGCTCACGTTGGTCTGGATCTACCTGGAGGTGCTGCGCTTCCTCAGCTACTTCGCCGGGGAGGACTGACCGGCCGTCAGGCCTGGAGTACGTAAGGGAAGGGCGCGGTCCTCGGGAACCGCGCCCTCCACATTTGGGTCAGCCGCTGACGTTGGGGCCGGCGCGGAGTGGTTTGATCTTGACGAGGACGCGCTCGTCGCGCTCCATGGCGCGGCGGTAGTCGTCCCAGTCGGGGTGCTCGCCGGAGATCGACCGGTAGTAGTCGACGAGCGGCTCCATCGCCTCGGGCAGCTCGATGATCTCGGCGGTGCCCTCGATCTGGACCCACTCGCCGAAGAACCGGTCGGTCATCACCACGAGCGAGGCGCGGGGATCACGGCGCAGGTTGCGGGCCTTAACCGCGGCCTGCCGCGTGCTGATCACGATGTCCCCGGCGGCGTCGACGCCGACCGTCACGGGGGACATCTGCGGGAGGCCGTCCCGCCGGTGGGTGGCCAGGACGGCACGATGATGCGTCCGGCAGAAGTCGCGAGCGCTTGCCAGATCCATGCTGAAGGGAATTCCCGGGTCCACCGCCGCTATTCCCAGGACGCCCTGATCTGCGCGGGACCGCGTCCGTGCGCGGGC
>WHSL01000342.1 GCA_009380095.1 Streptosporangiales bacterium | reverse complement strand
GGGCTGACCGCCAGGACCGGAGGGGCCGGGATAGGGCTGGCCGCCGCCCTGGGGGCCGTACGAGCCCGGGGGCCGGCCGTGGCCGGGCTGGGCGCCGTAGCCGGGCTGGGCGGTTCCGTAACCCGGGGCCGCGGTGCCGTAGCCGGAGGTGTCGTAGCCCGTGCCGGCGCCGGCGCCGGGGGCGTTGCGGGCGGCGAGGAGCGCGAAGACCAGCAGCAGCACGGCCACCGTGTTGAGCACGTTGAGCAGAATGGAGATCCCGGTCAGCAGTCCCATGCCGCCGATCCCGCTGAGCCCGCCCAGTTGCGGGAGGGCGAAGACCTGCCAGCCGATCTGAGCGAGGCTCGCGATGGCCAGCAGCACACCACCGGCCGCGCCGAGCCCGGCGGCACGCCCCAGTCGCGCACGTGCCTGCATGCACAACGACGTGGTCATGAGCCCCGCCACCACGAGGATGAGATCGAAGCCGATGGCGACGAGGAAGCTGGTGTTGAACATGCGGGGCTCCGCGAAGATCAGAAGGGCTGGCCGCGCCCGACCGTATCGCATGCGGAGCACCAGGAAGGCGCCCGGAAAAGGGAAAAGCGAGGGCGTCCCCCCCTCGGTCGACTTCACCGTGCCGTTCCCCCCGGACGACCCGGCCGCCGTGGCTGACGCCCTCGCGCTCTCCCACCGGACGACGTCCCGGCCCGTAAGCCCGAACACGATCAAATCCGGCGGACACGACTATAACGGTATGAAAACGGCCCGGCAAAGCCGGGGTCCGCGACTCACGTCAGGGGCAGCTCCCACTCCCCGACGAACTCGTACGCGACGTACCCGAGCCGGTCGTTGACCGCGAGCATGTGCTGGTTGGACTTGGCGTTCCAGGTCAGGACGCGCCGCACGTCCGGCTCCGCGACACGTACCCACTCCACCATGGCGGCCTTCAGCCACAGCCCCAGCCGGTGCCCGCGGTGCGCCCGCATCACGACCGTGTTGCCCTGATTCGCCCAGTCCGTGCCGTCCACGGTGAGCTGGGAGTACCCGGCCAGCCGGCCGCTCTCCACGTGCCGCGCGGCGAGGAAGTACGAACGCCGGCCGCGCGCCATCACCGCCTGGTCGAAGATGCGGACCCGTTCGACATCCCAGATCTCGTCCTCGATCTGCAGGTCGTCGACGGGCGCGTCGCGCATCTCGTTGTTCAGCTCGGCGAGGTCCGGCAGGTACTCCGGCGGGGCAACGTCGATCCAGCGCACCAGCTCGTACCCGGTGGCGGCCCGCTCCGCCTCCGCCCGCATGGCCGCGATCGACGCGGGGTCGACGTCGTCCAGCGTCTGGTAGCTGCACCGCTCCAGCGCCTTGCACTCCGCGCCGGCGACCTTGGCGAACCCGGCCCCCGCGCTGTCCTCCACGGCCTCTCCGACCAGCAGCGTACGGCCCGCGGCGCGGGCGTACTCGACGGCGTGCCCGAGCAGGGCGCGGCCGATGCCCTGGCGGCGCGCGTCCGGCCGGACGACGAGGTCGAGCAGGGCCACGTGCCGGTTGTCGGTGTACGGCAGGTCGAGCAGCGCGAAGCCGGCCGGCCGGCCCGCGTCGTCGGCGGCGAGCCACACGATGTGCGGTTCGCTGGTGGTGCCCGCGGCGACCCACGCGGCGGTGTGGGCGAGCGTGGCGACCGGCATCTCGGGGCGGTCCGCGTCCCGCGCGGCCACCTGGATCGAGTGCACGGCGTGCACCGCGGCCTCGTCGCCGCGGGGTCGTACGCGCGAAATCTGCATGCTCCGAGCAAAGCGCGGGGGGCCCGCCAGGTCGAACGATTTTCCGCCCGCGTGTCTCAGTATCCGGGACCGGATCTCGGTCATGATCCGGGCTCTGATAACGTGGCGGAGTCATGCTGCGTGAGCTGCTCCTCCTTAGCGGCCGCGGCGGGGGCCGATAGGCCAGGCTCCCTCGCCGCGGGGTTTCGTGATGCTCGGCCGTCCACCGCGAAGCCGCGAAGCGTACAGGGAGCACAGAAGTGAAGCCGCAGCAGCAACCCTCCTCGATGCCATGTCATCGCTATGTACCGTTCCAGCCGGTCCATCTGCCCGACCGGACCTGGCCGGAGCGGAGCATCACCACCGCCCCCCGCTGGCTCTCCACGGACCTGCGTGACGGCAACCAGGCCCTGATCGACCCGATGAGCCCGGCGCGCAAGCGCGCCATGTTCGACCTGCTGATCCGCATGGGCTACAAGGAGATCGAGGTCGGCTTCCCGTCCGCCAGCCAGACCGACTTCGACTTCGTCCGCGAGCTCATCGAGACCGGCCGCATCCCCGACGACGTGCAGATCTCCGTGCTGACCCAGGCGCGTGAGGAGCTCATCGAGCGCACCGTGCAGAGCCTGGTCGGCGCCAAGCGCGCGACCGTGCACATGTACAACGCGGCCGCGCCGGAGTTCCGCCGTACGGTCTTCGGCTGGCCGGGCGACGGCCGCGCCGAGTGCAAGCAGGTCGCGGTCGAGGGCACCCAGGCCGTGATGAAGTACGCCGAGCAGTACCTGGGCGACTGCGACTTCGGCTACGAGTACTCGCCGGAGATCTTCATGGACACGGAGCTGGACTTCGCGCTGGAGATCACCGAGGCCGTGATGGACGTCTGGCAGCCCGGCCCCGGCCGGGAGATCGTCGTCAACCTGCCGTGCACGGTGGAGCGCTCCACCCCCAACGTGTACGCGGACCAGATCGAGTGGATGAGCCGCAACCTGTCCCGGCGCGCGCACGTCTGCCTGTCCGTGCACACCCACAACGACCGCGGCACCGCCGTCGCCGACGCCGAGCTGGCCGTGATGGCCGGCGCGCAGCGGATCGAGGGCTGCCTGTTCGGCAACGGCGAGCGCACCGGCAACGTGGACCTGGTCACGCTGGGGCTTAACCTGTTCTCCCAGGGTGTGGACCCGCAGATCGACTTCTCCGACATCGACGAGATCCGCCGCACGGTGGAGTACTGCAACCAGATCGGCGTGCACGAGCGGCACCCGTACGCGGGCGACCTCGTCTACACCGCGTTCTCCGGCTCCCACCAGGACGCGATCAAGAAGGGCTTCGAGGCCCTGGCTCACCAGGCCGCCGAGGCCGGCGTGCCGGTGGACCAGCAGACCTGGAGGGTCCCGTACCTGCCGATCGACCCCAAGGACGTGGGCCGCTCGTACGAGGCCGTGATCCGCGTCAACTCGCAGTCCGGCAAGGGCGGCGTGGCGTTCATCATGAAGCAGGAGTACGCGCTGGACCTGCCGCGGCGGCTGCAGATCGAGTTCTCCCGGGTCATCCAGGAGCACACCGACACCGAGGGCGGCGAGGTCGCGCCCGCGCTGATGTGGGAGATCTTCGAGAAGGAGTACCTGGCGCCCGGGCCGCGCATCGGCCTGCTCGCGCACCGCAGCGAGTCCTCGGCGGACGGCACGGACGCGGTCTCGGTGGACGTACGACTGGCGGGCGAGCTCCGCGAGATCGAGGGCAAGGGCAACGGCCCCATCTCCGCCTTCGTGGACGCGCTGAGCGGTGTGGGGATCGGCGTACGGGTGCTCGACTTCAGCGAGCACGCGCTGTCCGCGGGCGGCGACGCGCGGGCCGCGGCGTACGTGGAGTGCGAGATCGACGGCGCGCCGTACTGGGGCGCCGGCGTGGACGCCAACATCGTCAGCGCCTCGCTCAAGGCGGTGTGCAGCGCCGTCAACCGTGCGGCGCGGCGCGGCTGACGGGCTCGTCGCCCGTATGCCGGTCGCCCGCATCTGGAGGGGGTGTATGCGGGGGCCAGCCGCCTGCTGGGGCTGTTCTTCCTGTTCTGGCTGCTCGGCGTGCTGTTCGCGTTCGTGGACGCGCTGAAGCCGTACGACGACGTGGTGCAGCGTTTCGGCGGCGACCTGGCGTCCTTCGGGCCGTTCCTGTTCGCGCTCGCGGTGGCGCTCGTC
>WHSL01000395.1 GCA_009380095.1 Streptosporangiales bacterium | reverse complement strand
TGACGTTGCTCGACGCACGCCCGCCGGAGCTCTTCGGCGACGCCGGCCCCCTCAGTCCGCTGACCGAAGCCCTTGCCGAGCTGGCGCGCGAGCGCGGCTCGCTGGGCCTGCATCCCGGCCTCGTGGTGGACTCCGCCGAGGCGACCGGCTGGCTGAGCGCCTCGCGGCTCGCGGCTCCGGGCAGCCAGGTGCTTTCCGGCCTGCTCGCGGCGACCGCCGAGCGCTGCTCCGCACCGAGCCACGTGGCCGCCGCGTTCGTCTGGAAGTCCTACGGGTTCTGGACCGCCATGCCGGTCGCACTGGGCTGGGCGCTGAACCGCCGGGTGCCGCTGCCGAGCATCCACGACACGATCGTCCGGGTGCTCGACGAGGCACCCAACGTGGTGCTGGCCGCCCGGGCGATGACGACCGCGGTGCTCGCGGGCGACCCGTACGCGGGGACGCCCGGCACCGTGACCGTGCCCGACGAGGCGGCCCTCGGCACGCTGGTGCGCCGGGTGCTGCTCGAGGAGCACCACGCCGCGATGATCGCCGCCCTCGGCCGGCTCACCCGGGTCAGCAACCGCGGCCTCTGGGGCTCCGTCGCCGAAGCCCTCACCTACGGCATCCGCTTCGCCGCCACCGCAACCCCACGCCTACGCCCCACCTCCCCCACGACCGCACCGTCGGCCGCCCCCACTACGGCCGCGTCGCCGACCGCCGCCACTACGGCCGCGTCGCCGGCCGATCCGATGGGGACCGAGATGCGGAATCTGCTGGCGCGGGTCGGCGGGCCGGTCACGGGGCTCGTGGAGGTGCACGACACCGCGGAGGGTGTGGACGTGCGCCGCCGTACCTGCTGCTTCGCCATCACGGTGCCCGGCCTCGGTGTCTGCGACTCCTGCTGCGTCCCCCGCGACCGCTCCTGAGCCCTGCGCGGATTCACGCTCGTTAGCCCTACCCCACAAATTGGGGAAGGATTTGAGGTCCGGGCCCGAGCACGTCGATGACCTGGATTCCCGGCCGGGGAGCCGGCCGGAGAGCCGGCCGGAGAGCCGGCCGGAGAGCCGGCCGGGGAGGAGCCCGGGCCCAGCAGGCCATCGGCCCAGCGCGCCGTCACTGGAGTTGGGGGCCTGTTTCGAGTCGGCGTAGCCATTCTATCCAATTCTCGCGCTTTACGCGGAGGCTTCCATTCGGCAATTTGACCACTTGTGGTCCGCGATTTGTGGCGATCCAGTCGTACAGCGTCGAGCAGGATACTTGCAGTTCAGCGGCCATGTCATCCACAGTCAAATATGACCGGCCGTCATCGCTATTCTTGTCCACCGCCATTATTGGCCGCCATTGTTTGGGCCAGTCACGGGCCAAGAATCGGGATCCGGGGGCAGCTGTGGATTTTGGCCGTCCGGCGGATGCCCCGCCGTCCGGCCCCCGACCACCCACCCCGGCCTGACGACGGGGATGAGTTCTCTGAGTTCTTGTGGTCGCCCTTCGGGCGGCTGTTTTCCTAGATGCTGCCGCGCTGACGAAGAAGCGGAGAGAGGGAGTGCGGGTTGGTGGGCGGCCGCGCCGGCAGAACCGGCCCGGCCCACGTTGCGACGTAGGCTCGCCATCGTATGGGCGAGTTCAGCGTCTTCCGGGCGCTTGTATCCGCGCCCGTCGCAGCGAGACGTGCCGACGCCGATCACGCGCCCCGCGCCGTGGTGTTCGGCTGCCCAGGGGTCGGCTGGTCTGAGTGTGTCGCGCTGTTCCAGCCGCCAGGCGCGCCGCTGTCCGCGTAGTGCGGCCATCGTGGTGGAGTAGCGGCGGCTTTTTGGTGGCCAGGTGCCCGCCGAAACCGAGCTGGTGTGCGTTGCGCCGTAGGCCGAGCCGTTGACAGTCATCGCGTGACCCGATCGCGGCGCACACTCCGACCAGTTGCCGCACATGCCACGGCGCGCGCGATCCGGCGGTGATCGGGGCGTGTTCCGGGAACCGTCCGGCCGGTAGGCCGGTCATCGTGTCGCAGGCCGCTTTGGTCGCGTACTTCGCCAGGTACGCCGCGACCGCCCGCCGAGGCGTGTCCCCACC
>WHSL01000321.1 GCA_009380095.1 Streptosporangiales bacterium | reverse complement strand
GTCCCCGCCGTCGGCGTCCTGCGTGCCGTCCGCGCCGTCGGCGTCATCCCTGTCGGCCGCGTCATCCGCGTCGAGGGCGTGGTCCGTGCCGCCGACGTCGCCGGCGTGGTCCGTGCTGTCTACGTCGACAGCGTCGTCCCTGCCGTCGGCACCGTCACTGTGATCGCTCCCGGCGGACCCGCTAACGGGCGCACCGTCCGATTCGTCCGCGGCCGCCTCCTCGTCACCGGCGGCCTCCCCCCAGGCGGCCTCGGCACCCGCGGCGGAGGGCGGGTCACAGGGGGTCGCGTCCGGCGGCTCCTCCCCGGGCACCGGACGCCGGGGCAGCGGCGGAGCCTGCGGGCTGGTCCACGCCGAGGGGTCGGCATCGCCCGGAGGCTCGGCGGGCAACGGCACCTGAGGGCCGGCGTGCACATCCGGGTCCCCGGGCCGGGGCAGCACCCGCGTGTCGACGTACGGCTCCGGCGGCGAGGTCTCGACATCCGCCGACACCACCCGTACGGTCCCGGTCGGCTCGATGTTCGGCCGGGCGCCGAGCCCCGGCACGATCCCGTTGTCCACGACGCCCTCGGCCCGGCGCGGCGCGCGGCCGCGCAGGTGCCGCAGCATGGACAGCCACAGCCGGAAACCGATGAGCAGGATGACCCACGGCGCGGCCGCCACCCCGATCCGCAGCGCCCGCTGCGGCGCGTGGTAACCGATCACCGAGGCCACGTCCACCGCCGCCGCCGCCGCGAGCAGCAGCAGGATCACCACGCCGACGAGGAACCGTACGTGCCACGGCCCTGTACGCAGCACCAGCGCGGTCAGGAAGGCCACCACCAGCAGCGCGTCGAAGATCACCGGATACACGATGACCAGACGCTCCGGTACGCCGCCCTGGCGGGCGAGCGCGAGCACGTCGTCGTACGACAGCGCGAAGGCGACCGCGGCCAGACCGGCCACGGCGAGGCCGGCCAGTACCGCGGCGAGGCGGCGCGCGAACAGGCCACGGCCGCGCGGGGGCGCCCCGGGTCCTGTCGTTCGGGGGGATTTCTGCTCCATTGATCGCGACAGTAGCCAAGTTGAGCCCCGTTTCGAGCGTTCTTGCGGCCAATCGCCTCACTTTCGAGCTATGTCCCGACCGGTCGTCGGCACCGGTTGAGGGCGGACTCCCCGGGTAGGAGCAACGAAGATCCACATCCACGGAGGAGGCGTGATGAGCGCGGTCCTGCCCGATGCGGCCAAGGAATGGTTCGACGGGGCCAACTTCGCGACGATCTCCACGATCGAGCCGGACGGAAGGCCGCAGGCGTCCATGGTCTGGGTCGGCCGGGACGGGGACGACGTGCTCGTCTCCACCACCCGGCAGCGGCGCAAGGCCGCCAACATGGGCCGCGATTCGCGGGTCAGCCTGCTCATGGCGAACCCGGAGGACCCGTACAGCTACATCGAGATCCGGGGCACCGCGAGCGTCATCCCCGATCCCACCTCCTCGCTCATCAACGAGCTGTCGAACAAGTACATCGGCAAGGACTATCCGTGGGATCCGCCGGACGCGGAGCGGGTCATCATCCGGATCAGCGCGGACAAAGTCGTCTTCAACGCCTCGGGCTGAGCGGCTCCGTACGGGTAGCGGCGCGTCGGAACCCCGGGTTCCTCTAACCTGGCGTGCGTGAGCCTGCGTCTCTACGACACCAGCACGCGTTCGGTCCGCGACTTCGTCCCGCTCTCGCCGGGGCGCGCCGGGCTGTACCTGTGTGGTGCCACCGTGCAGGCCCCTCCGCACATCGGGCACGTCCGCGGCGCGGTTAACTTCGACATCCTCCGCCGCTGGCTGGCCGCCGGCGGGCTCGACGTCACGCTCTGCCGCAACGTCACCGACATCGACGACAAGATCATCGCGACGGCCGCGGCCCACGACGTCGAGTGGTGGCGCGTGGCCGAGCGCAACCAGCGCGTCTTCAGCTGGGCGTACGACATGCTCGGCTGCCTGCCGCCGAGCGTCGAGCCGCGCGCGACCGGTCACGTGCCGGAGATGGTCACGCTGATGCGCCGCCTCATCGAGCGCGGCCACGCGTACGCGGCGGGCGGCGACGTCTACTTCGACGTGCGCTCCTACCCCGACTACGGGTCGCTGTCCGGCCAGCGGCTGGATCACATGCGCCCGGCGGCGGACACCGACGTCGACACCGACAAGCGCGACCCGCGCGACTTCGCGCTGTGGAAGCGGGCCAAGCCCGGCGAGCCCACCTGGGAGACACCCTGGGGGCCGGGCCGCCCGGGCTGGCACCTGGAGTGCTCGGCGATGGCGACCAAGTACCTCGGGGCCTCGTTCGACGTGCACGGCGGCGGCGGCGACCTGATCTTCCCGCACCACGAGAACGAGCAGGCGCAGTCCCGCGCGGCCGGCGACGGTTTCGCTCAGTACTGGATGCACACCGGGCTGCTCAACATCGGCGGCGAGAAGATGAGCAAGTCGCTCGGCAACTCGCTGCTGGTGACCGAGCTCGTCACCAAGGCCCGCCCGGTGGAGCTGCGGTACTACCTGGGCCAGGCGCACTACCGCTCACCGATCGACTACTCCGAGGGTGCGCTGGCCGAGGCCACGGCGGCGTACCGGCGGATCGAGGGCTTCGTGACCCGCTCGGTGGAGACGTTCGGTCCGGTCGCCCCGGCCGGCACGCTGCCCGCGGAGTTCACCGCCGCGATGGACGACGACCTCGGGGTGCCGCAGGCCCTCGCCGTCGTGCACAACGCCGTACGGGCCGGCAATGCGGCGCTCGCCGCGGGCGACTCCGCGGCGGCGGCGGACCAGCTCGCCGCGCTCCGCGCGATGCTCGGCGTGCTCGGCCTGGACCCGCTGTCCGAGCCCTGGGCCACCTCCGCCGGCGGCGACGACCTGCACGGCGTGGTGGACGCGCTGGTCCAGGTCGCGCTCGAGCAGCGCCAGGCGGCCCGCGCCCGCAAGGACTACGCGGCCGCCGACGCCATCCGCGACCGCCTCGCCGAGGCCGGCATCGCCGTCGAGGACACTCCGCAGGGCCCGCGCTGGGAGCTCAAGAGCTCCTGACCCCACCCCGGCTCTTGCCTTGCCCGGCGGCCTCGCGCGGCGGCGTGGGTAGGCGTAGCTTCGGGGGCACGATCGGAGCGGGGTGGTGACGTGCTGGAGCGATTCACCGACGAGGCGCGGAGGGCGGTGGTCCTCGCCCAGCAGGAGGCCAAGGACCTCGCCCATCCGCACATCGGTACCGAGCACCTGCTCCTCGGCCTTCTCCGGCAGCCCGGCGGCGCCGCCGAAGCGCTGGCCACCCTGGGCGTCGAGCCGGACGCGGCCCGCGAGGCCGTACGGCGGGCGGCCGCCGGCACGCCGCCGTCCGCGGGCGACGCGGCCATCCCGTTCACCCCCGGCGCCAAGAAGGCCCTGGAGACGGCGCTCCGCCGCAGCCTCCGCACCTCCGGCAGCCGCATCGGCACCGAACACCTCCTCCTCGGCACCATCGCCGACGGCGACGAACCCGCGGCGGCCACGCTCCGGGCCCTGGACGTCGAGCCGCAGGCCGTACGCGACGAGGCCCTCAAACGTCTCTGACCCGCCGGGGGCCCGACCAGGGCGCGGACCCCGGGCTGCGCGGGCGGGTGCGGACGTGCCACGATGCCTGGCGTGAACGGCGACAGTGTGTTGACGGCGGCCGGCGCGTGCCGCGCCTTTCTGCTCTCGGTGACCGATCGGGACTGGTCAAACGCGTCCCCGCCCGGGATGGACTGGACCGTCGCGAAGACCGTCGCGCACATCGGCGAGTGCCTGGTGTGGTACTCCAACGACCTCGCCGCCGGCGACCGCGAGCTCAGCACCGTCGAGGTCAAGGTCCGCCCCGAGTCCGACCCCGAGGCGCTCGTCGCCACTCTGAGCACCTGGGCCACCGTCCTGGCGGGCATCGTCGACGCCACACCGCCGGACACCCGCGGCTGGCACCCGTACGGCCTCGCCGACCCCTCCGGCTTCGCCGCCACGGCCTGTGACGAGCTGCTGATCCACACGTACGACGCGAGCCGCGCCGCCGGAGCGAAGTTCGCCCCCGCGGACGACCTGGCCCAAGAGACCCTCCGGCGCCTGTTCCCCTGGTCCCCGGCCGACACCGACCCCTGGACCACCCTCCTCTGGGCCAACGGCCGCGCCGACCTCCCTCACCATTCCGGCCACACGAGCACGTGGTCAGCCGTCGGTAACCGGTTGCCTGAGGATTGTCCGCAACTTCTCGGGAGCGACCTTGCGTGGGTCGCTGAGATGATCTCGTGGTGCCGACCGGCCATCTGAAGTCCGTTTGAGGGCATGAACTCATGGTGCATCCGGGCCAGCGCGCCCGCTTCGCCGTCGTAGGAGCCGATGTGCAGCGTCTGCACGCACCGCCCCTCGGACAGCGACTCCATGCGAATGTCAGCCAGCCGCGTCGGATGCCGCTTCGCACCGACCCGTTCCACCGCTGCTCCGAACATGTCCGTGTCGATCCAGTCCGGTGTCATGATCATCAACGTCCAGTCCCATCGGGACTTGTCACGCCGGCTGGTGAATGACTCCATGTCGTCGGCCCACCACAGCCCCTCCAGCGGCATAACGACGTAGTCGCGCCCATTCTCTCGCCTGCTGGCGAACTTCAGCGGTGGAGCCGCCGAGGGGACTCGAACCCCTAACCTGCTGTTTACAAG
>WHSL01000088.1 GCA_009380095.1 Streptosporangiales bacterium | reverse complement strand
GTCATCGGCCCTCCTAGTCGAGCAGGTCCTGGATGTCGTCGTTCAGCATGTCCGCCTCCGGGCCCACCACGACCTGGACGACGGTGCCGCTGACCAGCACGCCGTGCGCACCCGCGGTCTTGAGCGCCTTCTCGTCGACCAGCGAGGGGTCGCGCACCTCGGTGCGCAGGCGGGTGATGCAGGGCTCGATGTCGAGGATGTTGCCGGCTCCGCCGAGCCCGGCCACGATCGCCGATGCCTTGTCGGCCATGAGAATCCTCCTGAGTGGATGCTGTGCCTGCGGTGAAGGGTCAGTCCGTCTGGGTGACCTTGCCGAGCCCGCGGGGCGCGTCAGGGTCGATGCCGAGTCGCCGGGCGAGCGCCTCGGTCAGGAGCTGGCCGGGGACGATCAGTCCGATGGGAGCGAGCCATTCCGGGAGGTCCGGTCCGGGCAGCGCCAGCGTGCAGGCGGCGGGCAGTTCCGCGCCGCCGCCGATACCGTACGCGGAGGCACCCGCTCCGGTCACCCGTCGCGCCAGCGCGACCGTACCGGCCAGGGTGGGGCCGGTGTCGCCGGCCACGAGGATCGCCGGGGTGTCGTCGTCCACCACCGCGATCGGCCCGTGCAGCAGATCCGCGTACGAGAGCCCCATGGCGTGCAGGTAGCAGGCCTCCTTGAGCTTGAGCGCGAGCTCCAGCGCGGTGGAGAACGCCATGCCGCGCCCGGACACCACGGCGCCCTGGACGGTCGCGAGGCGCTCCACGATCGCGTCGAGATCGGCGCCGGCCCCGGCCACCAGCTTCTCGGCCTCCTCGGGGACCCGCGCGATCTCCCCCACGTCCACGTTCGCGCCCAGCCCCACTCCGAGCACCGCGAGCGCGGCCAGCTGGGTGGTGTAGGTCTTGGTCGCGGGGACCGCCAGCTCGTCGCCGGCCCGGGTGACGAGCGCGACGTCGGCGGCCTCGGCCAGCGGCGAGCCCGCGCCGTTGGTGACGGCCACCGTACGGGCCCCGCAGTCCGCGGCCCAGTGCAGCGACTCCACGATCTCCTCGGTACGGCCCGACTGCGAGATCGCGACCGCGAGCACCCCGTTCAGGTCGAGCTTGGCCCGGTATGTGGTGGCGATGGACGGCGCGCCCATGGCGCACAGCCGCCCGGCCCGGGCCTCGATCAGATACCGCCCGTACATCGCGGCGTTGTCGGAGGAGCCGCGCGCGATGAACAGCACCTGACGGGTCCGCTCGGCGAGCGCGCGCAGCTCGGACACCCGGGGCAGCAGCGCCTCGAACGTGGCCCGCAGCGCCTCCGGCTGCTCGCCGATCTCGGTACGCATCCGCGACGTCATGCCGTCCCTCCGAAGACCTGCCGGCCGGCCACCCACGTCGCCCGGGCCCGCCAGTCCGGGCCGAGCCAGGTCAGGTCGGCGGCCGCGCCGGGGGCGATCCGCCCATAGGGCTCCTGCCCGATCAGGGCGGCCGGTACGCGCGTGGCGGAGTCCACCGCCGCGGCGGGGTCCACCCCCGCCTCGATCATGTTCGCCACCCCGAGGTCCAGCCGCAGCGCGGAGCCGGCGATCGTGCCGTCGTCGCGCAGCGGAGGGCCCTCGGCGGGCTGGTTCACCGCCTCGCCGCCGAGCCGGTACCGCCCGGCCGGCATGCCGGCGGACGACGCGGCGTCGGTGACGATGCAGACGCGGCCGGGCGCGGCGGCGAACGCCAACCGGCACACGCTGGGGTGGACGTGGTGCAGGTCGGCGATGAGGCCGCTGGTCAGGCGCTCGTCGGTGAGCGCCTGCCCGGGCACGCCCGGCTCGCGGTGGGTCATCGGGCGCTGCGCGTTGAACAGGTGCGTGACCTTCCGCGCCCCGGCGTCCGCGGCGGCGGCGACCTGGGTGGCGAGCGCGTCGCTATGCCCGACGCTGACCAGCACGCCTGCGGCGTCCAGCCGCTTGATCGCGGCGAGCGCGCCGTCCCGTTCCGGCGCCAGCGTGAGCATCGCGATGTGGCCGGACCCGGCCGCCAGCAGCCGGTCCACGTCGGCCGGGGTGGGGTCGCTCATCCACGCGGTGTTATGCGCGCCCGGGCGGCGCGAGGACAGGAACGGGCCCTCCACGTGCAGGCCGAGCACGCGCGCGCCGTCCGCGGGGAGGTGCGGGATGCGGCGCGCGGCGGCGGCGATCTGCTCGGCCAGCACCGGGATGGGCGCGGTGATGAAGGTGGGCAGGATGGCGGTCACGCCGGTCTCGGGGAGGCGCCGTACGGTCTCCGCCCAGGCCTCGTCGCCCGCGTCCGCGAAGTCGTACCCGTAGTAGCCGTTGACCTGGAGGTCGATCAGGCCGGGCGCCAGCACACCGGCATCGCAGGCGAGGTCGGGGGCGGCGGGCGGGGCGCCCTCGCCCACCTCCGCGATCCTCCCGCCGGCGACGCGCACCCAGCCGGGACCGGTCAGCCGGGTGCCCTCGGGCCCCGGCAGCGCCAGGCTCCCGGCCGCGATCAGCGAGGTCGTCATGGACCGTGCCCCTCCTGGTCCGCAGGGTCTGCCATCAGGCCTCCCCCGGTGATCGGCGCGTTATCGATCAGACGCGTTTTCGTTCATTGACATGGGTAAACACGTGTGGTCTAGTCCGGCCTAGACCAGTACGAACCATAGCCGACGCGATGACTCCGTCCAACAGTCCTGTATCCGTTTCAACGGCCTGTACGTGAGGTGAAGGTGCCGCGGATCGACCCGGCCAGCCCCGTCCCGAAGTACTTCCAGCTCCGGGAGATCCTGCTCGACCTCATCGACGAGCAGCGGATACCGGTGGACGCCATGATCCCGTCCGAGCGTGAGCTCGGGCAGCGCTACGGCCTGTCCCGGATGACCGTGCGGCAGGCCGTCGATCATCTGGTCTCCGAGGGTCGTCTGTACCGCGTGCCGGGCAAGGGGACGTACGTGGCCCGGCCCAAGATCGAGATGGCCCTGCACATGGCCTCGTTCTCCGAGGACATGCGGGAGCGCGGTCTCACGCCCGGCGCGCGGGACATGGACCGCCGGATCATCCCCGCGCGCGGGCACGTCGCGCGCGGCCTCGGCATCCCGCCCGGCGAGCCGGTGCACTACATCGAACGGCTGCGCACCGCGAACGGCGAGCCGATGGCTCTGGAGCGCACGCACATTCCGGTGTCGGTGGCGCCCGGCCTCGGGGACGTCTCGCTCGCCGACACGTCCCTGTACGCGGTGCTCGAAGGGCGGTTCGGCGTCGTGTTCGACTCCGGCGAGCAGACCATCGAGGCCGGCATAGCCGACCCGGTCGACGCGGAGCTGCTCAAGCTCCGCAAGGGAAGCGCGGTGCTGCTGCTGCAGCGCCGCTCGTTCGCCGCGGGCACCTGTGTGGAGCTCGCGGTGAGCAGTTATCGAGCCGACCGGTACCAGCTGCGTACCGCCCTGGAGGTTTCCGGGGATCCGGGGGGACCGCATCCCGGAGCAGCGCTACCACGTCGGGGGACGCAATCGCAGGGACCACCTCGGTAGTCCCGACACATAGGAGGATTCATACGATGAGTTCGACTTCGGCTCCCGCGGACGGGCTTCCCGCGGCGCCGGCGCCAAGCTCGGGCATCATGTCCGTGCTGCAGCGCATCGGCCGCAGCCTGATGATGCCGATCGCGGTCTTGCCCGCGGCCGGCATCCTGCTCCGCCTCGGTCAGGACGACCTACTCGGCGCCAGCGAGAACGCGTTCCTCGACAAGGTCGCGGCGATCTTCGCGGCGGCCGGCGGAGCGCTCTTCGACAACCTTCCGCTGCTGTTCGCCATCGGTGTGGCGATCGGCTTCGCGCGCCGGGCGGACGGTTCCACGGCGCTCGCCGCACTCGTCGGTTACCTGGTCTTCCACCGGGTCACGATGACCATCTTCACGGACTCCTCGATCGCGGAGAAGGTGAACACGGGGTTCGCGCCGAGCGAGGCCGACCCGAACAGGTTCGAGCCCGTACTCAACCTCGCCGCCGCCAACCCCACCGGGGTGCTCGGCGGCATCACCATCGGTCTCATGTCCGCGTTGCTCTGGCAGCGCTACTACCGCACCAAGCTGCCGGCCTGGCTGGCGTTCTTCGGCGGCCGCCGGTTCGTGCCGATCGTCACCGCGTTCGCGGCCGTGATCGTCGGCGTGATCTTCGGGTACGTGTGGCCGGTCATCGGTGGCTGGCTGACCAGCGCCGGTGAGGGGCTGGCCAGCGCGGGCGGCATCGGGGCCGGCATCTACGGCCTCATCAACCGGCTGCTCATCCCGCTCGGCCTGCACCACTTCGTGAACTCGATCATCTGGACCGTGATCCCCGAGGGCACCACGCCCGACGGCGCGCCGTGCGCCGGCGACCTCATCTGCTACCAGCAGGGCGCGCAGGGCTTCGGCGGCTTCGAGGCCGGGTTCTTCCCGGTCATGATGTTCGGCCTGCCGGCCGCGGCGATCGCGATCTGGCGTACGGCGCTGCCGCACCGCCGCGCGGCCATCGGCGGCATCATGCTGTCGGCGGCGCTCACCTCGTTCGTCACCGGCATCACCGAGCCGATCGAGTTCGCGTTCATCTTCGTCGCCCCGGTGCTGTTCATCGCACACGCGGTGCTCACCGGCATCTCCGAGTTCATCGTCTATGAGCTCGGCGGGCGGCTCGGCTTCACGTTCTCCGCCGGCGGCATCGACATGCTGCTGTTCGGCACGAAGGACAACACGCGGGGCCTCGGCATGATCATCATCGTCGGGCTCGTCTACGCGGTCGTCTACTACGTCCTGTTCACCTTCCTGATCCGGCGGCTGAACCTGGCCACACCGGGCCGCGAGCCCGAGGACGTCGACGTCAGCGGCGCCGAGGCCACCGCGGCCACCGGCCCCGCCCCCACCACGACCGGCTCCACCGGCTCCACCGGCACCACCGGCACCCCGGGCGGCGAACAGGGGAAGGAAGGCCCCACCCCAACCTGACCCGATGCCACCAACCCAACGAAGGGGCCCGTCTCTCGAAGACGGGCCCCTCCGCCGTGCCCAAGGCGGCATACCCTGTGCCGGGCAGGTCGATTGGCTGTAGTGGCGCCGGCTCGGGGGCACTTCGCCGCGTTGGGTGATGGTAAAGGCCTGGCAAAGGTGAGGGGTGGGTGTATCAGCGGGGGTGGGTCGGGGCTCTTCTTCTTGACGGTTCGTCGAGGAGAAGGAGACGAGGGGAATGCCCGACCCCGCCGATGAGATCCGGCTGATTCCCGTACCGCGCAGCGAACCCCCGCTCGACCCGCCCCAGCCCGCCGGCGACGAGCCACTGCCACTCGACGGCCCGGTCCCGCCCCCCGCCTGGCTGCAGGACGCGCTGGCCCTCGACTTCTCGCCCGCCGAACAGGCCGCCCTGCGCCTGCTCCCCACCTACGAACGCGCCTCCACGGCCCGCGCGGCGAGCCCCGCGCTGCGCCGCTTCACCCAGGCCGTGGCCGAGGTCCTGGCCGGCGCGCGGCCGATGCGCCAACTCCACCGCCGCCTCTCCCCGGACGCCCGCAGGATGCTGCAGGCCGCCCTGGGCACGTACGGCCCCTGGGCCCGCCCCGTCCTGCGCAGCGCCCGCGTCCACGAGGTCAGCCAGGGCGCCTCCGAGCTCGTGGCGATCCTCCAGTGCGGGCCCCGGACCCGCGCCCTGGCCCTGCGGATCGAACGCGACGACAAGGACTGGCGTTGCACCGCGATCGAGACCGCCTAGCCCCGGCCCACCCGAACAAGAACGTAGGCCGCGAGGTGGGGTGTCCGTTCACACCCCACCTCGCGGCCCTACGCGATGACCGGCCGGATCAGCCGCGGTTCTTGGGATCCCCGTGGCATCGCTTGAACTTCTTGCCGGACCCACAGGGACACGGCGCGTTCCGCGGCACCTTCTCCACGTCGCTGTCGGTGGCGGTGGCCGCACCGGCGTGATGCTCGACCCCGTCCTCGGAGTCCATGGTCGGCGCCGTGTACTGCAGCTGCGACGGGCGCTTCGGCTTGCCGAGCCCCTCGGCCACGATGTCCTTGGCCTCGGACTCGTCGACCTCGCCATCGTCCGCCAGCGCCTCCTGCGCGGCCGGGCTCTCCTGCACGTCGACCTCGACGTTGAACAGGTACCCGGCGGACTCCTCCTTGATGGCCTCGAGCATGGTGTTGAACATGTCGAAGCCCTCACGCTGGTACTCCACCAGCGGGTCGCGCTGCGCCATCGCGCGCAGCCCGATGCCCTCCTGGAGGTAGTCCATCTCGTACAGGTGCTCACGCCACTTGCGGTCCATCACCGAGAGCACGACGCGACGCTCCAGCTCGCGCAGCACCTCGGTGCCGAGCTGCTCCTCGCGCAGGTCGTACGCGGCCTGGGCGTCGGCCTTGATCTGCTCCTTGAGGAACTCGGCGGACAGCCCGGAGACGTCGCCGCCGCTCTCCTCGACCAGCTCGTCGACCGTGATGCCGATCGGGTAGAGCGTCTTCAGCGCCTTCCAGAGCTTGTCGAGATCCCACTCCTCGGCGAAGCCCTCGGCGGTCGCGCCGGTCACGTACGCATCGACGACCTCGTCGATCATGTGCCGCGACTGCTCGCCCAGGTCGGCGCCCTCGAGCACGCGGCGCCGCTCGGCGTAGATGACGAGCCGCTGCCGGTTGAGCACCTCGTCGTACTTGAGGACGTTCTTCCGGATCTCGAAGTTCTGCTGCTCGATCTGCCCCTGCGCGGAGCGGATGGAGCCGGTGACCAGCTTGGAGGCGATCGGCTGGTCCTCCGGGATGTCCATCCGGCTCATCAGGACCTCGACCCGGGCGGAGTTGAACAGCCGCATCAGGTCGTCCTGCAGGGAGAGGTAGAACCGGGACTCGCCGGGGTCGCCCTGCCGGCCGGAACGGCCGCGCAGCTGGTTGTCGATGCGCCGGGACTCGTGCCGCTCGGTGCCGAGCACGTACAGCCCGCCGAGGTCCACGACCTCCTCGTGCTCCTCGGCGACGGCCTTCTCGGCCTTCTCCAGCGCCTCGGGCCAGGCGGCCTCGTACTCCTCGGGCGTCTCCAGCGGAGTCAGCCCGCGCGCCTGCAGCTCCGCGTCCGCGCGGAACTCGGGGTTGCCGCCGAGCATGATGTCCGTACCACGGCCGGCCATGTTGGTGGCCACCGTGACGCCCTTCTTGCGGCCCGCCTCGGCGATGATCGTGGCCTCACGCGCGTGGTTCTTCGCGTTCAGCACCTCGTGCTTGATACCGCGCCGCTTGAGCAGCTGGGACAGCAGCTCCGACTTCTCCACGTTGGTGGTGCCGACGAGCACCGGCTGACCGGCCTCGTACCGCTCCGCGATGTCGTCGACGACCGCCTCGAACTTGCCGTCCTCGGTCTTGTAGACGAGGTCGACCTGGTCGTCGCGGATCATCGGGCGGTTGGTGGGGATCGGCACCACACCGAGCTTGTAGATCTTGTTGAACTCGTTGGCCTCGGTGAGCGCCGTGCCGGTCATGCCGGAGAGCTTGTCGTACAGCCGGAAGTAGTTCTGCAAGGTGATCGTGGCGAGCGTCTGGTTCTCGTCCTTGATCGCCACGCCTTCCTTGGCCTCGATGGCCTGGTGCATGCCCTCGCTGTAGCGCCGGCCGTGCAGGACGCGGCCGGTGAACTCGTCGACGATGAGCACCTCGCCGTCCTTGACGATGTACTCCTTGTCGGAGTGGTACAGCTCCTTCGCCTTGATCGCGTTGTTGAGGAAGCTGACCAGCGGGGTGTTGACCGAGTCGTAGAGGTTGTCGATGCCCAGCCAGTCCTCGACCTTGGCCACGCCGCGCTCGAGGATGCCGATGGAGCGCTTCTTCTCGTCGACCTCGTAGTCGCCCGCGTCGTACTCGTGCGGCGGGTCGGTCGGCTTGCGGTCGGGTGCGCGCACCAGCCGCGGCACGATCTTGGCGAACTCGGTGTACCACCGGGAGTTCTGGTCGGCCGGGCCGCTGATGATCAGCGGCGTACGGGCCTCGTCGATGAGGATCGAGTCGACCTCGTCGACGATGGCGAAGTGGTGGCCGCGCTGGACGCACTCCTCGATGCTCCACGCCATGTTGTCGCGCAGGTAGTCGAAGCCGAACTCGTTGTTCGTGCCGTACGTGATGTCGGCGGCGTAGGCCTTGCGGCGCTCGTCCGAGCCCATCTCGGACAGGATGACGCCGACCTCCAGCCCCAGGAACTGGTAGATCCGGCCCATCCACTCGGCGTCGCGCTTGGCCAGGTAGTCGTTGACCGTGACCATGTGCACGCCATCGCCGGTCAGGGCGTTGAGGTACGCGGGCAGCACCGAGGTGAGGGTCTTGCCCTCACCGGTCTTCATCTCGGCGATGTTGCCGAAGTGCAGCGCCGCGCCGCCCATGATCTGTACGTCGTAGGGCCGCTGGCCACGGGTGCGCTTGGCGGCCTCGCGGACCGCCGCGAAAGCCTCGGGGAGCAGGTCGTCCAGCGTGTCACCGTCGGCGAGGCGCTCCTTGAACTCGTCGGTCAGGGCCCGCAGCTCGACGTCACTGAGCTCGACGAAGTCCTCTTCGATGGAGTTGACCTGATCGGCGATCCGCTTCAGCCTGCGCAGGATCTTTCCTTCGCCGGCGCGAAGGATCCTGTCGAATAGAACTGGCACTTCTCTTAGAGCTCCTCGCAGATCGGGGCCTGCCGGGTTCCGGACCGCGCAGCCGGCACGCGGCCGGAGCGGCGGGCGCGACGCCGCCTACGACGAGACTGTCCGTACCGGCACGGCGGCTCGTGGCGACATGTCGTGTGGCGACACGCCTCGTAGCGACACTGCCCGTGCCGACCATGGTAGGCGAGCACGTCCCTCTCCATAGCCAACGCACAACTCCTCGCCACTGTGCCCGGAACGGCGCTGGACCGCTGGGCGCGGCGATCCAGGACGCACCGAGCCTCCGCCGTGTTTATCAGCAGGAAGCCGGGTTGACAATGCAGATGACGGTGCTATGGCCGCTTTGGGACCGTTCCGACGGGACGGGCCCGGGGCGCGGGGGTGGGGCAGCCATGATGCAGGACGCCGTACACGGCCAGGCCGAGAGCGGTGAGCCCGGGTCACAACTCGGCCACAACCCCGAGGGCGGGACGCTCGTCGCGGCCTCCAGCCATCGCGGGCGCGTTCTCTCCTGGGTCGTCGTGACGCTCGTGATCGGCGGGTTCGCGGTCGGGGGCATCGGTCTCACGCTCGGCGTGAACCAGGTGATGATCGGGGTCGGGGTGGTCGCGATCGTGATCGGCGGGCTGGTGGGCGCGGCGTCCGACATCTTCGCCGACGTGGTGCTCGACTCGCCGCGGGTGCTGCCGGAGCTGGCGCACACCCGCAAGGGCCGCGCCAAGATGCGCACCACCGGCCGCCGCGACGCCATCCCTGAGCTCGCGGAGAACACCGAGAAACCCCGCCTCCGCTGAGCCGGACCCGGGGGGCGCGACACCGGCCAAGGGCTTTTGTCGGTGGCGAGCTCTAGTCTCGGGGGCGTGACCACAGCCGCACGGCCGGACGGGCCGGAACCCCCCACCGAGATCGAACTCTCCGCCGACGAGGCGCGCCGCATCGTGCTCCGCGCCCAGGGCCTCCTCGGGGCGGACGGCCGCCGCGACGGCGTCGGCGGCATGCTGCGCCGGCTCGGCGCCGTCCAGCTCGACACCATCTCGGTGCTGGCCCGCTCGCACGAGCTGGTGCCGTACGCACGGCTCGGCGCCGTCGGCCGCGACCGCGTCGAGTCCGCGTACTGGGGCGACGGCGGCACGTTCGAGTACTGGTGCCACGCCGCCTGCCTGCTCCCGATCGAGCACTGGCCGCTGTACGGCTTCCGCCGCCGCGCGTGGGACGCGCGGGGCTGGGGCTGGCGGCGTGACGGCCTGCCCCGCGAGGCCGGCGACCGGGTGCTCGCGCGGCTGCGCGAGGAGGGCCCGCTGACCGCCACGCAGCTCGGCGGCGCCAAGGCCGGCGGGCCGTGGTGGAGCTGGTCGGAGGTGAAGGTGGCGGTGGAGCGACTGCTCGACCGCGGCGAGGTGGTCTGCGTGCGCCGCACCGGCTGGCGCCGGGTCTACGACCTGCCCGAGCGGGCCCTGCCCGCGGAGCTGCTGCGCACCGACCCGGACGACGAGGAGTGCCTGGTCGGCCTCGTCGGCATAGCCGGGCGGTCGCTGGGCGTCGCGACCCGCGCCGACCTGGTGGACTTCCTCCGGCTCCGGCAGGGGCACTCGGAGCGGGTGCCGGAGTTCGCGGTCGCGGCCGGGCTCGTGCCGGTGTCCGTAGCGGGGTGGAAGGCACCGGCCTTCGCCGATCCGGCGCAGCTGTCCACGCCGGTCCGCGGGCGGCACCGGACCACGCTGCTCTCCCCGTTCGACTCGCTGATCTGGGACCGCGCGCGCACCGAGCGGATCTTCCGGTTCGTCCACCGGCTGGAGGCGTACGTGCCGAAGCCGGAACGCGTCCACGGCTACTTCGCCATGCCGCTGCTCGCCGGCGGCCGTCTGGCCGGCCGCGTGGACCCCGCACGCGAGGGCCGCACACTGGTGGCCCGGCAGGTCTCCCTGGAGCGCGCCTCCGCGGTCCAGCCGATGGCGACGGCGCTCCGCGAGGCCGCGGACTGGGTGGGCTGCGACAACGTCGCGCTCGAGCACGTCACCCCGCACTCCCTCGCCACCCCCCTCAAGTCCGCCCTCGCCACCCTCGACGCCTGACGCCCCAACACCTCGCAGCGCTCCCCCCGAGGAACCGGAGCCTCACCTGCCTCGGCAGCCGCCACCCCAGAGACCGGTGCGGTCGAGCCGGGCCTTGCCCTCGGCCACGGAGAAGCCGAGGGCGTGACGGACGTTGGGCTCGCGCTCGCGGGCGCGGACCAGCCCGCGGATCAACAGCCGTTCGTTGAGGAAGCGCCCGTCGGAGTACCGGTGTACGTACGCCAGCGCCTGCCCGTCCGCGCCGGTGACGCGCTCGTCGTACTCCAGCCGCACCCACTCCCCCACCGGGAGCTCCTTCTCGATGAGCCGCCGCGCCGCGCCTCCGCACGCCCCGGAGTCGGCGTCCACGCCGATCAGGTCGACGGCTCGCCCGTCGACGCGGAGCGTGTCGCCGTCCACGTGACCGGTCACGCGCCCGTCGGAGCCCTCGGGGAGCAGGGTCCGCTGCGGCGGCGGGCGGTCACGCGAGGTCTCCGCCGAGCGTTCGGTGAGCGCGGACGGCGGCTCCGCGGGCGGTGGCGGGTCGCCGCCGGGGTCGCCTGCGAGCAGCCGGAAGGCGCCGCCGACGAGGGCGGCCCCGGTCAGCGCGGCGAGGATGACGAGCCCGGCCACCGCGGCGGGCGAGGTGCGCGGGCCGCGACGCCCCCGCGGATCCCCCGCCCGGTGTAACCGCGGATACGACATGGGACGTGACTCTCCGCAATTCCGACTGTTCCGACGAGCCGGTCAGGTGATCTCGAGGAGCTTCTCCCGGACGGCGTAGACCACGGCCTCCATGCGTGAGTGCAGCTGCAGCTTCTCCAGGATGTTGCGCACGTGGTTCTTCACCGTGTTCTCGGAGATGAACAGCTCCTTGGCGATGTCGCGGTTGTTCAGCCCGCGGGCGACGAGCCGCAACACCTCCATCTCCCGGTCGGTCAGCTTGGGTGCCGGCACCTGCTGCGGCCGCTCCTCGCCCTTCTTCGCCATGGACGCGAACTCGGCGATGAGCTTGCTCGCCATCGACGGGTTGATCAGCGACTGCCCGTGATAGACCTTGCGCACCGCCGAGGCCACCTCCTCGATGGAGATCTCCTTCAGCAGATAACCGCTGGCCCCGGCCTTGATCGCCTCGAAGAGGTCCTCCTCCTCGTCACTGATCGTCAACATGACGATCTTCGCGCTGGGCACCACGTCCTTGATCGAGGTGCACGCCTCGATGCCGCTCCGCTTGGGCATCCGTACGTCCATCAGCACAACGTCGGGCAGCGTGTCACCGGCCATCTCGACGGCCTCGTGCCCGTCGCCCGCCTCGCCCACCACCTCGATGCCCTCGTTCTCCGAGAGCACCATCTCCAGGCCGCGCCGGAAGAGCGCGTGATCGTCAACGACGAGCACGCGGATCGACTCGTCGGCCGGACGTTGCTCGCCCGGCTCGACGGTCTCGGGGGTCTCGCTCAAGTCCTCCTCCTTGCGCACGCGCAGGCGCCGCGCGAAAGACCGTGTCCGCCAACGAAAGTGTCGCGTCAAAGACTCTGGCCGAGGCGGTCAGCGGACGCAAGCGCACCACCGGACGTGTGCCGTACGGCGGCACGCGGCATGCCTCCGCGCGCATGAACCAGACGGGGGTTAGGGGTGGGCCGGCCGGTCCGAGGGCAGGGGGCGGCCGGAGGGACGAGGGGGCGGGTACGGTGCCCGCCCGACCGGCGGGCACCGCGATGCGTCACGACTCGAACAGACGGATCACTCCGTAGTTGTAGCCCTTCCTCCGGTAAACGACGCTGGGCACGCCGCTCTCTTTGTCGCGGAACAGGTAGAAGTCGTGGCCGACCAGCTCCATCTCCAGCAGGGCCTGGTCGATCGTCATCGGATCCGCCCGGTGGGCCTTCTCCCGCACCACGACGGGCCCGTCGCCCTCCATGGCGATGGGGACCATGTTCCCGTCCGACGGCTCGGGCTCGGGCTCGGCCTCGATCTCGGGCTCGGCCTGGAGCGGCGGGTTGGCCTCCATTGTCTCGGCGACCGAGTCGAAGAACGCGTCCATCGTGGACGCCTCCTCGGCGCCCCGGCCCCCGGCGTCGGTGGCCGCCCCGGCGGCCATCGGAGGGAGCCCGGCGGTGGCCGTCGCCACCGAGACGGGCGCGCGGTTGCCACGATGGATCTTGCGCCGGTCGCACAGCCTGCGCAGCCTCGAGTCGAGCTTGGCGAGTGCCTGGTCGAAGGCGGCGAACCGGTCATCGGAGGACGCCTCGGCCCGGATCACCGGGCCGCGCGACCGGATCGTCATCTCCACGCGCTCGCTCTGCTCCGACATGCGCGGGTTGCGCTCCTTGGACACCTCCACGTCAACGCTGATCACTTTCTGGTCCAACCGGGTGATCTTTCCCAGCTTCGCCTCGACGTGCTGCCGGAACCGCTCGCTGACCCCCGTGTGGCGGCCCTTAACAATGATGTCCACGTGATCCCCCAAACTCGTAGGACTCCGGGGAGCACCCGCCCGGCCGACCTGGTCTTCGTCCCCACATCCGCCTGCTGAGGGTCTCGCGGCACCTTGGCGGCCACTACTCCCCTTCTCCCTGGATCGCCGGACATCGGGCCCGGCGACGGGGCAGGACTTACCTCTAAGCCGCACCGTGATCGGTCGACGAAAAGTCGCCTTACGTGGGCCGTTTCGCCTGCGGCTGGCATCGGCTTGCCGGCAGGGAGCCTCCTTCGGGGGAGATCCCTCCCGGCGCAACCACGGACCCGGGCGGGTGCCATGTCACGAACGCTAACCCCTATCGCGGTGAATGTCAGGAGGGTATCGGCGACTTACCGTTACCACTCGCTTACCATGGGTCCTGTGGCCCAGGGCACAGCCGCGGGACGCGGCGGCCGGAGGTTTCAGACGGCGATCCGCGGGGTCGCGGCGACCACCGCCGAGCCGTGCACCCGGAGGCCTTGCGCCCGCAGGGCTCGGGCCGCCTCGGCCAGCGTCGCGCCGGTCGTCACCACGTCGTCCACGAGCAGGACAGGGCGGTCGCGGGGCGGGGACCGCCCGGTACGAACCCGTAACGCACCGGACAGATTCGCCGCCCGGCCTGCGGCACCGAGCCCGGCCTGATCGGCCACGAATCGGGAATACCCCAAGAGACGGCGGTGCTCCGCGGCATGCCCGGACGCCGTCAGGATGCGTGCCGCCTCCCGGCCCAGCCGGCCCACCGCGTCATGCCCACGCCGCATCCCCACCCACGGCCGACTCGGCACCGACACCAGCACCATCGCCCCGCCCTCCATCGAGCCCCGCCCGCCGGGTGGGACGCGCGGAGGAGTGGGGAGTTGGGGGGTGATGGCGCGGGCGAGTGCCCAGGCGAGGGGCGGGGCCAAGGCGTGGCGGCCGCGCTCCTTGTAGGCGAGCACGATCGCGCGCACGGCGCCCCCGTATCGCGCGACGGCCCAGACGGGCGGCATGCCGGGCGGCGGCGGCCGGGGCGGGCAGCGGAACGGCTCACCGGCGAGCCGCTCCCGGCAGCCCGGGCACAGCGCGACGCGACTCGCACCGCACCCCGCGCAGCGATCCCGGAACAGCAACTCGGCGACGGCACTGGAGATGAAGGACATGCCGACGAGCTTGCCGCCGGCCGCGCTGCTCCCACGCCGAAGTACCCCATGACCCCCAAGATCTGTGGATGACCAGGCCCGCGACGGGCGCCACCGCGCCCTGTGTCCACAAGCCTGGGGAGGAATTGCCCAAACCGACCTTCCCGCCGTCCACAGGCGAGCGCTGAACCCGGAGTTATCCCCAGACGACCCGAACCGCTTCCCCGGACGTGCGCCGGCCCGGCAAGAATCCGGGAAAGCGGCCCCGCATCCGCGGAGCCCACCGAGCCGGGAGGTGCGGCATGCGGCGAGACCGGTCAGCCGGGGTAGACGGGATCGGCGCCGTCGGCGAGACGCTGCCAGATGAGGCGGTCGCCGGTGCGCCACACGTGCCCGTCCTCGACGCCGGAGAGCAACGGCTGCCCGGGCGCGGCCGCGATGGCCGCCATCTCGCCGCCGGGGGCCGCGCTCACGCCCTGCACCCGCGTCCCGTCCACGTACACCAGGTATGGCTGGGTGGCGCCCTCCGAGCCCTGGCCCAGCACCGCGAGCTGGTCCGCGTCCCGCCAGGCCAGCGAGGTCACCTCGGCGAGCTCCGACCCGAGCGGGAAGAACCCCTCGGCCTGGGTCTTCCCCCCGGCCTGCACGACCCGGCCGATCTCGATCTGGGACCGCCGCCCGGAGTCGTGCACGATCGCCAGCCGTGCCCCGTCCCGAGCCACGTCGAGCTCCTTCACCGCGACCTCGCGCAGCTCCGGCGCCGGCACCTCGACGGGCCGGCCGCCGCCGCGCAGCAGCCACAGGCGGGTGCCCTTGCCGTACCGCTCCGCCACCCACAGGTTCTCGAACCGGTCCCAGGACAGGCTCACGTAGGTCCCCCCGAACAGAGGCTGGGAGACGCGGCTGCCGACGGTGAGGTCGGCGACCAGCACGCCGTGCCCGTCCGGGGTGAGCGCGGCCGCGCGCCCCTCGTCGAGCATCACGGCGGGCCGGGAGATCGGCCCGGCCGCGGCCTCGCCGAGGCCGCCGGGCGCGTGCTTGCCCTCGCCGTTCTCGCTGTACCAGAGCCGCCCGTCGCGGACGTAGTACGTGTGCGCCCGCGAGGTGAGCACGTTGGGGTCGTGCACCATCCAATCGCCCTTGTCCTGCACGCCCTCCTCGTCGGCCCCGGGCACCCGGACCGGCTCGCCGTTGACCAGCAGCTTCAGCTCCTGCATCTCCGGCAGCTGCTTGAGCGTCCACATGAGCTGGGCGGACATGTCGGAGAGCGCGTCCTGCGAGGCCCGGCTCACCGTGCCGGTGAGCTCCACGGTGATCGTGGTGGCGGACGAGGTGACCCCGGCCACCCGCGTCCCCGCCGGGAACGCGGTACGGACCGCCGGCGCCAGCCAGGACGTGGGCCCGCGCAACAGCGCCTCGGCCAGGGTGGCGGCGATGTCGCCCCGCGCGTAGACCGGCACCATCACCGGGTCGGGCACCAGGCTGCGCATGTCCGAGCCGAAGAAGTACAGGTTCAGCGGGCGGTACGCGCGGTCCACGTCGCGCCGGCTGAGCATCAGGATCTGTGGCGGCTCCGAGATCCGCCACTCCTTGCCGACCTTCCTGAGCCGGAACCGCTCGCGCAGGTCGTCGCCGAGCGTGGAGACGTCGTAGCGGCCGTTCGGGTTGATCTGCGCCACCTGGCTCGCCGACACGTCCACCTGGGCGCCCTCGCCGCCGTACGGGGTGGGCGGCTCGACGACGAAGTCCGCCGCGTCGTCGTACACCCGCACCTGCCGGCTCGGCCGCCAGCTGCGCCGCTGGTCGGGGGTGAGGTAGGCGCGCGCCGCGCGGTGGTCGCCCTCGAAGCTGGCCAGCGCCGCGAGGAAGCCCTTGACCACCGTGGTCTGGCTGTCGCCGGGCTGCGGAGATGGCGGGATGAGCCGGATGTAGGGCTCGTTGCGCCGGTCCCCTCCGGCGCCGGCCTGCCCGGGCTGTACCGCGCCGCCGGTGGGCACGGTGGCGCATGCGGACACCACCAGCACCAGGACGACGCCGAGACCGGCGGCCCGCACCCGGCTAGCCATCGCGCAGCACCGCCCCGTGCGCGTCGTGCGCCGGACCGTCCGGGCCGGCCTGGTCGCGAGCGGGGGCGGGGGCAGGAGGAGCGGGGGCGGGTGCGGAGGTGTGCGCGTCGCGGGACGGTGCGTCCGCGTCGCCGAACACCGGGCGTCCGCGGGCCAGCTCGATCTCCGGCGGCACCAGCGGCAGCGGTGAGCCGCGCAGCTCGGTGCCCGCCACCCGCGGCAGCGACAGCCGGAACTGCGAGCCCTTGCCGGGCTCGCCCCAGGCCTGCAGCCAGCCACCGTGCAGCAGCGCGTCCTCGCGGGCGATGGCCAGGCCGAGCCCGGTCCCGCCGGTGGTGCGGGCGCGCGCCGGGTCCGCCCGCCAGAACCTGTCGAAGACCAGGGTCTCCTCACCCGGCTTCAGGCCGACGCCGAAGTCGCGCACCGCGATGGCCACGGTGAACCGGTCGAAGCCCGCCGTCACGATGACGTCCTTCCCCTCGCCGTGCTCGATCGCGTTCACCACGAGGTTGCGCAGGACGCGCTCCACGCGCCGGCTGTCCACCTCGGCCATGCAGGGCTCGGCGGGCAGCCGCAAGATGACCTTGATGCCGCGGTGCTCGGCGATCTGCTCGCTGTCCCCCACCGCGCGCAGCACCACATCCCGGACGTCCACCGACTCGGTGAGCAGGGTCGCGGCCCCCGCGTCGTGCCGGCTGATCTCCAGCAAATCGGTGAGCATGCCCTCGAACCGCTCGAGCTGGCTCTGCAGCAGCTCCGCGGAGCGGGCGACCGCAGTGTCGAAGTCCTCGCGGCTCTCGTACAGCAGGTCGGCGGCGATGCGCACGGTGGTCAGCGGCGTCCGGAGCTCGTGCGAGACGTCCGACACGAACTGCCGCTGCACCTGGGAGAGCTCCTCGAGCTCGCGGATCTTCTCCTGCAGGTTCCTCGCCATGTCATTGAAGGACATGGCGAGCTTGGCGAGGTCGTCCTCGCCCTTGGCGTGCATGCGCTCGGAGAGCTCGCCGGCGGCGAGGCGCTCCGCGGACTGGGCCGCCAGCCGTACGGGCAGCACGACCTGCCGGGTGACCATGGAGGCGATGGCGGCGAGCAGCAGCACGAGCGCCGCGCCCACCGCGATCAGCGTGCGGCGCACCAGTTCGAGGGTGTCCGCCTCATGGGTGAGCGGAAAGATGTAGTACAGCTCGTACTTGCCGAGCGGGGCGCCGACGACCAGCCCGGGCTCGGAGTGACCGCCCCGCAGGTGGTAGATGCGGGTGTAGGTGAAGTTGGGGGAGGCCCCGGGGGACGAACGGCGCACCGCCGCGCGCAGCCGGTCGGGCACCGACTGCTCGGATATGTCGTTGCTGATCCGGCCGGGGATGCCGGAGTTCACCGGCAGGATGGCCACCTCGTACACGCCCGAGGAGCCGCTGCGCCGGGCCAGGTCGGTGACGATCTGGTCGAGCCGCCGGTCCTGCTCCCCCTCGGGCCGGTTGCGCACCTCGTTCTCGGCGTAGGTGTAACCGACGGCGTGTTCCGCCAGCGAGGCGTTCTCCTTGGCCCGCAGCAGGCCGCTGGCGATCTGCTGCATCAGCAGGAACCCCAGCACGCCGGTGACCAGCGCGGAGACGACAAGGGTGGAGGTGACCACGCGCAGCTGCAGCGACCCGCGCCAGCGCGCCCTGACCCGCCACACCGCGGCCCGGAGCGCACGGCGGATGAGGAGGTAGCCGCCCCGGGCCACCCCCTGCACCGTGGCGACCAGCCTCATCGCGCCGTTCTCCTGCGTCGCTCCCGCGTTCTCCGTCACCTCGTCGATCGCCGTCGTACGCGCCTGGCCGAGGCTCAGGCGGGCCCTGCCTTGTAGCCGACGCCGCGCACGGTGACCACGATCTCCGGGTGCTCCGGATCCTTCTCGATCTTCGCCCGGAGCCGCTGCACGTGCACGTTGACGAGCCTGGTGTCGGCGGCGTGCCGGTAACCCCAGACCTGCTCGAGCAGGACCTCCCGGGTGAACACCTGGCGCGGCTTACGAGCCAGGGCGACGAGCAGGTCGAACTCCAGCGGCGTGAGGCTGATCGCCTCCTCGCCGCGCTTCACGGAGTGACCCGCCACGTCGATGGTGATGTCACCGATCTGCAGCACCTCGGGCGCGGGCTCCTCGGTGCGCCGGAGCCGGGCCCGGATGCGGGCCACCAGCTCCTTGGGCTTGAACGGCTTCACGATGTAGTCGTCGGCGCCGGACTCCAGACCGAGGACGACGTCGACGGTGTCGCTCTTCGCCGTGAGCATGACGATCGGGACCCCCGCCTCGGCGCGGATCTGACGGCACACGTCGATGCCGTCGGCACCGGGCAGCATCAGGTCCAAGAGCACGAGATCCGGGTGGGTCTCCCGGAAAGCCTCGATGGCCTTGTCACCGTCATGCACGAACGACGGTTCGAACCCCTCGCCGCGCAAGACGATGCCCAGCATCTCGGCGAGAGCGAGATCGTCATCGACGACCAGCACGCGTCCTTTCATCGAGCTCCTCGCATGGGTACCCCCGCCATCAGGCGGAGGAGGAATCGCATCCCGGCCCGGCTGCACGGGGGCCGCTCCACACGCTGTGGCGCGTGGTTCCTACAGTACGTGCAATGCGTCCACACCGACGGGCCGTACGATTCCCCGCTCCGTGACCAAAGCCGTCACCAGTTCCGGTGGCGTCACGTCAAAAGCCGGATTGTACGCGGAACTTCCCACGGGCGCCGTGGGTCTTCCGTCGTAGCAGGTCACCTCCTCCTCCGATCGCTCCTCGATCGGAATCGCGGCTCCGTCGGGGTGGCCTTGTCGACCGTGGAGGCCGGGGCCACCACCACGAACGGCACGTCGTGATGGTGCGCGAGCACGGCGAGCCCGTACGTGCCCACCTTGTTGGCCACGCTCCCGTCCGCGGCGACGCGGTCCGCGCCGACCACGACGAGGTCCACCTCTCCCCTGGCGAACAGCGACGCGGCGGCGCCGTCGGGGAGCACCCGGTACGGCATACCGGCCCGCGCCGCCTCGTACGCGGTGAGTCTGGCACCTTGCAGCAGCGGGCGGGTCTCATCGACCCACAATCGCCGTAGCCGCCCGGCGCGATGCGCGGCGAGGGCGACCGCGAACGCCTGCCCTCCCCCGCGGACACCAGCGCCCCGGTGTTGCAGTGGGTGAGGACGCGGGCGTCCGGCGGGACCAGCCGCAGCCCGTGCTCGGCCATCGCCGCGCTCGCCGCGGCGTCCTCGGCGTACAGCGCGTGCGCCTCGGCGAGCGCCGCGTCCGGGCCGCCCTCCCGCCAGGCCGCCTCCGCGCGCCGCGCGCCCCAGGACAGGTTGGCGGCGGTGGGCCGGGCTGCCGACAGCGCGGTGACGGCGGCGGGCACGTCGTCACCGCGGAGCGCGGCGAGCGCCACCCCGTACGCCGCCACGATGCCGAGCAGCGGCGCGCCCCGCACCACGAGCCGGCGCATGGCGTCCACCACGGCGGGGACGTCCCTGCACATCACGACCTCGGTCCGGGCCGGCAGGCGCGTCTGGTCGAGGAGCGCGATCGCCGGCCCCTCGGGAGCGTCACACCAGCGGAACGTGCCGGACGGTGGGGGCATACCACCGAGTGTGGTGGACGATCCGGTCAAACCGATAGTTAAAGCACGGAGAGTAACTTCACGCATACACTCCGCTGATCGCCGAATCCGGCCATAAGATCGCATTGTCGGGGGCAGTCCCGGAGCCCTTGGATTAGGGTCGCCTCCCCCTACTGACGACCACCCGGCTGTCGGTGCACCGTGCCAGACTGGAGGGCGAATCCGCCTCCCTCGGTGGCACACGCCCTCGGCGGGCTCACAGCGAACATTCCAGGAGGATCCATGAGCGGCGACCACGGCTGGCAGACGCCCGGCCAAGGGCAGCCTCCGGGCTGGTCGCCCCAGCAACCCCCGCCGTACGGGCAGGGTGGCTGGTCCGCCCCCGGCGCGCCCGGTCAGCCCCCCGGTCCCGGGCAGCCACCGCCCGGCCAGCCGCCGGGTGGCCAGCCCAGCGGGCCGTACGGGGCACCTCCTGCGTGGGCCACGGCGCCGAAGCCCGGCGTCATCGAGCTCCGCCCGCTCGGCCTCGGCGAGATGCTGGACGGCGCCTTCAACGTGATCCGCCGCAACCCCGCCGCGACGCTCGGCCTGTCCGCCATCGTCATGGGCATCACCACGGTGCTCAACTCGCTGGTCGGCGTGATGCTGCTCGGTGAGGCGCAGCGGATGAGTCAGCTCGACCCCGAAGCGGTCGAGATGACCGACATCGCCAGCATGCTCGGGCGGGTGTTCACCGGCGTCGCGATCACCCTCGTAGTGACCCTGTTCGCCACCCTCGTGCTGACCGGCATGCTCACCGTGGTGGTGGGCCGCGCCACCCTCGGCTACAAGATCAGCATGGGCGACGCCTGGCGCGCGGCGCTGCCCCGGATCGGCACGCTGCTGGGCGTCTCGCTGCTCGTCTTCGCGGGCTCGTTCGCGTTCTTCATCGCGGTCATCGCCATCTTCGGCGGGCTGATGTACGCCGCCGGGCCGGACTCGGGGACCGCCGCCTTCGTCGGCATCCTCTCCATCTTCCTGTTCCCCGCGGCCTTCGTGGTGATGATCTGGCTCTACGTCGGCTGGGCGCTGTCCACGCCGGCGGTCGTGCTGGAGCGGCAGGGCGTCATCGCCGCCATGAAGCGGTCCTTCCGGCTCGTCAAGGGCAGCTGGTGGCGCACGTTCGGCATCCTGCTGCTCACCGCCATCCTCGCCGGGCTGATCAGCGGCATCCTGCCACTGCCGTTCCAGGGCATCGCCTCGATCTTCGCCGACCCCAACGAGCCGTCCGCCACCGGGGCGTACATCGCCTCCATCGTGATCACCACGATCGGCTCCGGCATCGCGGCCACCATCGCCACTCCCTTCCAGGCCGGCGTCACCGTGCTGCTCTACGTCGACCAGCGCATCCGCAAGGAGGGGCTGGACCTCGCGCTGCGCACCGCGGCCGGCGAGGGGCGCATGCTGCAGGGCGAGGAGTTCGCCATGGTGTGGACGCCGCCGGAGCCCGGTGCCACGCCGCCCACCCCGCCCCCCGGCTACGGCACGCCGCCCGGCGGCCAGCCGGGTCCGTACGGTGGCCCGCCGCCCGGCGGCGGTCAGCCCGGTCAGTACGGCGGCCAGGGCGACCCCTACGGCGGGCAGGGCGGGCAGCCGCCCTACGGCGGTCAAGGGGGCCAGCCCCCGTACGGCCAGGGCGGCGGCCAGGGCGGCCAGCCTCCGTACGGCCAGGGCGGTCAGCCGCCGTACGGGTCCTCCGGCCGCGACCCGTATGGTCCGGGACCGCAGGGCCCCCAGGGACCGCAGGGGCCGCCGGGGTGGTGATCACCGTCGGGCCACCGCTGGCCGACATCGGCGCCGAAGAGGCCAGGGAGCTGGCCCGCCGCGAGCTCTCCAAGCCCGAGTACCACCGGGACGAGCCGGGCCTGTTCCAGCGCGTCCTGGAATGGCTGCTGGAGCGGCTGACGGAGCTCGACTTCGCCGTCTCCGGCCGGCTGCCCGGCGGCTGGCTCACCATCGTCGTGGCGGTCATCATCGTGGTGGCCATCGGCGTCGCGATCTGGCTCTACCTGCGCAACCCCGGCCGGCACCGGACGAGCCGGGCGCTGCTCGACGAGTCCCGCCCGCGCACCGCCGCCGAGCACCGGGCCGACTCCGAGCGGCTGGCCCGCGAGGAGCGCTGGGCCGAGGCGATCCGGGAGCGGCTCCGCGCCATGGCGCGTGACCTCGAGGAGCGCGCCATCGTGGACCCGCGTCCCGGCCGCACCGCCGACGAGCTGGCACAGGAGGCCTCCGTCACGCTGCCGGACCAGCGCGACGGGCTGTTCCACGGGGTGCGGCTGTTCGACGACGTCTGGTACGGCGAGCGCCCCGGCACGCCCGACGGCTACCTGCTCCTCGTGGGGCTCGACGACCGCCTCCGCGCGGCCCGCCCCGCCCCGCTCTCCCCCACGGGAGGCCCGGCGTGACCCCGACCGGACCCACCGGGCCCACCGGGCCCACCGGGCCCACCGGATCCAGCGGACCCACCGGGCCCAGCGGACCCACGGG
>WHSL01000162.1 GCA_009380095.1 Streptosporangiales bacterium | reverse complement strand
CCTCCGCGGCGGATGCCGCGGAGAAGGCGGCGGACGGCACCAGCCCGCCCGACGAGTCGGTGGCCGGCGCCCCGTACCGGCAGCACCTCGCGCGGGTGCTGACCCGGCGGGCGCTGGAGAACGCCGCCGCCCGCGCCTAAGGGCGGCAGGAACGGTGTCGTGGTACGGGCCCCGGAACCCCGGTTCCGGGGCCCGTACCACGAGTACGGCACGAGGAGGCCCGCATGACCCAGGAGCCGCGCATGACCCAGGAACCGCTGGACCCGCCGGTGCTCGAAGGGCTCCGGCGCTACGACTCGCCGACGCTGGCCAACGCGATCGAGACGTTCGACATCCGGCCCCGCGACGAGGGGTTCGCGAGCCACGAGATCCGCTCCATCTTCCCGGACCTGCCGGTCATGGTCGGGTACGCCGCCACCGCGACGATCCGCGCCCGCGGCAAGGCCCCGAACGACCCCGGGCCGCTCTGGGAGCACGTACGGACCCTGCCGACCCCGCGCGTGGTCGTCATGCAGGACCTCGACGACCCGCCCGCGCACGGCGCGTTCTGGGGCGAGGTGATGGCCACCACGTTCACGGCGCTGAAGTGCGAGGGCGTGGTGACCAGCGGGTCCGTACGGGACCTGGACGAGGCGCACGCCATCGGGTTCCGGTTCTTCGCCCGCGCCGTGTCGGTCTCGCACGCGTACGTGCGCACCGAGTCGGTGGGGGAGACCGTGACCGTGGGCGGCCTCGAGGTCTCACCGGGCGACCTCATCCACGCCGACAAGCACGGCGTGCTGTCCATCCCCAAGGAGATCGCCGCCGAACTGCCCGCGGCGGCCGAGAAGGTCGTCGCCAAGGAACAGAGGTTCCTCGATTGGGTACGGTCGGAGGACTTCGACCCCGCCCGCATCGCCGAGATCCGCAAGCTCACCCACTGACCCCACAAGATCAACAAATTGGGGAAGGAATTTGTGGAAGAAACCCCAGGTCGCGCCTTCAAAATCCTTCCCCCAAATTGAGGATCTTTCGAGCCGAAACGATCAACGAGGAGTGGTGTGTCCCTGAAGCATCCGAAGTACGCCGTGAACCTGTCGATCCTCTTCACCGAACTGCCGCTGCTCGAACGGCCCGCCGCCGCGCGGGCCGCCGGGTTCGACGCGGCCGAGTTCTGGTGGCCGTTCGCCGAGGCAGTGCCCGGTGACGCCGAGGTCGACGGGTTCGTGTCCGCCCTTGCCGACGCCGGTCTGGCGCTCGTGGGACTGAACTTCTACGCCGGGGACATGCCGGGCGGCCAGCGCGGGATCCTCTCCCTGCCGGGCCGGTCGGCCGAGTTCCGGGACAGCGTCGCCGTGCTCGCCGGAATCGCCGAGCGGACCGGGTGCCGCGGCTTCAACGCCCTGTACGGGCAGCGCGTCGGCGGGGTCGCCGCCGAGGAGCAGGACGCCATCGCCACCGAGAACCTCGTGCACGCGGCGGCCGCGGTGCGCCCGCTGGGCGGGACCGTACTGATCGAGTCGCTCACCGAGGGCGAGAACGGGCCGTACCCGCTGCTCACCGCGGCCGACTCCGCCGCGGTCTGCGACCGGGTGCGGGAGGCCGACCCGCGGGCGTCGCCCGCGGTGCTGTTCGACGCCTACCACCTGGCGAACAACGGCGAGGACCTGCACGCGGTCATCGAGACGTACGCGGACCGGATCGGTCACGTACAGATCGCGGACCGGCCGGGCCGGCACCAGCCGGGCACCGGGGAGACCGACTTCCCCGCGCTCTTCGCCAAGCTGGCCGAGCACGGCTACGACGGATACGTCGCGTGTGAGTACAAGCCCGACGGGCCCAGCGCGGACAGCTTCGGCTGGCTGCCTGCCGAGCACCGCGCCTCCGGCGCAGGAAAGGGGTGACCGCCATGCCGGGAGCGAGCCGTACGCAGCGAGCGGAGTGGGCGGCGCCCACCTCGGGGCCGTGCCACGTCCTTGCCGCGCCGCCCGCGGAGCGAGTGAGGAAGGCGAGCGACCAATGAGCACTGTGGGATTCATCGGACTCGGGATCATGGGCCTGCCGATGGCGGCCAACCTGGTCAAGGCCGGTTTCGAGGTGGCCGGGTACAACCGCAGCCCCGGCAAGATCGCCAAGCTGGCGGAGCAGGGTGGCACGGCGGCCGGCTCGGTGGCCGAGGCGGTGCGCGGGGCCGACGTGGTGATCACCATGCTGCCCGACTCGCCGGACGTCCAGGCGGTCGTGCTCGGCGAGGACGGCGTGCTCGCCAACGCCGCCTCCAGCACCCTGCTGATCGACATGAGCACGATCCGGCCGGACGTCGCCCGTGAGGTGGCGGCGGCCGGCGCGGAGCGCGGCGTACGGGTGCTGGACGCGCCGGTCAGCGGCGGCGAGGCCGGCGCGATCGAGGGCAACCTCTCCATCATGGTGGGCGGCGCGGACGATGACTTCGCCGCCGCCGCGAGCGTGTTCGACGCGGTCGGCGGCACCATCGTGCACGTCGGCCCGGCCGGCGCCGGGCAGACCGTGAAGGCCGCCAACCAGCTCATCGTGGCCGGCACCATCGAGCTCGTCGCCGAGTCCATCGTGTTCCTGGAGGCACACGGCGTGGACACCGAGGCGGCGGTGAAGGTGCTGGCCGGCGGACTGGCGGGGAACAGGATCCTGGAGCGCAAGGCCGCCGGGATGCTGGCCCGCGAGTTCACCCCGGGCTTCCGGGTGGAGCTGCACGACAAGGACCTGGGCATCGTCACCTCCGCGGCCCGTGAGGCCGGCGTGACGATCCCGTTGGGGGCGCTCGCCGCCCAGCTCATGGGCGCCCTCAAGGCCCAAGGTCACGGCGGTCTCGACCACTCCGCCCTGCTCAAGCTCGTCGAACAGCTCTCCACCCACGACAAGGCCTGACGGGTCACCGGGGGGCCGCCGCCGGGCGGCGGCCCCTTCCCGTCACTCCCGGAGGCCGGCGAAGTCCGCGCAGCGCAGGTCGCCGACCTTTCCGTCCAGGTAGCGGAGCCGGACCCGGGTGACGTCGGGCAGGGCCTCGGCCGTGCAGGCGAGCTGGGCGAGGGCCGGGCGTGGCCACGGGCCGCTCCGCCGGCCGTCCGGCACCCGTACCTCGGCGACCTCCATCAGCCCATCCGCGGACACCCCCCGCATCTCGATCGTGCTCACGATCCTGGTGGACAGGCCCCGTCGCTGCTCCGCCGCCGGCGGCGACACGGTCAGCTGCGCGATGGCCAGGTACGGATGGCCCGGCAGCCCGGGGCGCACCACCGGCCGGACTCGGTCCTAGGGGGACACCAGGTACACGGTGATCGCGGCGGACGCGCCGTTGGCGACCGGGTACTCGCCCGCCCGGCTGATGCCGGTCGGGCCGATGCTGCAGGCCCCCAGCGTGAGCGTGAGGGCCACGGCCGCCGCCACAAGGGCCGCCCTCCGTGCGCGGGGCATGTTCACTCCTTGTCCTCCTCCGGGTCGGGCCGCACGGGCAGCCACAGCCTCAGGACCGCGCCGCCCGAAGCCTCCAGTACGCCGCCGTGCAGCAACGCGTTCTCCCGGGCGATGGACAGGCCGAGGCCGCTGCCGTCGCTGCGCGATCGCGCCGCCTCGGCCTTGACGAAGCGGTCGAAGACCGCGGTGAGCAGGTCACGGGGGATTCCGGGGCCATGGTCGATGACGGTCAGCTCCATCCCCGGCCGCCCCGCGTGCGCCGCCGGGCCGAAGCGGATCAGCACCGGCGGGCGGCCGTGCGGCGCTCTCGTTGAAGGTGCGGGCGAGACCGGCGAGCTCGTCCCGGCCGCGTACCGGGATGCGGGTGTCCAGATCGCCGGCGCCCAGCGCGCGGGCCGCCTCCCCGAGCCGCCGCACCGGGAGCAGCACGCCGCGCGCGGCCACCGAGGCCAGCAGCAGTGCCGCGGTGAGCGCCAGCGTGTCAGCGATCAGCACGGCGCGGGTGAACGCGCTCAGGTCGGCCTGCTCCTCCGCGAGGCTCGCGGCGACGAAGAAGGTGTACGGGAAGGCGCGCGACGGCTCGTGCGAGGTGCCGGGGAAGCGATTCACACCGGTTCCGACCAGCAGATACGGCGTGCCCTGGTGGGTGATCCGGCGGAACACCATGCCCTTGGCGGCGCCGGCGGCGAACGCCTCGCCGACCGGCACACCCAGCTGCGAGGAGAGCGGTTGGGCGACCGGTCCGTCGATGCGCAGCGACATCGCGGTCGCCCGGTACCCGGACGCCTTGAGCGCCCGGACCACGTCCTCGACGACCAGGCCGTCCGTGCCCGGCGGCGGCTCCCGCGCGGGACGATCCGCGCCACGGTCTCCCGGACGTCCGCGAGGACGGTGTCCTGCGCGCGCTGCAGCCTGGACATCCACAGCAGGACGTAGGAGAGCCCGGAGGCCGGCACCGGCGCGGACGCGCTGCGCGCACGCGTCCACCAGCCGCGAGTCGCCCGGGTAGGTGTGCTCCCAGACCGCGGCGAGCAGCTGCTGGCGGGTCATCGCCCGGCCGGGGCGGCGGGTGAGCTCCAGCAGCAGCCGCCGCTCGGTCGGGGTGAGCCGCAGGTCCCGGTCCGCCTTCGTGACGCGCAGCGCGGCCCTGGGCGCGATCGCGTTCCTGATGGGGCCGTACCCGCGCCGCGTCCCGCCTGGTCCGCCGCTCGCGGGGGCGGTGGCGGAGGGGGGCGTGCGCACCGGCACCGGGCTGGACCCGCGCCTGCGGCTCCTGGTCGTCCACCAGGTCCGGTGGACGCGGGTGGAACGGATCGACACCCGTTCGCAGCATCCCGGGCCGGGCGTCTGCGCCGTCGTCGTCCCCTGGCCGGCCGGGCGGTTGAGCGGCTCGCCCGGGGGCCACCCCCATGTCCCCGGGCGAGCCGCACCCCCGATCCGGTGCGCGTCAGAAGCGGGTGACGAGGGCGATGCGGTCGTGGTCGACGAGGAAGCCGTCGGCGACGAAGGTGACCTCGCCGCCGTACTCCAGCGTCGACTCGATGACGTCGTCCACGACGTCGTCCACCACGTCGGCGCCGCGCAGCGAGCCCGGGCGGCCCTCCACCGGCACCAGCTCGCCACCGGCCTTGACCGCGGGCGCGTAGTAGCCGCGCTCCACCACGAGGTGCTCGCCGCGGCCCTCCTCGACGAGCCGCATCACCTCGCAGATGCCGGCCGCGTACCGCTGCAGTCCGCGCGCCGCCTCCAGCTCCGCGAGCACCGCCACCTCGCGCAGGTCCTCGTACGCGTGCAGCACCGGGCGGGCGAGGTCGGCCAGCGTCGCGGGCGGAGCACCCTCGAAGCTGCCGTCGATGCGCCCGGCGATGGTCACGTTCGGGCCCACCAGCTCGTCGAAGATCGCCTGGTGCCGGGTGACGCCGGCGATGATCACGGGGCGGGGGTCGTGGGCGAGGATCTTGTCGAGGGCGGCCAGCACCACCCGCATGTACTGGCGGTGCCGCTCGTCGCCGTGCTGCGCGCCGCGCGGGGAGTGGCGCTGGCGGCGGCCGTCGCCTTCCTCGTCGATCGGGTCCGGGGCCATCGGGAAGCCGGCGCGGTGCACCTCGGCGGGCTCCTCGCCGTTGCCGTCCCACAGCCGTGTACGACGGTCGGACAGGGAGAGCAGCCAGTAGCGGGACGTGCGGCGGGTCACGGCGATGAGGTCGCGGGTCGCGAACCCGGTGTCCACGATGACGCGTTCGTCCACCGGCTGGTCGAGGGTGAACGCGTGGCGTTCGCCGTCGGGGGCGGCGAACAGCACCAGTCCTTCCGCGGTCCGGCGTGGGTCGACCTGGGCGGCGGCCTGTTCCAGGCCGCGCAGTACGGCGTCCACGGTCTCCGGGCCGGCCCGCCCGTCCTCCTCGAGGCGGCGGCGTACCTCGGCCAGCAGGTTGCGCAGCCGGATCGGATCCTGGCGGTTCTCCGGGGCCGTACGGTGCGTCGGCATCAGTACCGAGACGGCGGGGAAGGGGCGGGGCTTGCGAAGTTCGGACAGCGTTACGGCGTCCATGATCCCCCGATCGGTTCGCTTACGTCGTGTTCTGCCTCCTTCCTAAGCGACACGAGGTAAACGGGGTGTAAGTGGGAAGTGAGAATCCGCTCCATCGGCTCTCCGGGCCGCCTCGGGCGATGTCCGATTCCCGCCGGTGAGCGCGCCCGTCACCCGGCAGACTGAGCCGGGTGACCGACATCTACGCCCCGCTCCCGCCGGCGGGCACGTCCACCGCCGCCTCGCCCCGCGGGATCGTGTTCGTTTCCGCGGATCCGGCCGGGGAGCGCCGTCATGTCGTGATGGACTCGCCGATCGGCGACCTGGTCCTGACCGGTGACGGGCGCGCGCTTCTCCGCATCGACCTCCTCGCCGATGTGCCTCTCGTGCCAGGCGCGGTTCCGGCGGCGAGTGCCGCGGTGCTGGGGGAGGCGGCCGGGCAGTTGCGGGCGTACTTCGCGGGGGAGCGGGTCGCGTTCGCGTTGCCGGTGGCGCTGGAGGGCACGGAGTTCCGGCGCGTGGTCTGGCGGCGGATCGCGGAGATCCCGTACGGCGCGACGGCCACGTACGGTGACCTGGCCCGCGACCTCGGCCGCCCCCGAGCCGCCCGCGCGGTCGGCGCCGCCAACGGCGCCAACCCGCTCCCCATCGTCCTGCCCTGCCACCGTGTGATCGGCGCCTCCGGCGACCTCATCAAGTACGGCCTCGGCGGCCTCCCCAACAAGCGCCGCCTGCTCGACCTGGAACGCGCCGGCCACACCGCCTGACCCCCCGCGGCCCCCGACGCGCGATCACTGCACGTCGAACTCGTTGCCTTCGGGGTCGGCCATGGTGACGTGGGAGGAGCCGGGCTCCTCGACGGCCCGCACCACCGTGGCGCCGAGCGACTCCAGGCGCTTGACCGCGGCGTCCTTGCGCTCCGGCCCGAAGTGCAGGTCGATGTGGAGCCGGTTCTTGACCGTCTTGGGCTCCGGGACCTTGAGGAACAGCACCCGGCGCCCGAGCCCGGTGCCGCTCGCCTCCTCGACCGGATCGTCCGGGTGCCGTACGGCGGCGGCGTGGTTCCACACCTTCCGGCCGTCCACCACCGTGAACATGCTCTCGTCGATCATGCCCGCGCCGTGCAGCCGTTCGATCAGCGCGTCATGGTCCTCGATCGTGTACCCCAGCGCCTCGGCCCAGAACCGCGCCAGCGCCAGCGGCTCGGCGCTGTCCACGACCAACTTCCACCCGACGGCCATCTCGTCCCCTCCTCCGTCGTACGGATGTGTGTAACCCTTTATATTGGTTACAAGGAGCCCGTGGCAACGGCCGCGATCCCGGCCGTCCGCGGGGCGCGGCGAAGGGAGGGGTCAGCCGAAGGTGACCTTTTCGGGGTCGGTGACCTCCACGCCGGCGGCGCCGAGCACGAGGTCGATCTGGCGGGAGGTCTCGGCCGCGGGGACCTCGCCGTGGTACGTCGCGTGCGCGCCGCGGACCAGCGTGACCCGGTGGTCGCGGCGGAGCGCGGCGAGCGCGGTGGCGCGGATGCAGAACTCGCTCTGCATGCCGACCATCACCACGTCGGACTCCTCGGGGATGAGCGCGTCGAGCTTGGTGCCGGCGAACGCGTCGTTCTCGTTCTTGTCGATGACGTGCTCACCGTCACGCACCTCGTGCACGAGTTCCCAGCCGGGCGTGCCCGGCGCGTCGGGGTCGCCCTCGCCGCCGTTGTTGCGGATGTGCACGATCACGGCCTCGGACTCGCGGGCCCGCTCGAGTATCTGCCGGATCGTCGCCGAGACCGTCTCGGCCTCGGGCACGGGGGTCGGCGCCTCCAGCATGTTGCGCTGGACATCCACCATCAGTAGCACCGAGGCCATCGCCATATCCTTCCGCCACCCGAAGAAGTTGCACGTGCTTCGCCCCCTGGGCCGGGGACGAGGCCGCCTGCGAAGTCTTCCATACAAGGGGGACGAAACGGGCGTGATCGTGACTCTAAGTGCGTGATCCCGGACATCGCCCGGCCATCCCTGCCGCCGAAAGGGTAGTGCCGCCGGGAGATCGCGGCATTCCCTTCGCGAGTCCGGGGGTCGTTGAATTCCCGGAAGTCCGGCGGTTTCGGGCAGCATGGGGACATGTCGAGGCGTGTGCACGGGGATCCCGCGGTCGAGCCGTGGCGGGGGAGTGCCGACGAGCGGGAGGCGGAGCGCGCCAGGGCCGCAGCCGCGGGCGGCGCGCCGCTGGGACCACTCCACGGTGGCCCACGTCATCGCGCTGCTCTGGCCCCACGAGGGGTATCACGCGTGGCCCCGCGAGCAGGGCACCTATCCCGGCTACCTCGGCCCCATGCGCGAGGACCTGCACTTCACCCGGGCGGTCACGGAGGTCATCGGCCCGCGCCGGCACCAGTACACCTGCACCCGCTGCGGCGCGCAGTGGCCCACCGGCTGGCCCGGCGCGGCGGACGCCGAGGATCCACACGCGGTGCGCTGCCCCGACTGCGGCGGCCCGGGCTACAGCGTGGGCGGGAAGCAGCCGCGCCGCGAGCACAGCGTCATCGACCTGCACTGGCTGAAGTCCCGGTACGCGCCGCACCCGCCCGCGGCCCCTGCCCGGTCTGCGGCGAACCCCGCGCGCTCATCGCCCAGGGCTACATGGACATCGCGGAACGCGTCCTGTACTGGTCCTGCATGGC
Source organism: Streptosporangiales bacterium (assembly GCA_009380095.1). Taxonomy (GTDB): domain Bacteria; phylum Actinomycetota; class Actinomycetes; order Streptosporangiales; family Streptosporangiaceae; genus WHSL01. The sequence continues at coordinate 4,186 of WHSL01000162.1, read as the reverse complement.
CGTGGACGAGCTCGCCGAACGCGGCAAACCCGACGGCCGGCTCGCCCGATCGCTGGTCAAGGCCGGATGGGAGTCCACCGCCGCGCACTACGCGTACTGGCTGGCCGTCGACCTGCTCCGCGTCGCCGAACAGGCCGGCGAGGTGACGGAACCGCCGGGAGGGGCCACGTACGAGGCCCTGGACGGCAGTGGCGAGCGATGGGTCCTCCGGTCCACCGGCTGGGAGCGCGACCCGCCTGACCCGGCCGCGCCCTGCGCTTAGCGGACGCTTAGCGCCCGCCACAAACATCGGCCCAGGAAACGAGCGAAGCTCTTAGGAGCAGCGGCCGCGTTCACGGGCGCCGCGGCCGCACTCGTCGGCCTGACGACCACATCGGCCTCGGCCGGCGTCGCGTACTGCAGCGACCCCGACGCGAGGCGCTTCTTCATCGCCTCGAAGGACACCGGCGGCGACGGCCGGGCCGGCGCCCAGGCGGTCGGCTATGTGGCGGTCACGAGGGACCAGATCGGCTACCGGGTCTGCCTCGGCGCCCCGGCGGGGTATGACGCCTATGTCGTCGACAGCTCCCCCGACGGCTGGGGCGCGGTGCTGTACGCGCAGTACGACGTCTGGGCCGGGTCCAGGGGCTGGCAGCACGTCCACCGGCACCACATCGCACGGGCGGACGGCCACACCGAGACCACGGACTTCGAGCGGAGCTTCGGCGCGGTGCGCAACTTCCACGTGGTGGTCTGCCGGATCCGGTCGGGCGAGCCGTACAACTTCTGCGGCGACCCCGGGTGAGAACCGCCGCGCGGCGCCCTACCGCTCGTCCGGCGCGGCGCCGTCGCGGAGCGGCGCGGAGTCGCGGGGGAGGGCGGCGACGGCGCTGATCAGCAGCTCCAGGCCGAACTCGAAGTCGGCCTCGTGGTCGTGGTTCATCAGCGCGGGGGCCAGCTCCATGGTGTTGGGGAACTGCCCGGGGTCGAGCGTGCTGACGTAGCCGAGCGTGTCGTCCCCGGCGTTCTCCCGCATGTGCGTCAGCCGGGCCTCGTTGACCAGCGACCCGAGCGCGTAGGAGACGAAGGCGCGCATCACCCGGACGGCGGTCACGCCGTCGAACCCGGCCCGCCGCGCGGTGGCCAGGGCCAGCTCCAGCGGGTGGAGCCCCGCGGCGGAGCGCAGCTGCCGCTCGATGACGAGGTTCACGCAGTGCGGGTTGCGCCGCGAGATCGCGTGGAACCAGCGCACCAGCGCCCGCGCCTGGTCCCGCCAGTCCGCGTCGGGCAGGTATGGCACCGTGAGCCGGCTCATGACCTGTTCGGCGACCCCGTCGAGCAGGGCCTCCTTGTTCGGCACGTGGTTGTAGAGGGACATCACCCCGTAACCGAGCTCGGTGGCGATCCGGCGCATGGAGACCGCGTCCTCGCCGTCGCGCTCGATCAGCTCGACGGCGGCGTCGATGATGCGGTCGCGGGTCAGCGGCCCACGACCCGTGGTGCTCAGCGCCTCGGTCACCCGGCGTTCCCCTCCCGAACGGTGCGTCCTCATCGTACGCACCATTGACCGACGTACACCGTACGTGTCAGCCTTGAGCCCGAGCCGAACGTACGGTGTACGAAGGGGAGAGCGCGATGTCGACACGTGACCTGTACACGCGGCCCGTCGAGGAGCCCGGCTGGGAGGTCCCGCTCGCCGGCGACGCGCGCTTCACCTGGGAGTACGACGACGGCCGCGACCGGCTGCTGGCCCTGTACCAGAAAGGGCAAGGACAAGCAGTGGGACGCGCAGAAGCGCATCGACTGGGACCTCGAGGTGGACCCGTACGATCCGCTCGGCGTGCCGGACGAGGCCATGGCCATCCGCGGCACGCGGTACTGGGACCTGTTCACCGAGCGGCAGCGCAGCGAGCTGCGCCGCAACTTCGCCTCCTGGACTACAAGCAGCTCACCGACGTGGAGCGGCGGGAGCGCGAGGAGTTCGTGATCGAGGGCTGCTACCTGATGCGCGACCGCATCCGCGGCACCGAGGTCATGGAGGACTTCGGCATCCCGCCCGAGGAGGCGTAGGAGATCTCCGAGCAGTCCCCCTACACCCAGCTCTTCCGCAAGCTGCTGTTCAGCCGCATCGTGCCGTGCGTGAAGGACATCGGTCTGTGGGGCGAGGACCTCCAGAAGGCGTACGTGGAGATGGGCGTGTTCGAGCTCGGCGACGCCAACCTCGACCTGCTGATGTCGCAGGACGAGGAGATCGCGGAGAGGCTCGACGCCGAGCGCTTCGCCGCCGAGGAGCAGGCCCGCGTCGACGAGGTCAACGAGGCCATCGACCAGGGCGCTACGACCGACTGATCCCCCTCCGTCAGCTCAGGACGGCCGAGGCGTCACCGCCGCTGCGCGATCCCGCGGACGAACGCGGCCTGCCCCGAGTGCTGGAGGTCGTCGGCGATGACGCTGACGAGCCGGACGCCGAGCGTCACCGGAGGGCTCCAGCGTTCGTCGACCACCCGGCCGAGGTCGGTGTCGGTGAGCCCGCCGACGTACCGGAGGGTCCGCTCGCACACCGCGTCGTGATAACCGATGAGCGGCTCGGGGGAGTCGACCTTGACCGCGGCGACCTGCGCGGAGCCGTGCCCGTATCCGGTGTCGGCGGGCGGCAGGGCGAGGCCGAACCGGTCGTCCCAGCCGCCCGCCGTCCACACCTGCTCCCACCCGGCGACCTCCGCCACGTGGTCGTCCTGGACGCGCGTAAGGTGCCACACCAGCCAGGCGATCGAGTTCGCGTCCGCGTCGACGCGGAGGTTCAGCGCGTCGGCGGACAGCCCCGCCACCGCCCGGTGCACGCTCTCGCGCACCCGCTCGAAGCCGTCTGCGAGGATGTCGGCGCTCGTAGCCATGCCCCCAGCATAGGGAGATCGGGTTCCCCGTCGGCGTCGTCGCGGGCGGCCCCCGCGACGGTCAGCTCTCGGCGATCACCTCCGGCTCGTGGCGGACGGGGAAGTTGACCGAGTTGGCGATGAAGCACATCTCGTGCGCCTTCTTGTGCAGCGCCTCCGCCTCGGCGAGGCGCTCGGACGCGAGCGTGACCCGTGGCCGCAGCACCACCTCGTCGAAGGCGCCGCTGCCGGTGGCGGACTCGGTCATGGTCCCGTACGGGTGGTCCGTGTAGGCCGTGACCACGATGCGGGCCTGGGAGCAGAGCGCGAGAAACCACAGCATGTGGCACTGGGACAGCGAGGCGACGAGGAGCTCCTCGGGGTTCCAGCGGTCCTCGACGCCGCGGAAGGCCGGGTCGGCGGTGCCCGGGATGGGTGGTCTGCCGGGCACTCCGGCCCGCGTGACCTCGTGGTCGCGCTCGAAGGCGCGGTAGCCGGCGGTGCCCTGGCCGGTGTTGCCGGTCCAGTTGACGTCCAGCTCGTAGCGGTGGGTGCGTGGCATGGGTCCCTCCTCCTGACGACACCACGTCGATTATGACCGTGCCCTCCGACGGTTTTGCCGATTCGGTCTACGCCGTAGACATCGCGTGTGTACGGTGTAGACATGAGCGGGAATGATGAGGCCGGAGGCGCGCCGCCGGGGAGCGGGGCGGCGCGTGGCCGGGGGGCGGAGGGCGGGACCGCTCGGCGGATCGCCGCCGCGGCGCGGGAGATCCTGACCGACGAGGGGGCCGACGCGGTCAGCATGCGCCGGGTGGCGGAGGCGGTGGGCGTCACGCCCATGGCCATCTACCGGCACTATCCGAACCGCGGTGCCCTGCTGCGCTCGGTCGCGGACGAGACCCTGCAGGAGCTGGCGGACCGGTGGCGGGCGAACGTGACGACGAGCGGCTTCGAGGAGCGGCTCGACGGGCTGCTCGCGGAGTTCCTCGACTTCGCCCTCGGCCACCCGCATCTGTACGGGTTCTTGATGACCGACCGGTGGGAGCGCGCCCGGCGCTTCCCCGAGGACTACGCGGACTCCGGCCCACCCGCCTTCGCCGAGGTCACCGAGCTGGTCCGGCAGGCCATGGGGGAAGGCGAGCTGCGTGAGGACGACCCGCTCGAGGTCGCGCTGACCGTCACCTCCCACCCGCAGGGCCTGGTCCAGCTCTATCTCGCCGGCCGCATCGGCCTGCCGGAACCCGAGTTCCGCGCGCTCTGCCACCGCAGCACCTGGAGGGTCGTCAATGGCATCAGAGCCTGAAACCGAACCCGGCGAGGCGGCCGCGCGG
>WHSL01000059.1 GCA_009380095.1 Streptosporangiales bacterium | reverse complement strand
GGCCGGCTCCTCGGGGGCACCCTGGGCCAGCAGGTCGGTGAGGCGACGGCCGGTGATCCGGCGGAACTTGCGGTGCTCCCGCGAGCGGTCCAGCACGGCCACCTCGAGCCCGGGCGCCTCCAGCGCGCTCTCGTCCCCGCCGTCGGCGGACAGCGCCGCCACGGCGGCGGCGATCGCCTCGGCCAGCGGCATGTCCGCCCGGTGCCGCTCGCGCAGCGCGGCGGCCACCTGCTCCGAGGAGCCGCCCATGGCCAGGGCCTGCCGCTCGTCCACCACGGAGCCGTCGAAGGTGATCCGGTAGATCTGGTCGCCCTCGGCCGTGTCGCCAACCTCGGCGACGACGATCTCCACCTCGAACGGCTTGTTGGTCTCGGTGAAGATCGAGCCCAGCGTCTGCGCGTACGCGTTCGCGAGCGCGCGGCCCGAGACGTCGCGCCGGTCGTAGACGTAGCCGTGGGTGTCGGCGAACCGCACGCCCGCGAGCCGGAGGTTCTCGAACTCGTTGTAGCGCCCGACCGCGGCGAACGCGATGCGGTCGTAGATCTCGCTGATCTTGTGAAGCGTGCGCGACACGTTGTCGGCGACGAAGAGAATCCCCCCGTCGTACTGCAGCACGACGGCGCTGCGGCCCCGGGAGATGCCCTTGCGGGCATAGTCCGCCTTGTCCTTCATCGCCTGTTCGGGCGACACGTAGAACGGCATCGACACCGCTGATGCTTCCTTTGCTGGTCGGCTCGGGAGTGGTCTTATACGAGATCAGTGGCGGGACATCGCATCGCCTCGGTGATCACGACAGCGGTGCCGTGGGGCCGTCGGGGTCGCGCATGCGGCCGGCCACGACGCGTTCGGCGATCGCACCCACCTCGTCGTCGCCGAGCCGCCGGAAGCCGTCCGCGGTCACCAGGCCGACGACCGGGAAGATGCGCCGGGCCAGGTCGGGGCCGCCGGTCGCCGAGTCCTCCTCGGCGGCGTCGTAGAGCGCATGGATGCAGGCGAGCACCGCGTCGTCGGCGTCGTGGTCCTCCTGGTAGAGCTTCTTCAGCGAGCCCTTGGCGAACACCGAGCCGGACCCGATGGAGTGGTACCGCTGCTCCTCGTACCGCCCGCCGGCCGGGTCGTAGCTGAAGATGCGGCCCTTGTCCCGGTCGAGGTCGTAGCCGCCGAACAGCGGCACGACGACAAGGCCCTGCATGGCCATGCCGAGGTTGCCGCGGATCATCGCGGCGAGCCGGTTGGCCTTGCCTTCCAGGGAGAGCTCGCGGCCCTCCATCTTCTCGTAGTGCTCCAGCTCCACCTGGAACAGCCGGACGAGCTCCGCGCCGATGCCGGCGGTGCCGGCGAAGGCGACCACGGAGTACTCATCGGAGCGGAAGACCTTCTCGATGTCGCGCGACGCGATGACGTTCCCCGCGGTGGCGCGGCGGTCGCCCGCCATCACGACCCCGCCGTCGAAGGTGCTGGCGACGATCGTCGTGCCGTGCGGCAGGTCGTTACCCGCCTGCCCCGCCGGAAGCGTGCGCCGCCCGGGCAGCATGTCGGGGGCGTACGACCCAAGGAACTCGGTGAACGACGACGTGCCCAGGCTCATGAACGCGCCCGGCAGCCGGCCCACACCATCGAACTGTACGGCCACGCGACTCCCTCGCTCTGATCGGTGCTCCAGCCTTGCGTGCTCTTCCGTGGCTCGACCCTACTTCCTCGATCACTCCGAGGGCAGGACCCGTATCGCCCTGCCCGTCCGCCCACCGCGAAAACCACGGCAGCAACGCGGGCCCCGGCGAAGGTGCCGTCCGGCACCGAGCAGGGGCCCGCGCCTCGTCAGGGCCAGGGGGTCGGTTACTGCCCGCCCTTCTGCACGTAACTCCGGACGAACTCTTCGGCGTTCTCCTCGAGAACGTCGTCGATTTCGTCGAGAATGGCGTCGACGTCCTCCGACAGCTTCTCCTGGCGCTCCTGAAGGCCGGATTCGACCTCAGCGGTGGTCTCCTCGACCTCCTCGTCGCGCCGGCTGGTCTGCCGCTGGCCGCCGGTGTCCTTCTCCGCCATGGACGCCACCTCCAGGGATCTCGGGTCCTCGACTCTATCTTCGCCCTGCGACAAAGCGGCCAACCCTTGCGCCGTGCCTGTACCGAGGTACCCCCGGACACGGTTCGGTCACGCCCAGGCGACCATCTGACTGGATAGCTCCGCTCCCCAACTTGAGGCGACACAAACCCCCCGGTTGAAGGTTCCGTGCGATTCCCCGGGGTGGGTCAGCCTTCGCCGGTGAGGGCGGAGACCAGGTCGGCGGCGGTGCGGCAGCGGTCGAGGAGCTCGCCCACGTGGGCCTTGGTGCCGCGCAGGGGTTCCAGGGTGGGGACGCGCTGCAGCGAGTCGCGGCCCGGGATGTCGAAGATCACCGAGTCCCAGGACGCGGCGGCCACCGAGTCGGCGTACTTGTCCAGGCAGCGGCCGCGGAAGTAGGCCCGGGTGTCGGTGGGCGGCTGCTCGATGGCCGCCTCGATGGTGGCGTCGTCCACCAGCCGGTGCACCCGGCCGCGCGCGGCGAGCCGGTTGTACAGGCCCTTCTCGGGCCGTACGTCGGAGTACTGCAGGTCCACGAGCTGCAGCCGGGAGTGCCCCCAGCCGAGCCCGTCGCGGGTGCGGTAGCCCTCCAGCAGCTCCAGCTTGGTCACCCAGTCCAGCTCGCGGGAGAGCTGCATCGGGTCCTCGGCGAGCCGGTGCAGCACCGACTCCCAGCGGGCCAGCACGTCGGCGGTCTGCTCGTCCACGTCCGGCCCGAAGCGGTCCTCCACGTACTTCCGGGCCTGCTCCAGATACTCCATCTGCAGCTGCACCGCGGTCATGCTGCGCCCGTCGCGCAGCTTGATCAGGTGCTTGCAGGACGGGTCGTGGGAGACCGCGCGCAGCTCCGCGACCGGCATGTCCACGCTCAGGTCGACGCCGATGAAGCCGTCCTCGATCATCGCCAGCACCAGCGCGGTGGTGCCGAGCTTGAGGTACGTGGACAGCTCGCTCATGTTGGCGTCGCCGATGATCACGTGCAGCCGGCGGTACTTCTCCGGGTCGGCGTGCGGCTCGTCCCGGGTGTTGATGATGGGCCGCTTGAGCGTCGTCTCCAGCCCGACCTCGACCTCGAAGAAGTCGGCGCGCTGGCTGATCTGGAAGCCCTCGCCGCGCCCGTCGGCGCCCAGGCCCACCCGGCCGGCCCCGCAGACGACCTGGCGGGACACGAAGAACGGGGTGAGGTGCCGGACGATGTCGCCGAACGGCGTGGAGCGGCGCATCAGGTAGTTCTCGTGGCAGCCGTACGAGGCGCCCTTGTTGTCGGTGTTGTTCTTGTACAGCTGGATCGGCGCGGTGCCCGGCACCATGGCGGCCCGGCGGGCCGCGTCGGCCATCACCCGCTCGCCGGCCTTGTCCCAGATCACCGCGTCGCGCGGGCCGGTGACCTCGGGGGTCGAGTACTCCGGGTGCGCGTGGTCGACGTACAGCCGGGCGCCGTTGGTGAGGATGACGTTGGCGAGGCCGAGGTCCTCGTCGGTGAGCTGGCCCGGGTCGGCGACCTCGCGCGCGAGGTCGAACCCTCGCGCGTCGCGCAGCGGGTTCTCCTCCTCGAAGTCCCACCGTGCCCGCCTGGCGCGCGCCGCCGAGGCCGCGAGATAGGCGTTGACCACCTGGGAGGAGGTCACCATCGCGTTGGCCCCGGGCTGCCCGGGCACCGCGATGCCGAACTCGGTCTCGGTCCCCATGACCCGCCGCACACTCATGCTTCGAGCCTAATCACGTCGGGGCATGTCTCCGAGGCTGACGGTGCGGTTCGTGTCACAAACGTCATTACACGGCACCACACCCGGTTAGAGATGGCCACAGGAGGACAAACCTCACCTTTCACGGCGGAACGGCCGTGGTGCAACCGAACACGATGAGCCAGCACGGCCCGGCGGCTAACCGCCGGGCCGTTCTGACGCGTGGCATCTCTCATTCCGACTACAGGTACTGACCGGTGTTGGCGACCGTGTCGATGGACCGGCCGGCCTCGGTGCCCTGCTTCCCAGAGACGAGGGTGCGGATGTAGACGATGCGCTCGCCCTTCTTACCGGAGATGCGAGCCCAGTCGTCCGGGTTGGTGGTGTTGGGCAGGTCCTCGTTCTCGCTGAACTCGTCGAGGCAGGCCTGCAGGAAGTGCGCGACCCGCAGCCCCTTGGCCCCGGTGTCGAGGAACTCCTTGATGGCCATCTTCTTGGCCCGGTCCACGATGTTCTCGATCATGGCGCCGGAGTTGAAGTCCTTGAAGTACAGGACCTCCTTGTCCCCGTTGGCGTACGTCACCTCGAGGAACCGGTTCTCCTCGCTCTCGGTGTACATCCGCTCGACCACGCGCTGGATCATGGCCTCGACGGTGGCCTCGGGAGACCGCCCGTGTTCCGCCAGGTCCTCGGGGTGCAGCGGCAGGTCGTGCAGGATGTACTTGGAGAAGATGTCGCGCGCGGCCTCGGCGTCCGGACGCTCGATCTTGATCTTCACGTCCAGCCGGCCGGGACGCAGGATCGCCGGGTCGATCATGTCCTCGCGGTTCGAGGCGCCGATCACGATGACGTTCTCGAGCCCCTCGACGCCGTCGATCTCGGACAGCAGCTGCGGAACGATGGTGTTCTCCACGTCACTGGAGACACCGGACCCGCGGGTGCGGAAGATCGAGTCCATCTCGTCGAAGAACACGATCACCGGCATGCCCTCGCTGGCCTTCTCACGGGCCCGCTGGAACACCAGCCGGATGTGCCGTTCCGTCTCGCCGACGTACTTGTTCAGCAGCTCCGGGCCCTTGATGTTCAGGAAGAAGCTCTTCCCCTCGTTGCCCGACTTGGCGGTGACCTGCTTGGCCAGCGAGTTGGCGACGGCCTTGGCGATGAGCGTCTTGCCACAGCCCGGCGGGCCGTACAGCAGGACGCCCTTGGGCGGGCGCAGCCGGTGCTCGCGGAACAGGTCCGCGTGCAGGTACGGAAGCTCCACGGCATCTCGGATCTGCTCGATCTGCGAGCTCAGACCGCCGATGTCGTGGTACGAGATGTCGGGGACCTCTTCGAGGATGAGCTCCTCGACCTCGGCCTTGGGGATGCGCTCGTACGCGTAGTTGGACCGCGTCTCCACCAGCAGGGAGTCGCCGGCTCGCAGCGGCACCCCGCGCAGCGGCTCGGCGAGCCGGACCACGCGCTCCTCGTCCGCGTGCGCGATCACCAGCGCACGGTCGCCGTCCTCGAGGAGCTCCTTGAACATGACGATCTCGCCGACCTGCTCGAAGGACTGCGCCTCGACCACGTTCATGGCCTCGTTGAGCATGACCTCCTGGCCGGGCTCGAGCTTCTCCGCGTCCACGTTCGGACTCACGTTGACGCGCAGCTTGCGCCCGCCGGTGAAGACGTCGACGGTGCCGTCCTCACGCAGCTCGAGGAAGACGCCGAAACCGGACGGCGGCTGAGCCAGCCGGTCGACCTCCTCCTTCAGCGCGATGATCTGGTCACGGGCCTCCTTGAGGGTGACGGCCAGACGCTCGTTCTGGCTCGTGACGGCGGCGAGGTTGGCCTGCGCTTCGCGGAGCTGTTCCTCAAGAAGCCGGACATTGCGGGGGGAATCGGACAACCGGCGGCGCAGCACGGCCAGCTCCTCCTCGAGGAAGGAGACCTGCTGGGTGAGGTCGGCGACCTCCCGATCATGCTGCGAGGAGCGACCCTCCTCGTGTGCAGCCACGCGCCGTCACCTCCTTTGGCAGAGACGACCTAGTCGGAACACTACCTACCCCAGCATCCTTTCTAACCTGGCGAATCGGTGCCGTGTTCTGGCCTTCATTCTACGATCTTGAGGAGCACCAGGTCAGAATGGTAGTGACCCCCGACACGCCTGGGAGGTATGCAGGACAGTGTCCGTTTCGAGACCTCCGCCCCTCGCCGCGCCCGCAGGCCGGGGCGGCGCTTAGGGCGTTTCCGTGGTCGCCGTGCCGGTGTCGGTGGGCGTGGTCCAGTCGTTCCCGTACGCGCCCTTGGCCGGGCGCCTGCGGCGCTCCGGCGGCGTCTCGCCCTCGGCCAGCCGCCGCGCGGTGACGAGGAACCCGGTGTGCCCGATCATGCGGTGGTCCGGCCGCACCGCCAACCCCTCCACGTGCCAGGAGCGCACCAGCGTCTCCCAGGTGTGCGGCTCGAAGAACGCGCCGTGCTCGCGCAGCGCCTCCACCACCCGCGAGACCTGCGTGGTGGTGGCCACGTACACACAGATCAGCCCGCCGGGCACCAGCGCCCCGGCGGAGACCTCCAGGCACTCCCAGGGTGCCAGCATGTCCAGCACCACCCGATCGGCCTCGATCGGCTCCGCGTCGTCCGCGGACAGCGACGCGACGAGATCCCCCACGGTCAGGTGCCACGCCGGGTGCGGGCCGCCGAAGTAGCGCTCGACGTTGCGCCGGGCGATGTCGGCGAAGTCCGCGCGGCGCTCGAAGGAGTGCACCGCGCCCTCCTCCCCCACCGCGCGCAGCAGCCAGTTGGTGAGCGCGCCCGAGCCGGCCCCGGCCTCGACCACCCGGGCGCCGGGGAACACGTCCGCCATCGCCACGATCTGCGCCGCGTCCTTCGGGTACACGATGGTGGCGCCGCGCTTCATGGACAGCGTGAAGTCGGCGAGCAGCGGGCGCAGCGCCACGTACGCGGTGCCCGAGCCGGCCTTGACCACCACGCCCTCCGGCCGCCCGATGAGCTCGTCGTGCTCCACCCGGCCGCGGTGCGTGTGGAAGGTCTTGCCCTCCTCCAGGGTGATCGTGTGCTGCCGGCCCTTCTGGTCGGTCAGCTGCACCAGGTCACCGGCCTGAAAGGGGCCACGCCGCACTCGCGTCACTTACGCCTCGCTGCTCTCGTGCTCGCTTCGCCGGGGCCGTACGCCGGCCGCTCTCGCGCTTGGGGAACAGCCAGCGTATCGGCCCGGCGGACCGTTCGTTCCCGGCCCGTAGGGGCGTCTCAGGATCCCTTGCCGCCACCCTCGCCGGAGGCGTCCCCGTCGGCACGGTCCACCGTGACGCGGCTCCGGAGCTCCCCCTCCGTGATGAACTCCCGGCTCTGCCCCCGGTTCAGGCCCCCGCGAAGGCCTTGTCCAGGTCGGCCAGGGCGAGCACCCCGTAGACGCTGCCGTCGGCCTCCAGGAGGAGGTACTCCGTGGCGGGTCGGGCCCGTACGGCCCCGATCAGCTCCTCGCCCTCGACGTCCGCGGACAGCGTGAGCCCGGAGTCCAGGCTGCGGGCGAGCGAGCCCACGTCGATCCAGGGCCGGCGGTGGTCCGGGGTCTCCCGCACCGCGGCCTCGCTGACCAGCCCGGTGGGCCGGCCCTCGTGGTCGGTGACGACGATGGCCCCGGCCTGCGCCTCGCCGAGCCGGCGCAGCGCCTCGGCCAGCGGCACGTCCGCCATCACCGGCAGCGCGCGGCGGGCCAGCGCGCGGGCGCGCAGCGCCGGCACCCGCTGCTTGATCTTGGCGACGCGCAGCGACTGGGAGGCGCCCATCCACATGAACGCCGCGATGAAGCCGGCCGCGATCACGCTGAACGTGCTCGGCTGCGGACCGCCGAGCAGCACCGGCAGGAACGGCAGCAGGAAGACGGCCACCGCGAGCACCCGGCCGGCCCAGGCCGCGACGATGGTGCCCGTACCGGGGCGGCCGGTGACCGCCCACACGCCGGCGCGCAGGATCCGGCCGCCGTCCAGCGGCAGCCCGGGCAGCAGGTTGAACACGCCCACCAGCAGGTTGGCGGCCCAGAGCATCTGCACGAGCGTGCCGGCGACCGTGTCCACCTCGAGCACCAGCGAGGCGAGCAGGCCGATCCCGGCGAGCACCAGCGAGAGCAGCGGACCGGCGAAGGCCACCGCGAACTCCCGCCACGGGGTCTGGGGCTCCTTCTCGATCTCCGAGACGCCGCCGAGCAGGTAGAGCGTGATCTGCCGTACGGGAAGCCCGAAGCGCCGGGCCACCAGGGAGTGGCTGAGCTCGTGCACCAGCACCGAGACGTACAGCAGCACCGCGAACAGGAAGGCCACCAGGTACGCCAGCGGCCCGATGTCCAGGCGGCGGCCCACCACCGGCTCGTACCACCAGGTGATCAGGCCCGCGACGACGAACCAGGTCCACGACACGTAGACGGGGATGCCGAACGGGCGCCCCATGAGCAGGCCGGATCGTGAGCCGCTCTCGGAGGCCTTCGTACCGGGCTCAGGGCCGGGCTCGGCGGAACCGCGCGGGGATTGCGGTGGAGTCTCTGCCACGTCTCTGATGCTACGTGGCGGAGGGCGCGGCGGGTGCTTCACGCGCGCCGGTACGGCCCGGCCCGCTCCGCTCAGCGGCGCGGCGTCGGGCTCGTCCCCGTGTCGGGCACCCGCCGGGTGCCGGCCAGGATGGACTCACCGACCGTCGCGTCCCCGGCAGTGTCGATCACCGGGACCCGTACGTCCCCGGCGACGGGGGTGATCGCCACGTAGAGCCGGTCACCGTCGGGGCTCGGATGACGCGCTCGATCGGCACCCGTCCCCCAATCCCTGACGGCCCGCCCATCGTGGAGATGTAGCACATCCTCACACCGCACGACCCCGCGATCGACGGTGTTGGGCCCCTGTCCCCCCTCGCGGCCAAGGCCGGTCGCGCCGGAAATGGGATCGCCAGGCCCGGCACCACCACGGCACCCTGCCGTAGGCCGGCGCGCGCGTGTCGCGGCGGAGTGTCGTACGGCTCCCCTACGCTGCTCTGCATGACGACGGACGCGGCTCCCACCGAGACCAGCCCCGGCACGACGGGCGAGGCGCCGGGCGAGGCCGAGGTGATCGGGGCGCTGTCGCCGTCGCGGGCGGGTGACTTCATGACGTGCCCGCTGCTGTACCGCTTCCGCGTGATCGACCGCATCCCCGAGCAGCCGACCCCGGCGATGCTCCGTGGCACCGTGGTGCACGCCGTGCTGGAGCGGCTGTTCGAGCTGCCGGCCGGGGAGCGCACGCCGGAGCGCGCCGGCGGGCTGCTGGAGCCCGAGTGGCAGCGGCTGCTGGAGGAGGATCCGGAGCTCGCCGCGATCTTCCACGACGACGCCGAGCGCACCGGCTGGCTGAACGGGGCCCGCGAGCTCATCGGCCGCTACTTCACGCTGGAGGATCCGAACCGGCTGGAGCCCGCCGAGCGGGAGATGTACGTGGAGACCGTGCTCGAGTCGGGCCTCAAGCTCCGGGGGTACATCGACCGGCTGGACGTGGCGCCCGGCGGTGAGGTGCGCATCGTCGACTACAAGACCGGCACCGCGCCGAGCGAGGTGTTCGAGGCGCGGGCGCTGTTCCAGATGAAGTTCTACGCGCTGGTGCTGTGGCGGCTGCGCGGGAGCGTGCCGCGTCTGCTCCAGCTGATGTATCTGGGCAGCGGCGAGGTGTTGCGGTACGAGCCGGGCGAGGCGGAGCTGGTCGCCACCGAGCGCAAGTTGCGCGCGCTGTGGGCGGCGATCGAGCGGGCCCGGGACACCGGCGACTGGCGGGCCCGGCGCAGCCGGCTGTGCGACTGGTGCGACCACCAGTCCCGCTGCCCCGAGTTCGGCGGCACTCCCCCACCGCTACCCGACCCGAACGCCGTCCCCGTAGCGGTCGACCCCGAACCCGCCCACGCCACCAGCACCGACCTCTAAGGACACGGCGAGGCCTGACCGGGCCGCCCCACCCGAGCGCGCGCCGGCGGATGCCGGCCAGACGCTTCTCCTCCGTAGGCGTCGCCCAGTGCCCCGGAATGCACCTTTTGCACAACGGGAACGGAGGAGAAGCCCCCTTACGGGTACCGCAACGCCGGGCCTCTCCCCCGGAACGGCTATCTCGGCAGTGTCTGCTTTGGGGGGCGCTGGTCTCCTCCTTGGGGAGGAGGGGAGGATCCGCACCGGGACGGGCACCGCAGGTGAGGCGGCTCGCATAGCGTTGGGGCGTGTCTCAGCTGCCGCGCCGGCTTACCACCTGGACCTCCGCGCATCCCCTCGCGTTCGACGCGCTGGTCGCGCTGCTGGTAGCGGTCGCGTCCCTCGGGGTGCTGGTGGTGCGGGGAGGGCCGGGAGCCTCCGGAGCGTCCCCCGGCGTGGCGGACATCCTGCTCGCAGCGGCCGGGGCGGCGCCGCTCGTCGTCCGGCGGCGCTGGCCGGTGCTCGCGCTGGGGGCGGTGCTCGGCGTGTTCGTCCTCGCCGCCGGGCTCGGGTACGCGAGCTGGCTCTGGGTCGTCCCGTACGCGGTGGCGGCCTACTCGGTGGGGGCGTACCTGCCGCTCGCGTCCGGGATCGCCGTGGTGACCGGCGCGGCCGCCGTGAGCGCCACGCTCCTGCTGACGGGCCTCCTGCCGATCGGCTCCGCAACCGCCGGCGCCCTACTCGGCGGTGAGCCTCCCGGCGGAGCCCTCTCCAGTGGTGAGCCTCCCGGCGGAGGAGTCCTGCCCGGTGGTGAGCCGCCGGGTGGGGGCTTGGCCGCCGCTGGGCCGGCCGGCGGGGACCTCGCGGGCGGGGAGCCGTTGCGGGTGATCGCCACGGTCGCGGTGACGTACGCGATGTGGTGGGCGGGCCGGAGCATGCGGATGCGGCGGGCGTACATGGCGGAGCTGGAGGCGCGGGCGCGGCGGCTGGAGCGCGCCAGGGACGCGCATGCCCGCGCGGCCCTGGCCGAGGAGCGCGCCCGCATCGCCCGCGAGCTGCATGACGTGATCGCCCACCACGTGAGCGTCATGACCGTCCAGGCCGCGGCGGCCCAGCGGGTGCTCGGCAGCCGCCCCGAGGAGGCCCGGGAGGCTCTGACCGCGATCACCGAGACCGGCCGCTCCGCCCTGGCCGAGATGCGCAACCTCGTCGTGGTGCTCCGCACCGACGACGACGGTCCACCGCCGGCCCCTGGACGGGCGCCGCAGCCGGGCGTGGCGCAGCTCGAGACGCTGGCGGGCCAGCTGCGCGAGGCCGGGCTCGCGGTCCGCCTCACCACGGAGGGCGAGCCCGCACCGCTCCCACCGGGCGTGGACCTCACCGTGTACCGGGTCGTCCAGGAGGCGCTGACCAACACGCTCAAGCACGGCGGCCCGGAGACCACCGCCGAGGTGCTGCTCCGGTACGAGCCGCGCGCCCTGCACGTCTCGGTACGGGACGACGGCCGCGGCGCGCCCGCCACCACGCGCGACGACCCGGATCGCCCGGGCCACGGAATCCTCGGGATGCGCGAGCGCGTGTCGCTCTATGGTGGGGAGCTGCGGGCCGGCCCCGGGAGGGCCGGGGGCTACCGCGTGGACGCCCGCCTCCCGAGGGGAGCAGGATGACGATCCGGGTGCTGCTGGCCGACGACCAGCCGCTGCTGCGCCGGGGCTTCCGGCTGATCCTGGAGACCGAGCCGGAGGTCACCGTGGTCGGCGAGGCCGGCGACGGGCACGAGGCGGTGACGGCGACCCGTGCGCTGCAGCCCGACGTCGTGCTGATGGACGTACGGATGCCGGGCAAGGACGGCATCGAGGCCACCCGCGAGATCGTCGCGGCGGGCCGGGACGCCGCGCACACGCCCCGGGTGCTCGTGCTCACCACGTTCGACCTGGACGAGTACATCGTGGAGGCGCTGCGGGCCGGCGCCAGCGGCTTCCTGCTCAAGGACGTCCCGCCGGACGACCTGGCGGCCGCGATCCGGGTGGTCGCGGCCGGGGACGCGATCGTCGCGCCGAGCGTGACCCGGCGGCTGCTGGACAGGTTCGCCTCCCGGCTGCCCGCCGTACGGGACGACGGCGCGGCCCCGCACACCGGCCTGACCGAGCGCGAACACGAGGTGCTGCGGCAGGTGTCCCGCGGCCTGTCCAACGCGGAGATCGCCGCCGAGCTGGTGGTCAGCGAGACCACGGTCAAGACCCACGTCGGCAACCTGCTCACCAAGCTGGGCCTGCGGGACCGCGTGCAGGCGGTGGTGTACGCCTACGAGACCGGCCTGGTCCGCCCCGGCGCCGGCTGACCAACGCCTACGGAATCCGTCGTTCTACGGGCGATTCACCCCTGGATCTTGTGCGGACTCCCCAACCTGCCGCAGAATCCGTCGTCGTACCCCCCGCTTGGAGGAACGATGCCCGGACTCACCGACCACGAGCTCGGCATGGACCGGCCGATCCCCCGCCACGACGACCACGCGACCCCCGCGTACCCGCCCGCGGAGACCGGGCTGACCGGTGCCCTGGCCGGGGGCGAGCCTGACCGCGATGATGGCGCTGGCCGAGACCGAGGACGACGGGTTCATCTACTTCCCGGACGGGAACGCCTCGGTGGCCCGGCTGCTGCTGGCCCGGCTCGTCCCGGAGGCGTTCCCCGGCGATCCCGACGTGTCCGGCATCGTGACCGCGCGTGCCCGGTACGACCTCCTGGACCGGCCCGGCGCGCCGGTCGCCGTACGGCTCGGCGCGACGGTGTTCGACGTCCGGCACGCCGGGCCGGCCGGCCGATCCCGCGAGGTCGAGGTCCGCTACCGCCGCGACGGCGCCGACCACCGCGTCCGCGCCGGCCACGTGATCATGGCCTGCTGGACCTCGGTCACCTCCTACGTGCTGCGCGATCTCCCACCCGAGCAGGCCGCGGCGATGCGCTACGGCGTCAAGGTCCCGCTGGTCTACGCCCGGGCGGCGGTTCGGGACTGGACGGCGTTCGCCGCCGCCCGGGTCAGCCGGGTGGACACGCCGACCCTGTACTGGAACGGCTTCCACCTGCCGCCGGCGACCCGGCTCGGCGACTACACCTCCCCGCGCGACCCCGAGCTGCCCGGGGTCGTGCAGCTGATGAAGACGCCCAACCACCCGGGCCTGCCGATGAAGGAGCAGTATCAGGCGGGCCGTGAGCACCTGTCCGCGGTGTCGTTCGCGACGCTGGAGCGGGAGCTGCGGACGGCCATGGTCCGCGCGCTCGGCCCGTACGGCTTCGATCCGGGCCGGGACATCGCGGCGATCACCGTGAACCGCTGGGCGCACGGCTACACGTACGAGTACACCTCACTCGACGACGCCGAGGTGCTCGGCCGTCCCGAGGCGGAGCGCCCCGCCGCACTGGCCAGGCGCCCACTCGGCCGGGTGACCATCGCCGGCTCCGACGCCGCGCCTTCGCCTACACCCACGCCGCCATCGACGAGGCCCACCGCGCCGTAACCGAGCTGGCCTGAGCGACTCAGTTCTCTGGGAAGTGGCAGGCGACGTGGTGGCCGGAGACGCGTTCGAGGAGGGGTGGCTCCTGGGTGCGGCAGATCTCCTGGGCCTTCCAGCAGCGGGTATGGAAGCGGCAGGCCGGCGGGGGGTTGAGCGGGCTCGGCACGTCGCCGACGAGCCGGATCCGCTCCCGCTTGGCGGAACGCGCCTTCGGCGTCGGGTCCGGCACCGCCGAGAGCAGCGCGGTCGTGTACGGGTGCATCGGCTTGCCGTACAGCCCGTCCCGGTCCGCCAGCTCGACGATCTTGCCGAGGTACATCACCGCGACCCGGTCCGAGATGTGCCGCACCACGGACAGGTCGTGCGCGATCACCACGTACGTGAGCCCGAGCTCGTCCTGCAGGTCCTCCAGCAGGTTCACCACCTGCGCCTGGATGGACACATCCAGTGCGGAGACCGGCTCGTCGGCCACGATCAGCTTGGGCCGGAGTGCGAGCGTGCGAGCGATGCCGATGCGCTGCCGCTGCCCGCCGGAGAACTCGTGCGGGTACCGGTTGTAGTGCTCGGGGTTCAGACCGACCAGCTTCAGCAGGTCCTGCACCTCCCGCTTGACGCCGTGCTCCGTCTTGACGCTCTGCAGCCGGTACGGCGCGCCCACGATGGTGCCCACGGTGTGCCGCGGGTTCAGCGAGGAGTACGGGTCCTGGAAGATCATCTGCAGGTCGCGGCGGAGTGGCCGCATCCGCCCCTGCGAGATGTGCGTGATGTCCACGCCCTCGAACTCGATGCGCCCGCCGGTGGGCTCCAGCAGCCGGGTCAGCAGCCGCCCGGTGGTGGTCTTGCCGCAGCCGGACTCCCCCACCACGCCGAGCGTCTCACCCTTGTGCACGGTGAAGTCGAGGCCGTCCACCGCCTGCACGTCGCCGACCTTGTGGCGGAGCAGCCCCTTGGTGACGGGGAAGTACTTCTGTAGCCCCGCCACCGAGAGCAGCGCCTCGCCCTCGGCGGGCCGCGCCTTGGTGGTCTCCGTCAACGGTGTGCTCACGTGGCTCTCCCCCGCGCTCACAGCTTGGGCCTGATCTCGGACTCCCAGATCTCCACGCGTTCGTCGCGGCCCAGGTGGCACGCGGCGAAGTGGCCGGGGTCGACCTCGAGGAGCTCGGGTACTTCGGATTCGCTACGCCCTCCGTTGCGGCCCGCGAAGGCGCACCGCGGGTGGAACGCGCACCCGGACGGCACGTTGATCAGGCTGGGCGGGGTGCCCACGATCGGCAGCAGCCGCTCGGTGACGTCGCGGTCGAGCCGCGGCATCGAGCCCAGCAGCCCCCACGTGTACGGGTGCCGGGGCCGGTCGAAGATGACCTCGGCGCGCCCGTACTCCACGGACTTGCCGCCGTACATCACCAGGATCTCGTCGGCCACCTGCGCCACCACGCCGAGGTCGTGGGTGATCAGGATGACCGCGGAGTTGAAGTCCTTCTGAAGGTCCAGGATGAGGTCCAGGATCTGCGCCTGCACGGTCACGTCCAGCGCCGTGGTGGGCTCGTCCGCGATCAGCAGCTCGGGGTCGCAGGACAGCGCCATGGCGATCATCGCGCGCTGCCGCATGCCGCCGGAGAACTCGTGCGGGTAGTCGTCCACCCGCTTGTCCGGCTGCGGGATGCCGACCCGGCCGAGCATGTCGATGGCGTGCTTGCGGGCCACCGCCTTGCTGACGTCGTTGTGGATCCGGTACGCCTCGATGATCTGCGTGCCGATCGTGTAGTACGGGTGCATAGAGGACAGTGGGTCCTGGAAGATCATCGCCATCTTCTTGCCGCGCAGCCGGCGGACCTCCTCGGCCGAGGCGGCGACGAGCTCCTGCCCGTCCAGCCAGATCTCACCGGAGATCTTCGCGTTGCCCCGCTTGTGCAGGCCGAGGATGCCGAGGCTGGTCACGCTCTTGCCGGAGCCGGACTCGCCCACGATGCCGAGCGTCTTCCCGCGCTCGAGCCGGAACGACAGCCCGTCCACCGACTTCACCAGGCCGTCGTCGGTCGGGAAGTGGATGCGCAGGTCGCGGACGTCGAGGAAGGAGGACGACGCGCCGGTGCCGGTCATGCCGAGGCCGCTGGTGCTCGCTCGCTCTGTCACTGGAACCTCCCCGTCATCCCAGCCTCACCCTCGGGTCGATGACCGCGTACAGCAGGTCCACGATGATGTTCGCGATCACCACGAAGAACGCGGTGAACATGGTCACGCCGAGGACGATCGGCAGGTCGCTGCCGCGGATCGCGTCCACCGCGAGCTTGCCCATGCCGGGCAGGCCGAACGTCGACTCGGTGAGCACCGCGCCGCCCAGCATCAGCCCGAGGTCGAGCCCGAAGATCGTGACGATCGGGGTGAGCGCGGCGCGCAGTCCGTGCCTGGTCACCACCGCGCCCTCGCGCAGGCCCTTGGCCCGGGCGGTACGGATGTAGTCCTCGTTCATCGTGTCCAGCATGCCCGCACGGGTGAGCCGCGCGTACATGGCCGCGTACAGGAAGGCGAGCGTGCACCAGGGCAGGACCAGGCTGTACGCCCAGAGCCCCGGGTTCTCGGTGATCGGGGTGTAGCTACCGCCTGCCGGGAAGATCTCCCAGTAGTAGCTGAACAGCGCCAGCGAGACCAGGCCGGTGAAGAAGACCGGCAGGGACACGCCGGCGAGCGCCGTGGTCATGCCGAGCCGGTCGAAGAAGCTGCCTCTCCGCAACGCCGAGACGACCCCGATGGACACCCCGGCGAGCAGCCACAACAGCGCGGCGCCGGCCGCCAGCGAGGCGGTGACCGGGAGCCGGTCCATCAGCTGCGGCCAGACCTCCACGCTGTTGCGGAAGGAGTAGCCGAAGCACGGCGTGTTGCACAGGACCACGTCGTTGCCGGCCTTGTACTCGTTGCCGGCCACGATGCCCTTGACGAACCGGCCGTATTGCACGATCAGCGGATCGTCCAGGCCGAGTCGTTCCTTGACGGCCTGTACGGCCTGGGGCGTCGGCGCCTTGCCGACGTACCTGCTCGCCAGCGTGTCGGGCGACGCGCCGGCCAGTCTCGGCACCACGAAAAAGATCACGAACGTGGCGAGGCTGACCACCAGCAGCAGCACGACGCCGGTGAACAGGCGGCGGATGACATATGCGATCACAACGGTTGCCTCAATCGGCGCGGTCTCGGCGGACTTACCCGGGTGACGGCGGGGCCGGGCCTGCCGGCCCGTCCCCGCCGCCGCAGATTCCCGTTAGGGCTTCACGCCGATGCTCGTGAAGTTGTACATGTGGTAGCCCTCGTGGATGAACATGTTCGTCAGGCTCGGGGGCCGGTAGAGCAGGGTCTTCTCGTTGACGAACGGCAGCAGCGTCGCCGACTCCATGACCCATCCATCGATCTGCTGGTAGAGCTTCTCGCGCTCCGCCTGGTCGGTGCTCGACGCGGCCTTGTCCAGCGCGTCGTTGATCCTCGGGTCGTCCAGCTCGGCGAGGTTGGAGTTACCGGAGGGCTTGATGGCGCGCCCGTCGGAGATCTGCGAGAAGAACCCGAAGCCGGTCGGCCAGTCCGGGCCCCAGCCGTAGAGCATGATCCCGAGCTCCTCCTTCTTCACGAAGGACGGGGCGCCGGCCTGCTCGTTGGTGTAGGTGCTGGACGGGTAGTCCTTGATCGACGCCTGGATGCCGACCTTGGCCAGCGCCTGCTGCAGCGCCGTCGCGGCCTGGACTTCCTTCGGCCGGTCGCTCCGGGTGGAGATGTTGGTCTTGAACCCGTTCGGCTGCCCGCACTCGGCCAGCTTGGCCTTGGCCTTGGCCACGTCGCCCTTGTGTCCGGGCGTCGCGTACGGGTCGATGCGCTTGTAGCCGGGCAGGGTGGTCGGCATCGCGTTGGTCGCGATCTCGCCACCGGTCGGGCCGCCCCACGCGGTCTGGATGGCGACCTTGTCGGCGGCCAGCTGCACGGCCTCACGGCACGCCTTGTTGTCGAACGGCGCGACCTTGGTGCTGATGTTGAAGAAGCGCAGGAAGGAGGTGGTCGGGTTGTCCGCCTGCTTCTTGACCGACGGGTCGGCCAGGATCTGCGTCTTCTTCGCCGCCTGAACACCGGTGCCGGCGAGGTCGATGTGCAGGTCACCGGAGGCGAGCCGGTTGTCGATGTCCTGCGCGTCCTGCCCGCCCTGGAAGGTGATCTTGTCGACCATCTGCTTGCGCAGCGGGTCGGTGGCGGCGTCCCAGTTCTCGTTCTTCACCAGCGTGAAGCCCTTGCCGGGGGCGTAGTCGCCCTGGAACTCGTACGGGCCGGTGGAGACCGGGTGCTTGGTGTACTCGAGACCCGTGTCCTTGTCCGCGGGGACCGGGGCGGTCTGCGGAATGGTCATCAGGTAGTCGAACTCACCGAAGGGCTCCTTGAGCTTGAAGACCAGGGTGTGGTCGTCAGGCGTCTCGATGCCCGTGAAGTTGTCCAGGTTCTTGTCCTTGTACGGGCCCTTGTAGTCGCCCGCGTCCAGGTACTGCTGGAAGTACTTGGGGCCCTTCTGCAGCTCGTCGGAGAAGTTCGACCGCGCGATGGCGTACTTGACGTCCTTGGCGGTGACGGGCGTGCCGTCCTCGAACTTGATGCCCTGCTTGAGCTTGTAGGTCCAGACCTTGCCGCCCTCGGAAGGCGTGCCCATTCCCTCGGCCAGGTCGGGGGTGAGCTCGTTGCCCGCGGCGCCCGGCTCGTTCCTGAACGCCAGCACCGTACGCGCCCAGTTCCGGGTGAAGTCCCAGTTGTAGGCGTAGTAGGTGTCACCCGGGTCCGTCGACTCGATGTCGTCCGACATGGCGAACTTCAGCTCGCCCCCGGTGGGCTTGTCGTCCTTGTTGACGATGCCCCCGACGGCGGCGTTGAAGCCGGCTTCGGCGCCTTCGTCGCCGCCACCACCGCCACCCCCGCCGCAGGCGGCGAGGCCGAGGGCCAAAACGACGGCACCGGCGGCGGTCGCCGTCATCCTCTTCCTTCTCATGACAGCCTTTCAGAGTCGGCCTGGCAGGTCACCAGGGACGTTGTTGCGATCTTCACCGGGCGCGAGGGTCAAGCGCGTCACGGAGGCCATCGCCCAATAGGTTGAAGGCCAGCACGGTCACGAAGATCGCGAGGCCGGGGGCGAGCATGAAGTTGGGCGCGACCGAGTAGAACGGGACGGCGCTGGACAGCATCCCGCCCCAGGTCGCGGTGGGCGGCGCGACGCCGACCCCGAGGAAGGCCAGAGCGGCCTCGAACAGGATGTTCGTCGGGATCAGCAGCGTCGCGTACACCAGGATCGGCGCCACCAGATTCGGCAGCAGCTCCTTGCGCAGGATGTAGCCGTTGCGCGCGCCCAGGCTCCGGGCCGCGTCGACGAACTCGCGTTCGCGCAGGGAGAGGGTCTGGCCGCGGATGATCCGCCCGACGTACGGCCAGTTGAAGAAGCCGATCACGAAGATCAGGATCGCGATCCGCAGTCCGTCGCCGGTGAGCCCGAACGCGTTGTCCGGGATGACACCCGCGAGCGACATCGCGAAGAGCAGCAGCGGGAAGGCGAGGAACACGTCCATCACGCGGCTGATCACGGAGTCCACCCAGCCACCGAAGAAGCCGGCGACCACTCCGAAGAAGGTGCCGATCACCACGGAGAGCAGGGTGGCGCCGAAGCCGACGAGGATGGAGACGCGGGCGCCGTACACCACGCGGCTGAACAGGTCGCGGCCGTTGAGCGGCTCGACCCCGAAGAGGAAGTCGAGGCTGACCCCGCCGAACACGCCCTTGGCCGTGCTGAGGGTGGGATCGATCATCTCCTGGTGCCACTCGTTCGGCGGATGACCGATCACCCGGACGATGAGCGGCGCGAAGATGGCCATCAGGATCAGCAGGATGACGACGATGCCCCCGGCGATCGCCACGCGGTCGCGGCGCAGGCGCATCCACGCGATCTGCCCGAGCGACCGCCCCTGAATGGCCCGTTCCGCTCCGCTGAGCGTGGCCTCCGGCGTCACCTCACCGGCGGTGCCGGTCACATCCAACGGTGCCGTCAATGTCGCAGATACCCCCTGCTCCAGCCCGGTCATGCCTGAAGGGGCGCCGACGTGTCCAGGAACCGCCTGCGCTCCCCATGGTCGGGACCGCGATCCCTTCACCCACCCGGGCGGACATATGTACCCGTCCGGGCGCATGGGGCACCGAGGTCTGTTCGGTGACCCAGCAGGACTGTCCACTTTTTGGACGGTGAAGACCAGTGGCTCGCGGGCTCCGTGGCTTGATTGTGACGCAACGCTGATGAAGCCGTGTCACGCTGACACACCCCGTGACCTGCGCATTACCGCGCGCCGCTCACCGCGCCGGACCGGCCCCCGCACCCCCTCCTACCCCGGCACCTCCTCCGCCACGACCGGCGCGTCGCCCCCGCGAGAATCATCTGCCGCGCCACGCCCGCCATCCACACGAAGGTCCATCCACACGAAGGTGAAGGCGATGACCGTCGGGTTCTTGACGGCGGCCAGCACGGCCATCACCTGCTCGCGCCGGTCCGCCGCGACCCAGGTGTCGATCAACAGGCTCGGCAACGCGTCGAAACGACGAAGGCGACTCCGAGAACGAGGAACCGCACCAGGAAGTCCGCCCGCCGCCGGTCGATGAACGCGGCGCACCGTGGCCAGGGCCGCTCGCCCACCTCCGCCCACATCATCCGGACGATCAGACAGACGAGCAGGAGGCGCGCCGCCGTCACCGCCTCCCCGCCGACGGCCACCGCCACGGGCAGGCCGTCGCCGAGGCTCACCGGAGTTGAGCACCGCGGTCGTGCTCTTCCATGAGGCGATCGCGCGGCGGCTGGGTTTGAGCGCCGCGGACCACAAGGCCCTCGGTGTGATCAGCCGGGGTGGTCCGCTGCCCGCCGGCGCGCTGGCCGACCGGCTCGGCATGCGAGCCAGTGCCGTCACCGCCCTGGTGGACCGGCTGGAGCGCGCGGGGTACGTGACGCGTGCGCCGGATCCGGCGGACCGCCGGCGGGTGCTCATCGGGGCCCTGCCCGGCCGGGGCCCCGACCTCGCCGGCATCTTCGCCGGGCTCGGCCGCGACATGACCACGCTGATGAGCCGCTACGACGAGCGGGAGCTCGCGGCCGTCCTCGACTACATCCGCGGCACCATCGCGGTCCTGAACGACCATACGACCCGCCTGAACCTGACGCACGACACGGACGCCGCGGACCCCGCGCGAGGTGAGGCCGGGGCGGTCAGCTGATGCCGCGGCGTTTGAGGATCTCTTCGATGTCGCCGAGGTCGTCGTCGGCGGCGCCGGTGCGGGAGGTCGGCGCGGGCGTGCCGCCGGCGACCGGGCGGGAGCTTTCGCCGGTGATCGGTGCGGTGTCGCCCGTGGTGGTGGCCTTGGCGGGGGTGCGGGTGCCGACGCCGCGGGCGCGCAGCACGCCGGAGAGCAGCCAGAGCAGGATCGCCACACCGGCGAGGGCCACGCCGATCCAGACCAGCGGGGAGAAGACGAGGCGGGTGAAGAAGCCCACGAGGGTGGTGCCGAGCGTCCAGATCAGCCCGAGCACGCCGATCAGGGCGGCCGCCAGCGGGAGCAGAGCCCAGGCGGCGAGCCGCATGCCGGGCGCGGCGCCGCGGCGGCGCCAGACGATCCAGCTCGCGATCAGGCCGAGCAGCGTGAGCGTTCCACCGAGCGGGATCCACAGGTCGTACGGCATACCTCGAGTCTGACACTCCCTCGCCGTGGTCACATCAGGGATGTCCCTACCAAGCTCTGCATGACGGTAGGAGTTGTGGCAGGGTTGACCGTGCTCCCTGTGGATGGGAAGGCTGAAGTGTGGCCGAGTCCAGCTTCTCTTCTGAGTCCGTCCAACCCGTACTCAAAGAGGCTTGCCGTCGTGCAGGATTCCTCTCAGGCAGCGCTGAACCGGTACGGCTTGGAGAGAACGCGCTCTTCCGCCTAAGCGATGCGTCCGTGATCGTACGAATCACTCGTCCTGGTCGGCTGCACAAGGTGGAGAAAGAGCTGTGCGTCGCTCGGTGGCTGGAATCCACGGGCGTTCCTGCGATCCGGCTGGTCCCGGACATCGAGCAGCCGCTAGTGGTGGATGGGTTCTCGGTGTCCTTCTGGCGCGAGGTCGCCGGTGGAGGGCCCGAGCCGACACGGATTGATCTTGCGCGGTTGCTCCGTGCGTACCACTCGCTCGGGGATGCGCCGTGTGACCTGCCAGCGTTCGACCCATTCGGGACGAGCATGGAGCGGTTGCACATGGCGAGCGGAGTCCGTAGCGATGATGTGAGGTTCCTGCGGGAGCTCTGCGTGTCTCTCGATGAGGAACTGCGCACGTTGGAGTTCGCGTTGCCGGTGGGTCCAATCCATGGAGATGCCTGGCCAGGCAACCTGCTGACCGATCATGGTCAGGTTGTCCTGCTCGACTTCGAAGCTGCTGCGGTCGGCCCTCGAGAGTGGGATCTTTTGCCTACGGCGATCGCGACCGATCGTTATGGTCTCCACGAGCAGCGTTATCTGGAGTTCGCGGAGGCGTACGGCTTCGATGTCCGCGAGTGGCCCGGCTACCCCGTGCTGCGAGAGGTCCGCGAGGTCACCATGGCCACCTGGATCATGCAGAACGCGAACGAGGGTCCGGCATTCGCGGCTGAGTTCGAACTACGTGTGGCGTCATTGCGGGATGGGGATCTAACACGTGTCTGGAACCTCTTCTGAGCAGCCCGACGCTGAATCGGCCGATACCACGGCAGAGCAGTCTGCGGAGAAGGTGCCTGCTCAGCCTCCGTATGGAGGGCCCCCTCGACCGCATGTGCGGATAACCAACATCTACGCCACGCCGTGGTTCAGCCAGGATGGCCGCGTCGGCGATGTCCCGCCCGACCACCTCCAGCTCTGGCGCTTTGAGCGGGAGTTCCGCATGTCCGCCGACCAGCTGCCCCGGGTACTGGCCCGGGAGCAGCTTGACCGTGATCAGTTGGGCTTCAAGCGCTGGCAGAGCTTGGCCGACCGCGTGACCGGAGCCCGGATCTGGCTGTTCAGTCAGCCATCGGGGCACGTCGTGGCGGCCTTCAGTCTCGATATCGACTGTCCCCTCGGTGACACGATCGGCCTGTTGGAGGACTGCTTCTTCGGCGACGTCAGGATCGGGGAGGAGTCGCTGCACGACCGCGCGTACACGCTGGCACGACAGCTCGGTGCCGCTGATGGCGCTGATGATCAGGAGTTCCTTCCTGAGCGACATCAAGTGATCTTCGATCAGGTACCGGCTCCAGACAATGTTGACGACCTGGTGCAACGCCTGATCTACCGCACCGACCTTCCGTACCGGCGGGAGTTCAGCTCGATCAGATACCCGCTTGAGCTCAACCGCCGGCCTGGATGGCTCGCCGCCGTCGGCCCGTACGTGAGCGTGGTGGCCGGGCATCCGACCTTCGTGGAGAACACGATCTTCATCTCCGCAGTCCAGGCGGTAGCAGCCGCCGCCCGACTCCGCTGGATCAGGCAGGCCGCGTACGAAGACGTACGGGTGTTCCGCGGCGCCGAACCTTCCCTGCGGACCACCCAGGAACGACGCCGAACGCTCGAGGCGATCACTGACCAGCTCGGCGACCTCGAACTGGAACTTTCCTACAGCGTCGAGGCACCCGCCGACCTGGGACTCCTTGTACCGTCACTGCGCGTAGAGAGTTTTCACAACACACTGTTCAATGCGATGGGTCTCGCAGACAAAGCCGATACGGCCGGGCGCATGCTCCAACGGCTGAGCCGCGCCATCGAAGCCGAACTAACGTCGATCGAGAGCATCGAACGCCGCGCCGACGACAACCGACGCGTCCGCTACACCGTCGCCGCCGGTTTCATCTCCACCGTCGCGATCCCAGCCACTCTCATCCTCGCCTTCTTCGGCATCAACGCCTCTCAGGTCGACCCAGGACGCTCCATGTTCGACCCTATCTACCTCGGTATATACGTCTCCGTCGGCGGGCTTCTCCTCGTTGGGATCGTGCTGTCGCTGGTCCTCTACCTGCAGCAGCGCCGCGAGATGCGGGCTCAGCGGCCGCCCGCTCCAGCGCTCCGTCGCTCCTCACGCCTCAGCAATCACGAGAGGCCGTCGCAGGACTAAGCGTCGGTGGCGAGGGCGCGGAGGCTGGGCAGGTCGAGCTCGGTGAGGGAGGCGATGACCGTGCGGCCCGGGGCCGGCGGGATCGGCAGCTCGCCCGGCACGGCGATGGTCACGCACCCGGCCGCCTCCGCGGACGCCACGCCGTTCGGCGAGTCCTCGATCGCCACGCACTCCCCCGGAGGCACGCCGAGCAGCCGGGCGGCGAGCGCGTACGGTTCCGGGTCAGGCTTGGGCCGTGCCACCTCGTCCCCCGCCACCGTGACCGCGAAGTACTCTCGCCCGATGCTCTCCAGGCCGGCCTCCATCAGCCGCCGGTACGTGGAGGAGACCAGCCCGCAGATGACCCCGGCCGCCGACACCGCGCTGAGCAGCTCCTTGGCCCCGGACATCATCGGCACCCCGGTACGCAGCCGCTCCAGCATGGCGTCGTTGAGCCGGACGCCGACCTCGACGGCGGACAGCGGGGAACCCGTCAGCTCCTTGATATAGGTGGCGGTGCTCAGCATGGAGCCGCCGATCACCGCCTCCTGGTGCTCCGGGCCCCAGGCGCCGCCGAGCCCGGCGACGACACCGGTCTCGACCTCCAGCCACACCCGCTCGGTGTCGATCAAGGTCCCGTCCATGTCGAACAGGACCGCCCGCAACTCCCCCATCACGTGTTGAAGTACTTCGCCTCGGGGTGGTGCACCACGATCGCGTCGGTGGCCTGCTCCGGCACCAGCTGGAACTCCTCGGAAAGCGTCACGCCGACCCGCTCCGGGCGGAGCAACTCCACGATCTTCGCGCGGTCCTCCAGGTTCGGGCAGGCGCCGTAGCCGAGCGAGAAGCGCGCGCCCCGGTAACCGAGCTTGAAGAACTCCTCGATGTCGCCCGGGTCCTGCCCGGCGAAGCCCAGCTCGGCCCGCACCCGGGTGTGCCAGTACTCCGCGAGCGCCTCGGTGAGCTGCACGGAAAGCCCGTGCAGCTCCAGGTAGTCGCGGTACGCGTCCTTACCGAACAGCTCCTGCGTGGCCTCACTGATCCTGGACCCCACGGTGACCAGCTGGAAGCCGACCACGTCGGTCTCCCCCGACTCGCGCGCGCGGAAGAAGTCGGCCAGGCACAGGTGCCGGTCGCGCCGTTGCCGCGGGAACGTGAACCGGGTGCGCTCCGAACCGTCCTCACCCAGCACCACGAGGTCGTCGCCCTCGCTGACGCAGGGGTAGTAGCCGTAGACCACAGCCGCCTCGAGCAGCCCCTCGGTCTGCAGCCGATCCAGCCACATGCGCAGCCGCGGCCGGCCCTCGGTCTCCACCAGCTCCTCGTACGTCGGCCCGCCGCCGCCCCGCGCGGCCCGCAGCCCCCACTGGCCCATGAACGTGGCCCGCTCGTCGAGGTACGCCGCGTAGTCCGCGAGCGGCACGCCCTTGACGATCCTGTCGCCGAGGAACGACGGCCGCGGCACCGGGTTGTCCGCGGCCACGTCGGACCGCGCGGGCATCTCCTCGTCGGGGGTCTCCACCAGACGCGCGCCCGCCTTCACCCGACGCTGCCGCAGCGGCGGCAGCTCGGCCCCCTCGACGCCGCGCTTGACCTGCATGAAGGCGTCCATGAGCTGGAGGCCCTCGAAGGCGTCCCGGGCATAGCGGACCTCGCCCTGGTACAGCCCGGCCAGATCCTCCTCGACGTACGCGCGGGTGAGCGCGGCGCCGCCGAGCAGCACCGGCCAGCGCTCGGCGAGCCCGCGGCCGTTCAGCTCCTCGAGGTTCTCCTTCATGATCACCGTGGACTTCACCAGCAGCCCGGACATGCCGATCAGGTCCGCCCGGCGCTGCTCCGCGGCCTCCACGATCGCCGAGACCGGCTGCTTGATGCCGAGGTTGACCACCTCGTAGCCGTTGTTGGAGAGGATGATGTCGACGAGGTTCTTGCCGATGTCGTGCACGTCGCCCTTGACCGTGGCGAGCACGATGCGGCCTTTCCCGCCCTCGTCGCTCTTCTCCATGTACGGCTCGAGGTAGGCCACCGCGGCCTTCATCACCTCGGCCGACTTGAGCACGAAGGGCAGCTGCATCTGCCCCGAGCCGAACAGGTCGCCGACGGTCTTCATGCCGTCCAGCAGCACGTCGTTGACGATCTCCAGGGCGCTGCGGGACTTCAGCGCCTCCTCCAGGTCGCCCTCCAGCCCGACCTGCTCGCCGTCGATGATGCGCCGCTTCAGCCGTTCGGTGAGCGGCAGCGCGGCGAGCTCGTCGGCCCGCGACGCCCGTACGGCGGCGGCGTCCACGCCCTCGAACAGGTCCAGGAACCGGCCCAGCGGGTCGTAGTCCCCGTCCCGCCGGTCGTAGACCAGGTCGAGGGCGACCTCGCGCTGCTCATCCGGGATCCGCGCGATCGGGACGATCTTGGAGGCGTGCACGATCGCGGAGTCCAGCCCGGCCTGCACGGCCTCGTGCAGGAACACCGAGTTCAGCACGGCCCGCGCGGCCGGGTTCACGCCGAAGGACACGTTGGAGACGCCGAGCGTGGTCTGCACCTCGGGGTAACGGCGCTTGAGCTCCCGGATGGCCTCGATGGTCTCGATGGCGTCGCGCCGCGTCTCCTCCTGCCCGGTGGTGATCGGGAAGGTGAGCGTGTCGACGATGATGTCGCCGGTGCGCATGCCGTACTTGGCGACCAGGTCGTCGATCGTGCGGGAGGCCACCCGGACCTTCCAGTCCGCGGTGCGCGCCTGCCCCTCCTCGTCGATGCACATCACCACGACGGCGGCGCCGTGCTCCCTGATCACCGGCATCAGCCGGGCCATCCGCGAGTCGGGGCCGTCCCCGTCCTCGTAGTTGACGGAGTTGACCACCGCGCGGCCGCCGAGCAGCTCCAGCCCGGCCTTGATGACCGGCGGCTCGGTGGAATCGAGCACGATCGGCAGCGTGGAGGCCGTGGCCAGCCGGCCGGCCAGCTCGCGCATGTCGGCCGTGCCGTCCCGGCCCACGTAGTCGACGCAGAGGTCCAGCATGTGGGCGCCGTCGCGGATCTGGTCGCGGGCGATCTCCAGGCAGTCGTCCCAGCGCTGCTCCAGCATGGCCTCGCGGAACTTCTTGGAGCCGTTGGCGTTGGTCCGCTCCCCGATGGCCAGGAACGAGGCGTCCTGGCGGAACGGCACATGCTGGTAGAGCGAGGCGGCGCCCGGCTCGGTGCGCGGCTCGCGGGCCGCCACCGTGCGGCCGTGCACCCGCTCCACCAGCAGCCGCAGGTGCTCCGGCGTGGTGCCGCAGCAGCCGCCCACCAGGCCCACGCCGAACTCGTTGATGAACGTGTCGTGCGCGTCGGCCAGCTCCTCCGGGGTCAGCGGGTAGTGCGCGCCCTCGGAGGTGAGCTGGGGCAGCCCGGCGTTGGGCATGCAGGAGATGGGCACCCGGCTGTGCTGCGACAGGTACCGCAGGTGCTCGCTCATCTCCGCCGGGCCGGTCGCGCAGTTCAGCCCGAGCACGTCGATGCCGAGCGGCTCCAGCGCGGTGACCGCTGCGCCGATCTCCGAGCCGAGCAGCATGGTGCCGGTGGTCTCGATGGTCACCTGGGCGATGACCGGCAGGTCGGCGCCGGCCGCGGCCAGTGCGCGCTTGGCGCCCACGATCGCGGCCTTGGTCTGCAGCAGGTCCTGTGAGGTCTCCACCAGGATCGCGTCGCTGCCGCCGTCGATGAGCCCGCGCGCGCAATCCTCGTACGCGTCCCGCAGGTCGGCGTAGGCCGCGTGGCCGAGCGTGGGGAGCTTGGTGCCCGGGCCGACCGAGCCCAGCACCCAGCGCGGGGCCTCGGGCGTGGCGTAGGCGTCGGCCACCTCCCGGGCCAGCCGGGCGCCCGCCTCGGCCAGCTCGTGGGTGCGCTCGACGATGTCGTACTCCCCGAGGTTGCCGAGGTTGGCGCCGAACGTGTTGGTCTCCACACAGTCCACGCCGACCGCGAAGTAGGCCTCGTGCACGCCGCGCACCACGTCCGGCCGGGTCACGTTGAGGATCTCGTTGCACCCCTCGTGACCTTGGAAGTCATCGAGGGTGAGGTCGTGTGCCTGCAGCATCGTGCCCATGGCGCCATCGGCCACGACGACGCGTTCCGCCAGTGCCTGCCTGAGAGTCCGCGCAGGAGAGCTCATGGGCCACAAGCCTAGTGCCGGGGTCCGACGGACGAATGTGCCGATCGGCGTAGCGCGGCCGCGTCCCTGGTGGCGCAGGGTCCGTCGCGGGGGGTGGAGCCGGGGGATGTGGCGCGCCGCACGCGCGTGTACCCGTAACCTCACACGCCACACGCCCGTTGCGAATGACGTAGAGCTTCCCGGGTAACGCGGCGTGTGACCGACCCTCGGGATCATCCTCTCGACACAGGGAGAGGTACGCATGGGCGCGTACGGCACCATTCTCGTCGGCACCGACGGCTCGGCCTCGTCGTTCCGCGCGGTGACCGCCGCCGGCCGGCTGGCCGGTGACACCGGTGCGAAACTCGTGCTGGCGTGCGCCTACACGCCGATGCGCGAGCGCGACCGGGCGGAGGCCGCGGACCGGCTCGGCGACCTCGCGTACAAGATCAGCGGCTCCACGCCCGCGGAGGACGCGCTGCGCGCGGCGCGCGAGCACGCGGTGGCCGGCGCGGCCGAGAACGCCCGGGGGACGCTGGAGATCGAAGAGGTGGCGGTCGCGGGCGACGCCGTGGACATGCTGGCCAAGCTCGCCGACGAGCGCGGCGCCGACCTGGTGGTGGTCGGGAACCGCGGGCTGAACAGCCTGGCCGGGCGCATCCTCGGCTCGGTGCCGGCGAACCTCTCGCACCGCTCTCCCTGCGACATCCTCATCGTGCACACCACCGACGGCCGCCGCTAGAACGGCTCCGCCGGCCCACGAGCGGCTCCGGGGGTGGCCCCCGGGGTAGCGGAGCGACCCGCGCGCACATACGCCCGCGAGGCCGTAGGGTGGGGGTTGCCCGCGCCCGGGTGGGGCCACCGAGTCCCGCCGTGGGAGTGGGGCAGGACCGGGAGACGTGGGAGAGAGGAGGCGGCGCGTGTTCGAGCTCGACACCGTTCCCGAACTCGTCGAGCCCGTACTGATCGCCGCATTCGAGGGCTGGAACGACGCCGGCGAATCGGCGAGCTCCGCCATCCGGTATCTCGACGGCGTCTGGACCGCCACCCCGCTCGTCGCGATCGACCCGGACGACTACTACGACTTCCAGGTCACCCGCCCGCAGATCGAGGTGGCCGACGGCGTCCGCCGCCACATCACCTGGCCCACCACCCGGCTCACCGTGGTCAAGTCCGACGAGGCCGGGCATGACCTCGTGCTGGTGCACGGCATCGAGCCGAACATGCGGTGGCGGAGCTTCTGCGAGG
>WHSL01000387.1 GCA_009380095.1 Streptosporangiales bacterium | reverse complement strand
TGTCCGGACAGCGGCTGCGGTCCATCGCCGAGCGCACCACGGCGGTGATCGCGCACCGGGTCAGCCGTACGGTCCCGTCCATCGCGATGGACTGGGGCACCGGCATCGACCAGGCGGTGACCCACGTGCACGCGCTGGGGCACCGGCGCGTCGCCTTCCTGTCCGGCCCGCGCGACTCGTGGGCCAACCGGCAGCGACGCCGGCTGCTCCGGGCCGGGTGCGAGCGGCGCGGCATCGAGCTGGTGGAGCTGGGGCCGTACGAGCCCCGCTTCTCCGGCGGGTTCCGCGCCGCGGACGAGGTGATGGCGGTCGGCGTCACCGCCGTCTTCGCGTACAACGACCTCGTCGCGCTGGGCGTGCTGGCACGGCTGGCGGCCCGGGGCGTACGGGTGCCCGAACGGCTGAGCCTCATCGGCTTCGACGACATCCCGATGGCGTCGATGATCTCTCCGCCGCTGACCACGGTGGCCATGCCCATCGAAGCGGTCGCCCGTGCGGCGGCCGCGATGCTGCTGTCCGCCCTCGACCGCGCCGAACACGACCGCGCCGAACACGACCGCGCCGAACACGACCGCGCCGAACACGACCGCGCCGAACACGACCGCTCCGCGCCGAACACGATCGCGGCCGGAGCGCCTCCGCCGGTGCCACCCGCGCCGGCCACCCACCTCGTCATCCGGAGCACGACCGGGCCGGCCCCCCGCCCGGGCCTCTTGGCAAGCTCTGACACAGGAAGCGCTGACAGATGAGAACTCCGCGCACCCTCGCCCTCGCCCTCGCCCTCACCCTCACCGCCGGCGCGCTGATACTCGGGCGGACCGCCTGCGGCCCACCCCGAGTGGATCGGCCGGATCACCTACACCAAGGTCACCGCCCCCGAGCTGGCCGGCAAGGTCAAGGCCCAGCAGGACGCCGGGCGACTGGACATCGACCTCGTGCTCACCGGCAACGACGGCCTCGCCGCCGGTCTCGAGCAGGGCCTCTGGGTGGACCTGGCCGGCAAGTACGGCTCCAAGCTCCCGGACCTGAAGAGCGTCTACCAGGAGCCCGCGGCCAAGATGCAGGAGCTGGCGCAGGGCAAGGGCGGCGTCGTCACCTACTACCCGTCCGGCCCGCTCATCGAGCACGACCCCGGCCGCGTACCCCCGCGGGTGCTCGGCCAGGTGCCCAAGGGGGTCAAGACCGGCTCGCTGAAGGGCTTCAGCTGGGTCACCGACGCGCACTACATGACGGTGCCGAAGGGCATCTCCGGGGAGAAGCTCGCGGTGATGCTCGAGTTCATGAAGTTCGCGCTGTCCCCCGAGCAGCAGGCGATCACCTACGACAAGGGCTACTTCTACCCGGGCCCGGCGGTCAACGGCGTCACGCTGGACATGGCCCCGCCGGAGAGCCGGAAGGTGATCGAGGAGTTCGGGCGGCCCGAGTACGAGCAGCTCATCGCCGGCAACCCCAAGGAGCCGCCGCTGGACGCCAAGGCCATGGTGCAGGCGTTCGACCGGTGGGACCGGGAGATCGGCGGCGACAAGGTCAAGAAGACATCGTGATCATTGAAGAGACACCGTGGTGGCCGCGACGACCACCGCCCCGTCCGGGCGCACCGCCTTCGGGCACCTGCGCCTGGACGGGGTCACCCGCCGCTTCGGCGCCACCACCGCGCTGTCCGCGCTGGACCTGCGCATCGAGGGGGGCGAGTTCCTGGCCCTGCTCGGTCCCTCCGGGTGCGGCAAGTCCACCGCGCTGAACTGCCTGGCCGGACTGCTGCCGCTGTCCGGCGGCGCGATCTGGCTGGACGACGAGCGGATCGACACGCTGCCCCCGGAGCGCCGCGGCTTCGGCATGTGGGACGTCGGGCAACCGGCTCAGCGCCCGGGTCGAGGTCGCGGAGTTCCACGGCCGGGAGGTCGCGGCGGAGTACGTGACCTCCGACGGCACCGTGATCCACATCCGGGTGGACGAGCGCGTCGCGCCGGGGGACCGGATCGAGCTGACCGTGCCCGCCGAGCGGGTGCTGGTGTTCCCGGACGGGGCGCCGGCGCCGCTCGCCGAGGAGGCCTGATGGTCCGGCAACTCGAGGTGGACGCCCCGCCGGAGCCGGCCCCGTACCGCGGCGCGCTCCGGCACCGGCTCGCCGAGCGCGGCGTGGACCGGGTGCTGCTGTTGCTGCTGCCCGCGCTGCTCGTGGTCGTGCTGCTGTTCCTCTACCCGATGATGTACGGGGTCGGGCTCTCCCTGCAGCCCAAGGCCGGGGGCGGGCTGCTCGCCCGTCATCGCGCTGATGTTCGTGAACCCTACGCAGATCGTCGCTCAGGTACGGGAGGAGACGTCGGACTGACGTAGCCGGGCTACGCCCGATTCCGTACGGAAGGTGCCGCCGCCGGGCGGACGTCTGTGACCTCGCCATTCG
>WHSL01000292.1 GCA_009380095.1 Streptosporangiales bacterium | reverse complement strand
GCCGTTCGGCCCTGTGCCGTTCGGCCCTGTGCCGTTCGGTCCCGTGTCGTCGGCCTGACCGCCCGTGCCATTGGCGTTGTCTCCGCCGCTGCCGTCGGCGTCCTGGCCGTCGCCCTTCGTGCCGGTCTCGGCCACCGCGGCGGTGTCGGCGACGACGTCGATCTTTCCGCTGGCGGTGACCTTGCCGGTGACCTTCAGCTTGGCGGCGCTGATCTGCTCGGGCAGCCTCAGCTTGAGCTTCACCTGGCGCGCGGCGGTCAGCTCCTCCGCGGAGCAACGCACCCGGCCCCCGTCGGCGACGCAGCTCAGGTCGTCGGCGGCGCCCTTGGCGCGATCCGCCTCGCGGGTGGGTGCGAGGACGGTCCAGGTGCCGAGGTTGGTTCGGAGTTTCGCGGTGACGCCGCGGACTGTGCCGCGGACGTCCAGGTCGAGCCGGTAGTTGAGGGTCGCGCCGGCCCGTACCCGCCCGCCGTCGCGGGTCAGGTCGGCCTCGATACGGCCCTTGGCCTCGGGCCTGTCGGGCTTCGGCGTTCCCGACTCGGGCCGCCCGGGCTGCTGTTCGTGACCGTCCGGCCCTGGCGAGCCGGACGCCTCCGCGCCTTCCCCACCGGAGTCCGCTGGGCTTTGGGATTCGCCCTGCCCGTCCGTGGCATGGGAGTCGTTCTGGCCGTCGTCGCCTCGGTCTGCCGGGCTTTCCCCTGCGTCCCGTCGGGGATCCGCCGACGCATCGCCGGGCTTCGGTGTACGGTCCCCGTTTTGCTCGCGCGGGGTGGTGTGCGGGGTGGGCCGGTCGTCGGCGTCGGGTGTGGCTTCGGCGTCGCGGCGGTCGGCGTCGCGGCATCCGTCGGGGGTGGCGCGGAGGGAGTGCGAGACGACCTCGCCGCGGCCGTCGCATGGATCGGCTGGGGCGGGCTCGTGATCCGCCAAGGCGCCGGGCGCGGTCACCAGCAAGGCTGTGGCCGCGACCCCGGCGATCCCGCCCACCCGGGCAATCCCACCGAACCCCCAGCCTCCGACAACGCCAGCGGATCGGACACCACCAACGACCCCATGAGATCGGTCGTCCCCAGCGACCCCACGGGACCGGCCGCCCCCGACGACCCCACTGGACCGCCTGTCCGCGATCGCGCGGGGCGGGTCGTCCGGCGCGGTTTGGGACGGTTGGCGGCTGTGGGCCGGTGGATCGGGGTGGGCGTGCTCGTGGTGACGGTTGGATGGCACGGCGGTGGTCCCCCCTTCGCCGGGCGTGAGCCCGGCCCTGCGCTTCGCGGCGGTGGGGGGTGTGAACGCCGTCGATCATCGTGGCCTGAGACTCATCGTAGCCCCGTCTTCACCCTCCGAAACGGGAGGCGACGTGGAGAGAGGCCGTGCTCGCCGGGCCGGGGTGGCTGCCCCGGTGAGCACGGCCTCCCACCGATGCTGGACGCGACTACGAGCCGATCGGCTCGGTGGCTGAGAGGTCCAGGTCAGGGGTGATGCTGGGCGAGGTCCCGCCGATCTCGAAGGGGAACGACGTGGCCCCGAGTGCGGGCTTCAGGTCGAACAGCCAGGTCGCCTGGGGGTCGTACTCGGCGAAGAACGGCCGGTTGACGAGCTCCGCGTCGCGCGCCTGGATGAAGTGGAGCATGAAGACCTTCTCGCCGGCGATCTCGGCGACCCCGTCGACGCAGACCTTGCCGGGCGTGGCCGACATGGACGGTCCGCGCACGGTCCGGCAGAGCCCGCCCACCTCCCGGTAGGCGTCACGGAAGATCTCGTACGCCCGCGCCAGCGGCACCGCGAAGTACTCCTGCGGCCCGGTGTCCCGCTCCACGAACATGTAGTACGGGACCATCCCCAGGCGCACCTGGGCACGCCACATGTCCGCCCACACCGCGGGATCGTCGTTGATCGTGCGGATCAGCGGCGCCTGCGTCCGGATCACCGCACCGGTGGAGCGGATCCGGCGGACCGCCTCCCGGACGAGCTCCGACTCCATCTCGCGCGGGTGCGAGAAGTGCGCCATGAAGGCGAGGTTCTTCCCCGACGCCACCACCCGTTCGAACAGCCGCAGCGTCTCGTCGGCGTCCGGGTCGGTGACGAACCGTTGCGGCCAGTACGCCAGCGCCTTGGTCCCGATGCGGATGGACTCGAGCTGGTCCTCCTCGATGAGCGGTTCCACGTACCGGGCGAGCACCGGGCCGCTCATGATCATCGGATCCCCGCCGGTGAACAGCACGCTGCTCACCTCGGGGTTGGCGCGCACGTACCGCTGCAGCGCGGTCGCGTCGTCGTTCGCCATCTTCAGGTCCGGCTCGCCGACGAACTGGGCCCACCGGAAGCAGTAGGTGCAGTAGGCGTGGCAAGTCTGCCCCTGCTTGGGGAAGAAGAGCACCGTCTCGCGGTACTTGTGCTGAACGCCGGGAAGAGGCTCGTCGTCGATGCTGGGGATGTTGAGGACGAGCTGTCCCGCGGGGTGAGGGTTCAGCCGCATCCGGACCTCATGGGCGGCTGCGTCGATCTCGGCCTTGGGGGCCTCACGTTTCAGCAGATCGCTCAGTCTCGCCACGTCTGCGGCGGGCAGCATGTCCGCCTGCGGGAACGTGAGCCGGTAGATGGGGTCGTCGGGGGCGGCCGACCAGTCGATCAGCTCGTCGACGACGTAGGTGTTGACCCGGAACGGCAGTACCGTCGCCACCGCCCGGATCGCCAGCCGCTCGTCCGCGCCGAGACCGGCCCGTGCCACCAAGTCATCGAGATGCTTGGCCGTGTAGGCACGGAACCTGCGTCCTGCGGAGGCGGCGGGCGCCGCGTCATGAACCGAAGTCACGCGTCTCCCCTCTGAGACTCAGTCGCTGGGAGCATTGCTCACGCGTTGCCCGAACCCGGCGAGGTCCTGCTCGACGAGGCCGTACGCCCCTGGTGGGAGCGTTTACGGCGGCTCCTGGAGTCCCGGGAGCTCCTGGTCCGGGCTCACTGATATTTGCCCCGGAATAGCGGCGACAATTCGCCTTCCGGACGGCTACGCCGTAGTCCGGCCCTCGGACGCTCCGGGTGACCTACTCGTGCGAGACCGCCCCGTGAGCGTAACCAATAGTGCAAGAGGGCGTGTCGTCCCGGAAGGTCCGATACGGGGTCGACACTCCCACGACACTTTTTGCGACACGTGCTCAGAGATCTTTCCTCCGGGCGCGAGGTCCGACATAATCCACGCGACCCTCGGAATGTGGGAAATCGCGAGCGTATGGGGCGAAACGCGTCCCGGCCCGCCGCCTGCTCCCGCCCGGCACCATGACCCGTGTACGAGTTGGAGTTCTCGTGGGTAGGCACCGCAAGCCGCGCAGGCGGTTGACCGGCGCGACGGCGACCTTTGTCGCCGTCGGCGTCTCGCTGCCCTGCCTGGCAGGGGCGGCGGCCCTGGCATCGACGCTGGACGGCTCGCCGCCCGGCGCACGGCCGGGCGGACCGCCGGCGGGGTCACCACCCGCGGCCGCCAAGCGGACGGGGGCGGCCGAGCCGAGCGGGACCTCGGGGGCCAAGAAGACCCCCGACGCGAAGAAGGGCGGCGAGGAGTCCCCGTCGCCCCGTGCCGCGATGCCGGACATGCCCAACAAGATCAGACTGGCGCCGTACGTGGCCGGCCGTCCCGCCTCCACCCCCGACCTGACCGAGGTCGCCGACCGCATCAAGGTGAACGACCTGATGCTGGGCCGGGTGATGGGCGGGGACGGCTGTGTGGCGGCCTGGCTCGGCGATCTCCCGCTGGGCAACGCGTCGCTGGACGAGCGGATCGACGACCTGCGCGGGGATGGCGGCCACCCGATCATCTCCTTCGGCGGCGGGGGCACCGACCTCGCCGATGTCTGCACCAACGTGGACGACCTGGCCGAGCGCTACGGGTACGTGATCCAGCGCTACGACCTGGAGTACGTGGACTTCGAGCTCGACGCGCGGGCGCTGCGCGGCACCGCGGGGCTGGAGCGCCGGGCGCGGGCGATCGCCACGGAGCAGCGCGAGGCCGCGGACGCGGACCGGCGGCTGGTGGTCTCACTGACCCTGCCGGCCACCTCCGAGGGGCTGACCGCCGACGCGCAGGAGGCCGTGCGCACGTTCGACCGGAACGGCGTCGACGTGGGGCTCGTCAACCTGGTCACCGGCGAACTCGGGGACCGGGAATCGGCGGGCCGGCCCGGTGAGGCGGCCGACCTCGCCATCGGGGCGGCCGAGGCGGCGGTGCCGCAGCTGGACGCGATCTTCCCCGGCGATGCCGCGGACGCCCGGCGACGCCTGGGCCTCACGTCGGTGATCGGTGACAACGCCGCGACCGGTGCGGTCTTCTACCTGGAGGACGCGGAGCGGCTCGTCGACTGGGCGAAGGAGAACGAGGTCGGCCGGCTCTCCTACCGGTCCGTGGGCCGTGACCGGGAGTGCGGCAAGACCGACGGGGTCACGGGGAGCGCCGGAGCGCCGGTCGCCGGTGTCGATGCCGCTCCGTGCAGCGGGCTCGAGCAGGAACCGGACGCCTTCGCCAAGACCTTCCACGGCTTCCTCGACGACTGAGGCCGCCAAGCCGCCGATGCCCCTCAGGCCGCGAGAGAACGCCGAGGCCGGGTGCGGTGGGCTCGAACCCCGGTCAGGCTTGGCCGGGGATGCCGGAGGCCCCGATCACGGGATTCTTGAGGCTGCTGCCCTCCTGCCACTCCTTCCAGGACTTGATCCAGGGCGTCCATCCGTTGCCCCAGTCGAGGTCGCGCGTGGTGCCGGTGACCTCGACCACGTCGCCCCGGTTGGTGCGGTCATAGAACCACTTGGCGTTGGACGGTGAGGCGTTCACGCACCCGTGGCTGACGTTGGCGCTGCCCTGCGAGCCGGTGGACCAGGGCGCGCTGTGCACGAACTCGCCGCTGTACGTGATGCGCACGTTCCAGTCGGTGGGGGTGCGGTAGGAGCCGGGGCACCCGTCGCCACAGCCGGTGGTCGCCGAGTCCATCACCATGTGGGGGTTCTTCTCCAGCGCGATGTGCACGCCGCTGGTGGTGTCGTGCCCGGGCTTGCCGAGGCTGACCGGCACCGTACGGTCCAGCTCGCCGTTGGTGTACACCTTCATGCGGTGCTTCTTGGCGTCGACCTTGGCGATGTGCTCGTCGCCGACGGTGAACTCGGCCACCCGATTCTCGTCGCCGTAGCGGTCCTTGCCGACATAGACCCCCGCGAGGTGCGCGGTGAAGGTCACCTCGGTGTCGGGCTTCCAGTACTCCTTGGTGCGGAACTGCACTTCCTTGTCGGTCGCCCAGTACCACGAGCCGGGTTGCGGCTTGGACGCCTTCACCTGCAGGGCGCGCTCCACGGCCGGCTTGTACTTGTCGGAGACCTCGTGGCTGAGGAACAGCACGATCGGCATGCCCACGCCGACCTTCTCCCCGGGCAGCGGCGCGGCGCCCGACTCCAGCGTGCGCTCCGGCTCGAGGGTGGCGAACGAGCCCTGCTTGGTGACGGTGCCGGAACCGCCCTTGGCCGTGACGGACACCGTGTACTTCGTGTCGGTCGCCAGGGTCCACGTGGACTTCCAGGTGCGACGGTCCGCGCTGAGCTTGCCGGCCACCGCGTCCCCGTCGGCGTCCGCCGCCTTGACCTGCTGCAGGGTGCCGTCCTTGACGGAGACGGTGATGCCCTTGTCGGGACGGACCTCCTTC
>WHSL01000081.1 GCA_009380095.1 Streptosporangiales bacterium | reverse complement strand
TATGGCAACCTGTTCCAACAGCGGAGCTCCTGTGGTGAGGATGTCTTGGAGTGACAGACCTCTTCTACAGCAGCTCCGCTACCTCATTCACCCACCTTGACGAACAACCCTCGCCCTTAACTGAACGGCGTTGCCCCTAGAGGTCCCTCACGGATTACGGTGCCCCGCCCCACGGACGGGGGCACCGCCGCGTCAACCGGCCCGCAGGTTCTCCGGCACGATCTTCTCGTACGCCGGCGCCTTCTCCACCAGCCCGGTCTCGGTGTGGAACTTCAGCGCCGTGTCGAAGGGCGCGCGCGGGAAGTTCCCCTTCTCCGGTATCTCCTCGATGAGGATCGGCATCAGCGCGTCGAGCGTGGCCGGGCTCGCCGCCTCGAGGTACTTGCCGAGCAGCTCACGGGTGCCGTCGGGGTCGGCGTGGATGTCGGCCAGGGCCCGGTCGATGGCCCGCTGGAAGGCGGCGACCTCCTTGGCCTTCTTGTCCAGCACCCCCTGAGTGGTGAAGACGACTCCGTGGGTCGTCGTCTCCAGCCCCGGCACGTCACCGCGGACCGGTGAGATGTAGTTGACCCCGACCTTCGCCGACTCGGCCTGCTGCGCGATCGGCTGGAAGAACGCCAGCGCGTCCACCCGCTTGGACTTCAGCGCGCCGATCGCCGCGGTGGCCACGCTGCCCAGGTTGACGAGCTCCGCGTCCGTCTTCGGGTCCAGTCCCTGCTGCGCGAACAGGTACGTGACCAGCGCCTCGGTGCCGCTGCCCGGACCGGTGATGCCGATCTTCTTGCCCTTCAGCGCGTTGATCCGGTCCTTCAGCGGGGCCTTCGCGTCCGGCCCGTCGAAGTCGTTCCCGACCACGACGTCCACGTAGTACTTGTTCACCAGGTTGGTGACCACGCGCGTGCCGTCGTCGTTGGAGGCCAGGTTGAACGCGTCGGTCAGCACGCCGCCGCCGAGGTCGATGCTGCCGGACTTGAGCGCGGCCGCGACCTTGGCGCCCGTACCGAGCCGCGGGCGCTCGCCGAGCTTCACGCCCTCCTGCGTGAAGTAGCCCTTCTGCTCCGCCACGAAGATCGGGAAGAACGCCACCGAGTTGCTGATCTGGCCGACGTTGAGCGTGCCCGCCGCCGTGTCCGAACCGCGATCCGCGCACCCGGAGGCCGCCACGACCAGGGCCAATACCGTGGCGAGCAGGGACGGCGTACGCAGGCGCCGGCTCATCGC
The DNA here is from genome assembly GCA_009380095.1 of Streptosporangiales bacterium. Lineage (GTDB taxonomy): Bacteria > Actinomycetota > Actinomycetes > Streptosporangiales > Streptosporangiaceae > WHSL01. Next base: position 22,387 of record WHSL01000081.1, on the reverse strand, counting down.
CGGGCCTCCAGCGGCTTCCATCTGCCGACGCGTCGATCGATCATGCTCACTCCCAGGTTCAGAATCGCCGCGATCACGCTGAGCACGACGAGGGTTGCGAAGACTCCGGCGGTGTCGAACTGTGCGGCGGCGTCGTTGATCAGGTAGCCGAGCCCCCGGTTGGAGGCCACCAGCTCACCGATCACGGCTCCGATCAGGGCGTACGGGATCGCCACCTTGAGGCCGGTGAGGACGCCGGTCATCGAGGCCGGCAGCACCACCTTGAGGGCGATCTCGCGACGCCCGCCGCCCATCAGCCGTACGGCGTCGACCAACTGGCGGTCGACCTCCCGTACGCCGGCGGCGGTGTTGAGGAACACCAGGAAGAACACGGTCGCCGCGGCCAGCAGCACCTTCATGCTCAGCCCGATGCCGAACCAGATGATGAACAGCGGAGCCAGGGCGACCTTGGGGATGGCGTACAGCGCCATGATGAACGGCTCGAGCACCCGGTAGACCAGCGGCAGCGAGGCCAGCGCGAACCCGGCCAGCACGCCGGTGACCGCGCCCAGGCCGAAGCCCAGCAGGACCTCCTGCAGCGTGATCCAGGTGTGGATCCAGAGCGTCCCGTCGGCGTTCCACTCCACGAGCCGCGTCAAGATGTCGCTCGGCCGGCTGGTGAAGGTGAGGTCGAAGAGGCGTTCCGCCGACCACTCCCAGGCGGCCAGCAGCGCCACGATCAGTACGGTCCGCGCGGTCCACACCACGGCCGACCGGCCGTTCCGCTCCCACCAGGTGCGCTCCAGCGGGACGGTGTGTGACGGCGCGGCCACCTCGGTGCTCACGTCTTCGCCCCCTCCTTGAGTGCCTCGTTCAGCTCCCCGTGCAGGGCGACGAAGGCCGGGTCGACGCGGAGCACGTCCGCGTCCCGCGGGCGGGCCAGCTCGATCGGCTTGTCCAGCACGATCCGGCCCAGCCGCCCGAGCACCACCACCCGGTCGCCGAGGAGCAGGGCCTCCTCGATGTCGTGGGTCACGAACACCACGGTCTGCCCGCTGCCCTGCCACAGCCGCAGCAGCTCGGTCTGCATCTCCTTGCGGAGCTGGGCGTCCAGCGCGCCGAACGGCTCGTCCAGCAGGAGCGTCTCCGGGTCGGCGCTGAGCATGCGGGCCAGCGTGGCCCGCCGCCGCATGCCCCCGGAGAGCTCGCGCGGGTAGTGCCGCTCGAACCCGTCGAGCCCGACCGTCGCGATGAGCTCGCGGGAGCGCTCGGCGCGCTTCCGTGCGGGCACCCCGGCGATCTCCATCGGCATCTCGATGTTGCGCCGTACGTCCCGCCACGGCATCAGGGTGTCCGACTGGGTCAGGTAGCCGATCTCCGTGGTCGGGCCGGTGACGTTCCGGCCGTTGTACGCGATCGTGCCCGAGCTCGGCGGGACCAGCCCGGCCACCAGGTTGAGCAGGGTCGACTTGCCGCAACCGCTGCGCCCGAGGACGGTGACGAACGAGCCTCGCTCGACGGTGAGGCTGAAGTCGCGCAGCGCCACGACGCCCATGTCGTCCTTGACGAACTGCTTGGTCAGCCCGTCGATCCGCAGCAGCTCTGTCGTGTCCGGGCCTGTCATGTCCGGCCCTCGTCGGCGGCGCGCATGCCGTACGCGTCGTAGCTGAGCTCGCCGGCCAGCCAGCGCTCGCGCAGGCCCGCCTCCTTCTCTAGCCGCTCCCGTACGGCCCGCACGGTCTTGTCCAGGTCCCCCGCCGCCACCACGCAGGCGCCGTCGTCGTCGAGCACGACCGTGTCGCCGGGGTTGACGGGACAGCCGCCCACCGTCACCGGCACGTCCACCGCGCCGCGGACGTTCTTGTCCGCGCCGCGCACCCGGCGCCACCGGGTCCACACCGGCAGCCCGAGCTCGCGCAGGTCGGCGACGTCCCGTAGGGACGCGTTCACCAGGATCGCGGCCGCGCCGTGCGCCTTGGCCTGGGTGGCGAGCAGGTCGCCGACGAGCGCCACCGGGCGGGGCTCCGGCATGGTCAGGACGAGCACGTCCCCGGGCCGTACCCGGGACATCACCTCGTGCACCGCGCGGTTGTCGTCCTGCCCGCAGAGCGCCGTACGGGCCGGTCCGGCCACCCGTGAGCCGGGCAGCAGCGGCTCCAGGTCCGCGTCGACCAGCCCGGTACGGCCGCCCGCCTCGTACACGCTCGCCACGCCGGCCCGCGCGAGCTCGTCGACCGCGTTCACAGCGCGGCCACCACGTTCGGCAGCAGCCGCTGGAACGCCTCGGCCTGGCGGATCGCGGAGTTCCCGGTCGCCTTGCGGGCGTGGTTGCCGCGGTGCCCGGCGCGCTCCCGGTAGTACTCCTGCAGGTACTGCTGCGCCTCCATGGCCGCCATCGCCTCCACCTTGCGGTCGAACACCGCGGTGATGTCGACGAACACGGTCGGGGTGAATCCGCACAACTCCGGCTGATGCGGCTCGAAGACGAGGAACTCCGACGGCGGCGCCGTACGGAACCCGCTGGCCACCCCGGAGCCGGCCGCCAGCAGCCGGGCCTGGGCGGCGGCGCTGTGCGCGACGGGGTGGTCGGGATTGTAGGGGTCCTTGTCGGGGTGGGTGAGCACCACGTGCGGCGCGAAGTCGCGGATCAGCTCGGCGAGCCGGTCGATCCCCTCGGGCCCCGGGCGCAGCGGGTAGTCGCGGAGGTCGAACGCATCCAGCCGGGCGCCGACGGCCTTGGCCGCCTTCTCCGCCTCCGCGTGCCGGATCCGCTTGACGTTCACCTCGGTCTGCCCGGGCTGCTTCCACAGCTCGCCGGACTCGCCGCGCTCGCCGTAGGAGAGCGCCACCACCACGGCCTCGCCGCCCGCGGCGGTGTGCACGGCGATCGCGCCCGCGGCCCGCCAGACGAAGTCCGCGCTGTGCGCCCCGACCACCAGCATCCTGCGGGGCTCGGTCACTTCTCCTCCTCGCGGTCGGCGGCGGCGAGGAACCGCGAGTTGCGGACCGCCATGGTCCGTACGTCGTCGTCGGTGAAGCCGTCCTCGAGCAGCCGGTCGGCGAGCAGCGCCAGCCCGTCCTCCACCGGCGGGTTGAACGGCTGGCCGAGGTCGCTGGTCAGCACCGAGGCCTCCGGGCCGCAGGCGCGGATGTTGTCCAGCCAGAGGCGCCAGTCGACCTTGCCGGTGTACGGGGTCGTGAAGCAGCGCTCGAGCAGCGCGCCCTTGGCGGCCAGCCGCTGCTGCCGCTCCAGCGCGACCCGCTGCGAGGTGAACTCGGGGTGGGTGACGACGATGCGCCGTACGCCCTCGGCGACCGCGGCGTCCATGACGGTCTCGATCTCGTCCGAGCTCAGGTGGCCGGTGGCCAGCGTGAGGTCATGCTTGGCGATCACCCGCAGCACCTGCCGGGTGATCTCGAGGACCTTGCCGTCGCCGTCGAGCACGTCCACCGGGTCGGCGGCCATGCCCTCGGCACGCAGCTCCTCCTGCAGCTGGGCCCACATCGGCGGCTTGGCGCCCTCGGGCTCCTTGGCCTGGCATTCGCGCTGGTTGGAGCTGTCCACGGTGGGCAGCCAGACGAACTGGCCGCCGCTGCGGGCGAGGATCTCTACGGCGATGGGGTTCATGCCGCCGACCGAGCCGTTCAGCGTGATCGCGCCGAGCGCGCCGAAGCCGGGGACCGCGGCCCGTACGACGGCCGCTCGCTCGGCGGTCGGCACGTAGTGCGACTTGAGGACGAACCCGGCGAGACCCACCTCGGCGAAGCGCGGGGCCAGCGAGAGGTCGTCGACGCGCCGCTTCATCACGTCGGGTGCCACATGAAGGTGCAGGTCATAGGCTCCCGCAACAAGCTCCCGCGCCCGCTCCGACGGAGTCGGATGGTCGGCCATGTCGTCACCCCTGAGTCATTTGTCGCCATAATGGTGACACAGATTGTTAACAATCTCGACTGCGCACGTCAAGGGGGGTGGAGGGCCGGATCCCGGATTGTCGTACGAGGTCCGCTACGCCTCGACGAAGACCGGGTTCGTGAGCGCCGCCATTCCGCCCGCGTGGCGGATCTCGGCGCGTACGTACCCCAACTCCGCGGCCCGCCCCCGCCAGGTCACCACCCCGTCGCCGCGGGACCGTACGCGCGGGCCGTCGCGGGTGTGCAGCGCGATCTCGCCGTACGGGACGCCGCCGACCTCCACCCGGGCCTGCACCTCCGTATCGGGCGGCAGGCGCAGCACCCGCCCCGGCCCGGCCGCCTCGCCCGCCGGATCGGCTCGGACGGTGAGGTCCACCCCGATGTCCCGCGACGCGGCCAGGTAAGAGCGGCCGGCGCGGATCCCGGCCAGCACGGCGGACGTGGACAGCTCCTCGGCCCACACCACCGTCTGCGGCGACCCCACCGGCTGCTCGGGCGTGTGCGTGTCGCTGCCCGCCACGGCCGGTCGCCGTACGCCGGCGCGCAGCAACCCGTCCCACGTCCTCAGGGCCGCCTCGTCGTCCTCTCCCCAGGGACCGTTCCACACCTCCACGGCGTCCACGTCGCGGTAGCCGAACCGCCAGTCGCAGCCCAGGCAGGTGGTGTGTGGGTGCGCCGCCACGGCGAGCCCGCCGCCGTCCCGGATCCCGGCGGCCACCCCCGGCAGCGCGCCGTCGGCCGCGCGATGCCGCCACTCCGCCCACCCGCCCGGCGGCAGGCCCAAGGCGAGCATGTGCCCGTCCCGGGTGGTCGCCTCGGTGCCCGGGATGACCAGCAGGCCGGGACGGGTGTGCCGGCCCCAGACGAGGTTCGCGCTCGGCGTGTTGTGCTCGGTGGAGGCAATGAAGTCGAGCCCCGCGTCGGCCGCGGCGGCGGCCAGCTCGTCGGGGGTCCGCCGACCGTCCGAGTGCACGGTGTGCGTGTGCAGGTCACCCCGGTACCAGGCGGCGCCTCGCCCCGCCGCGCGCGGCGGGGCGGGGCAGGGCTCGGGCGTCACCCCCGCCCCGGCGCCCAGCCGGACATCCAGCGTCCAGCTCAGCCCGTGCGGCGCGACCGTGTACGGCCCCAGCGCCACATGCCAGCGGCCCGGCGTGATCGGCCCCGGCAGATACCCGGGCGTGGCGTGGCCGGCGGCGATCGTGAACCGGTCCCGGGCGCCGCCCGACCAGCCGCGGAACCCGGCGCCGCCCGGCCCGTGCCCGGCCGGGTCGAAGACGCCCAGGTCGAGGGAGTTCCCGGGGGAGCGGTCGTAGGCGCAGCGGACCTCCAGCACGCCGATGCCGGGCGGAACGTCGATGGGCACGTACGCCCAGTCGGGCGTGCCGGGCGTGAAGCACCCCTCCCGCCGCAGCCACGCGTCCGCGCCCATGGGGGCACCGTACGTGCCGTGGGGGTGATCGGCCCAGGGGTGTGCGGCCGCGTCTGCCTGCGCGTTCGGCGGGCGTCCCGGGCCTGCACCCGGGCCGCGCGGGCGGGCCGTACGGGGCGGGTCAGGGTCCGGTCAGGGTCGCGCCGGGGGCCGTCCCGGATGGCGGGAGGGGCCCGCGCGGCGATGCTTCGGGTATGGAAACGACCGAGGAGCGCAACATGACGCTCGAATCTGGCAACGCGTCGACTCCGGTCGCGGCCGCGACGCTGCTCTGGCACTGGCCGGCGGCGCTCGCGGGCGGGCTGATCGGGTCGCTGCTGTGGCTGGTGACCATCAACGGCCCGGCCGAGATCGTCGCGGCGGGGGTGGCCGCGCTGTGCATCGCGGGCACCGGGGCCGGCCTGCTCCGCCCGCCGAGCGGCGAGCAGGTACGGGCCCGCAAGTGGGCCGCCGCCTTCCCCTGGCGCTTCGCGCTGGCGCCGGCCGCGGGGGCGGGCGCGATCGTGTGGCTCGCCCAGGCCGTGCTCGGCGGCGGCATCTTCATCGGCATGTTCGACGCGCTGGGCTGGGCTCTCGTGGTCTTCCTGGTCGTCGGGGTGGCCGGGGTGCTGCTCCGCGACCGGTGACCCGGCCGGCTCCGCCCGCGCTGTCGGTGCCTCCCGCTACGGTGGTCCCACCGGAGCCGCCTGCGGCCGATGATGCGAGCTCGGCTCGCCCAAAGGGGCACAGCAGGTTTTCGACGTGATGGTGGTGAGACGTCCGTGGCGGCCCGTCTTCGGGGGCGATCCCGCCCCCGGGTGGACGACACGGCGAATCACACGGGGAGATCACCATGTCCGGCGACGCTCAGACTCGCATGATCGAACGCGTCCGTGCCCTGCTCCGCAAGGCGGCGGATCCCGCGGTGACCGACGAGGAGTCGCAGGCCTTCACGGCCAAGGCCGCCGAGCTGATGACCCGCCACTCCATCGCGGAGGCCGAGGCCCGCAGCGACGCGGGCCGGGAGCCCGAGGGGGTCGGCATGATCGAGCACACCATCATCGGCGTGGGCGGGCACGGCAAGTCCCGGGCAACGGCGATGGCCGCGGTGGCCCGGGCCTACGGGTGCATGGTCGCGCTGCGCGGAAACACGGCCGGGTCGCACGACCGCACCCTGCTCGTCGTCGGCACCGCCTCCGCGCTGGGCGCGGTGGAGCTGCTGCTGGCCTCGCTCGGGCTGCAGATGGAGCAGGCCGCCCGCCGGGAGGCGGAGCGGCACATGCGGCCGCTGCGCGAATGGGGCGCGCTGCCGAAGCACATGCTGGCCGGCGAGCGGGCCCGGTTCTACCGCTCCTTCCTCCGGGCGTACGGACACGCGGTGGCCGAGCGCATCGCGGCGATGCGCGGCCGGATCGCGGAGGAGGGCCGGGCGGGCGGCGAAGGCGGCGCGGAGGTCGTGCTCGCCCGCGATTCGGAGCGGGTGCGGGCGGAGTTCGGCCGGCGTTTCCCCCGGCTGGGCAAGGGCCACGCGGAGCGCACGCACAGCACCGCGGGCTATCGGGCGGGGTACGCGTCGGGCAGCCGGGCCGACCTGGGCATGGGCACCGTCGAGCGAGATCGGTCGTCAGCACTACCGGGATGAACGCAGCCGTCCGTTCGGCCCGGGTGCGGGGGTGCCGGCGTCGGGGTTCGGGTCCGAGCCGCGGGCCGGTCCCCGCCCGGGGCCGGAGCCGGCTCCTCCCTCGGCGGATCGCACGGCGGCCTCGGCGGTGTCGTGCATCTCGAAGACCGTAGCCAGTCCGGATCGGGTGAGCGCGCGGTGGCAGGCCCCCTTGGCGCCGCCGAGCACCACTCGGCCGCCGTCCCCCCGGGCCTGTTTGAGCGCGGAGACCATCACGCTCAGCCCGCTCGAGTCACAGAAGTCGACCTCGGTGAGGTCGAAGATCACGCACGGAGGGTTCAGCCACGTGAGCGCCAGTCCGACCTTCTCCCTGAGCCGCACGGCCGCGACGACGTCGATGTCGCCGGCGACCCGTACGACGGCGCAGTCCGTCAGCAACTCCGTCCGGACGTCGAAGGGATCGTCGCGGGCTTCGCCCACTCCACCTGTCATGCGTCTCCACTCCCCGTCTCTCACGTCGCGTGAGAGCGTTACCCGTGAAACCACTGCCCATGAGACCGGGACCTATGCCCTCGATTCCACCCATTCCGGTCCTGTGCACGCCCCATTCTGGGGGCTGGAATGGCGCGCGACACCCGTTCCGCGAAGACGGGGCCGGGGGGCACGGCGCTCAGGCCTCCGCGCGCTCGTTGTAGACGCCCGCCCGCTCCTGGCCGGAGAGCGCCCCGATCGCCTCCATGACCTCGTCCGCCACCTGCCGGCGAAGCCGGGCCGAGCGCTCCTGCCCCAGGTGCTCCGAGAAGTCCAGCGGCGCGCCGAAGCGCAGGGTGAAGCGGCGCAGCCGGGGCAGCCGGGCGCCGATCGGCATCAGCTCCGCGGTGCCCACCAGCCCGACCGGCACGACGGGCGCGCCGGAGGCGAGCGCGAGGTAGCCGACGCCGGTGCGCGCGCGGTAGAGGCGGCCGTCCGGCGAGCGCGAGCCCTCGGGGTAGATGCCGAACGCGCCCCCGCGCCGCAGCACCTCGAGCGCGAGCTCGAGCGACTGCAGCGAGGCGCGCCGGCCCGTGCGCGGCACCGGCACGTGCCCCATGGAGGTGAAGAACCACCGGCTCAGCGTCCCGCCGAGCCCCGAGCCCTCGAAATACTCGGCCTTCGCCAGGAACGTCATGCGCCGCAGCGCGATCGCCGGGATCAGCACGCTGTCCATGAAGGACAGGTGATTGCCCGCGACGATCACCGGGCCCGTGGCGGGCAGGTTCTCCACACCCTCGATCACCGGCCGGCAGCCGACCAGGACCAGCGTGCGAACGATCCGCCTCAAGATGCGGTACAGCACCGCCGCCCCCTCCTTCGCGCCGCGAACAGCGTAGGGGACGTGGCCCTGACCTGGGCGGCCGAGGTCGCCTCCGCGAGGCCAGGGCCGAAAGACCCCGATCGGAGGCCGATCCCGGCCGAGATCCGCGCCCGCTGTGCCGCTTCCGGGCATCCCCGGACAACCCGATCATGTAGGAAAAAATCCGCGCCTGGGTACGTCATGGCAGGGGAGCGCCAGGCCGAGACGGGGCGCATGACCCCGGCCACGCACACGCCGGCGTGGGCGGGACGTGCGGGGGGAGGCCACTGATGGCGGCGATCGGGGGTGCCGAGCGGCGTGTCTTCGCCGCGGCCGGCCGCAGCCTGGTCACCGGAGTGACCGTGGCGCGCCTCAACTTCGCCGGTTCGGCCATCGGCGTGCTGTTCTTCTGCCTGTCCCTCACCCCGTCGCTGCTCCCGCGCGGCTGGCTGATGCAGGGTCTCGTGTCCGGCATCCTGGCCGCGACCGGCTATCTGGTCGGGGTGACGATCGGCTTCCTGGTCCGGCATGGTGGTCGGCTGGCCGGCAGGGTGCTGCGTGCGCACGCCATGCCCGCGCACGTCCTGTCCGCGCGCGCCCGGCCCGCCACGGAGCGCCTGCGCGAGCTGGCCTGGCCCGTGCTCGGCGGGCTGAGCGCCCTGCTGGTCCCGATCTCGATGTACCGGGGCACGGTCTGGCAGAGCGAGATCCACCGCACGATCGGGCTGGAGCCGCCCTCGGCGACGTCCTACCTCGCCGTCCCGGTGGTGACCGGGGTGCTGTTCACCGTGCTGATCGCGCTCGTCCGGGCGCTGCGCAGCGCGGTCGTCCGGCTCGGCCGGTTCCTCGGCCGGTGGATCCCCGTGCTGCTGGCCAAGGCCGTGGCCACGGTCGCGGTCACCGCGCTGTTCCTGGCCAGCCTCAACGGGCTCGTCGCGGACGTGCTGATGCGGGGCGCGAACAACAGCTTCGCCGCGGTGAACAGCGAGCTCAACCCCGGCGTGGCGCCACCGGCGAACCCGATGGTCTCCGGCAGCGTGTCGTCCCTGGTGTCCTGGGCCTCGCTGGGCCGGCAGGGCCGGCGGTTCGTCACCGAGGGGCCCCGGCCCGAGCAGCTGCGGGCGTTCAGCGGCGCGGCGCCGGTGAACCCGGCCCGGGTGTACGTCGGCCTCGACTCGGCCCCCAGTGTGACGGAGCGCGCCACGCTGGCGGTGCGCGAGCTGGAGCGGACCGGCGCGTTCGAGCGCGAGGCCATCTGCCTGATCACCACCACCGGCACCGGCTGGGTCGACTCCGACTCGGTCGACCCGCTGGAGTACCTGTACAACGGCGACACCGCGCTCGCGGCGATCCAGTACTCGTACCTTCCCAGCTGGCTGTCCTTCGTGGTCGACCAGGACCGGGCGCGCGCGGCGGCCGAGGAGCTGTTCGAGCAGGTCCACGCGCGGTGGTCACGCATCCCCGAGGAGAAGCGGCCCAAGCTGTTCGTGTTCGGCGAGAGTCTCGGCGCGCTCGGCGCCGAGTCCGTCTTCGGCGACCTCGACGACATCCGCACGCGCACCGACGGCATGCTGCTCGTCGGCCCGCCCGAGTCCAGCGTGCTGCGCCGGGAGCTGATCGCGAACCGCGACTACGGCAGCACCGAGACGAGGCCCGTCTACCAGGACGGCCGGACCGTCCGGTTCGCGGACCGCGGTTCCGATCTGGCCCGGCCGTACGCGCCCTGGGAGTTCCCCCGGGTCGTCTACCTGCAGCACGCCTCCGATCCGATCGTGTGGTGGTCGCCCCGGCTGATGCTGCACCGGCCGGACTGGCTGGAGGAACCGCGCGGCGACAACGTGCTGCCCAACTTCCAGTGGTATCCGTTCGTGACGTTCTGGCAGCTCACCGCGGACATGGTGTTCTCCGTGCAGATGCCACCGGGCATCGGCCACGACTACGGCGCCGAGGCCGCCGACGCGTGGGGCGAGATCGCCGCCCCCGAGGGCTGGACCCCGGCCCGTGCGGCGGCACTGCGCGCCCAGTTCGGCGGGTGAGGCGGCCGAGCGCTCGGCGGCTCTCGGCCGGCGGGCCCCGGGCGGTCGAGGCGGCCGCGGACTCAGCGGCTTTCGCCCGGCGCTGCGGGCGTTTCGGCGCTGCGGGCGGCTGAGGCGATCGCGCGGGGTCAGCGGCTCGCGGTCGGCGGCGCGGGTGGTTCGGCGCCGGTGATGCGCTTGAGCAGGTCGCGGCTGGCGTAGGCGATGGCCGGCTCGACGCCGAGGTCGACGAGCATGTCGCCGGCCGCCTGCATCTCGGTGGTGCGCCGCACCGCGTGCCGGTAGCTGCCGTCCACGATCCGCTGGACGGTGGCGTCGGTCGCGCGCGACAGCTCGTCGGCGATGTTGCCCCAGAGCCACTCCTCGCACCCGGCCGCCCGCCCGGCCTCCAGCGCCTCCACCACGGCGGCGGCCATGCCCTTGAAGAACACGCTGCGCAGCAGCTTGCGCTCGGCCGCGAGCCCGGCGGGACCCCCCAGCACCTCCACCCCAGCGCCCAGCGGGCCGAGCAGCTCCGCGTAGCGGGCGGCACCCCCGCCGGAGACGAGCATCGGCGTGCGCAGCCCGAACCCGGGCACCGGCGTCATCAGCGAGACGTCCACGAAGGCGACGCCGCTGCCGGAGTCCGCGACGATGCCGTCGAGGGTGCGCTTGGTCTGCGGGGCGGTGGTGTTGAGATCCGCCCAGACGGTGCCCGCCGCCGTCCCCGCCAGCCCGGCGCGGAGCGCGTCCACCGCGGCCTTCGCGCTGTTGACGCTGAGCACGACGTCGCAGCCGCGCGCCGCCTCCGCCTCGCTGCCGGTCTCGGTCACGCCCGCGGGGGCCTGGACCTCGGGTGCGGGGTCGTACCCGCGCACCGTGACACCTGCCGCGACGAGGTCCGTGGCGATGGCGCCACCGGCCTCGCCGAGCCCGAGGACTGCGACACTGATTCCGTCCGGCCCGCTCACGGTTCGATCTCCTCACCAGGGACGCCAAGGCTTCTTGGTAATCTAGCGAACAAAATTGGCGACAAAATCGCCGCCCCCTCCCCGCCGACCGGCCGGGCGATCCGGCGGCGTTCTGGGAGAGGGACGTGCCACCAGCTCAGGGGGGATCGCGGCCGGCGCGCACCGGCGAGGCGCGGGCCAAGGCCACCGAGCCGTCTACGCAGCCGGCCAAGCAGCCGGCCAAGCAGCCGGCCATGCAGTCGGCCACCGGTCCGGCCTCGGTGCTGGACGCGGTGCGCGACGCGATCGCACGCGGTGAGTTCGTGCCGGACCAGCGGCTCGTCGAGGCCGACCTGTCGGAGCGCTTCTCCGCCAGCCGCGCCACCGTACGGGCCGCGCTGCTCCAGCTCAGCAACGAGGGCCTGGTGGAGCGGGTCCAGCACCGCGGGGCGCGGGTCCGGGCGATCTCGCTGGACGAGGCGATCGAGATCTCCGAGGTGCGGATGGTCCTCGAAGGGCTGTGCGCGGCCAAGGCGGCGGAGCGGGCGACCGCCGACGAGGCCGAGGAGCTGCGGACGATCGGCACGCGGATGCGGGACGCGGTCGGCGCCGGAGACGTGCTCGGCTACTCGCAGTGCAACCAGGAGCTGCACCGGCGGATCCGGGAGATCGGCGGGCAGGCCACCGCCACGGGCATGCTGGAGCGGCTGCGCGCACAGAGCGTACGGCACCAGTTCCGACTGGCCATGCAGCCAGGCCGCCCGGCCGTCTCCCTACGCGAGCACCTGGCGATCGTCGACGCCATCCTGGCGCACGACCCGAACGCGGCCGAGCAGGCCATGCGCGCCCACCTCACCAGCGTCATCGAGGCCCTCCGCACCGCCGCCCCCACCCCGTTCTGACCCGCCGCCACACCACAGCCGCCCCTCACCGCCGGCCACCATGGTGACCCGGGGGCGAGGCCTCACCGTGGCCTCGGGTGATCGGGCGAGCCCCACCGTGGCCTCAGGTGATCGGGAGGGCGAGCCCTTCCCCGACTAGGCTCCGCCGCCAGGGCCCTCGGGGATCGCTCAGAACTGGGGCGGACGCTTGGGTGGCGGTGGTGTGGCGCAGCCCGTGCGGGGTGACCGAGCGGCGCCGGGCCCGGCTGACGGGGTAGGGCGGCTCACCGTGGCCGCTTGGGTGACCGGAGGGAGGAGCACGCGGAGGTCGTCTCCGCGAATGGGCCGGGTGTGGGCCGTTAGCCTGGGCCGTGTGGAGATCGATCTCCGCGCCGCCTGGCGGTCGACGGCAGGAGACACGCCGGCCGCGCGGGCCGTCGGGGCGGAGCTGCGCGCCCGCTGGGCCGAGCCGCACCGTAGGTATCACACGACGACCCACCTCACCGCGGTGCTCGCCGCCGTGGACGAGCTGGCGGCGGACGCCGACGATCCCGACGCCGTACGGCTCGCGGCGTGGTTCCACGACGCCGTGTACGACGGGATCCCCGGGCGCGACGAGGAGCGCAGCGCGCAACTCGCCACCGCGCGGCTGCCCCGGCTCGGGCTCCCGCCGCACCGCGTGCATACGGTGGCGCGGCTGGTCCGCCTGACCGCCGGCCACGATCCACAGCCTGGGGACGCCGACGGCGCCGTACTGACCGATGCGGACCTGGCCGTCCTCGGCGGGACGCCGGAGGCGTACGCGGCCTATGCGAACGCCATCCGCGCGGAGTACGCGCACGTCCCGGACGCCGCCTTCCGCACCGGACGCGCCGCGATCCTGGACCGCTTCCTCACAGCCCAAGCACTGTTCCGCACCGAACGCGGCCGCACCCTCTGGGAGGCTCGGGCCCGCACCAACATCCGCAAGGAGCTCCGCCGCCTGCGACCCACAAGTTGAGGGAAGGATTTTGCACCCACGACCTGCGGGTTCCCCTACAAATTCCTTCCCCCAATTTGTTGATCTTGGCGGGCCTGGGCGGGGGCGACGCTGGGGGGTTTTCTGCGGCGGAGGCCGGCGGCGTGGAGGCGGGTGACGATGGCTCGGCAGGAGACGGGCTCTGCGCCGAGCAGTACGGCCCGGTCGTAGAGCGTCTCCGGGACGTCGTAGTGGTCGCGCTCGAACAGCCGCGGCGGCAGCTCCAGCTCGGCCGCGAACGCGTGCAGCTCGTCGAACGTCACGTCGCTGATCAGGTGCGACCAGCACAGCCCACGTGGCCCCGGCCACATCGGCGCGTCGATCAACACCGCCACGCCGCACACCCCCAGGCGTCCGCGGCGGGCTCGACCCGGGTCACGGCATGCCGTCCCGGGCGTCGAGCAGCCCGAGCAGCCAGCTCGGACCCGTCACCGTGGCACCGACCGCCTCGCAGCGCCGCCGCAGCTCCCGGTCCGCGGTCACCACGAGCGGGATGTCGCCGGCCCGTCGGTCCATCGCCGCGGCCACGACCGCGTCATCACCGGAACCCGTCGCCGCGATCACCGTGACCCCGGGCACCGGCTCCACCGCACGCGCCTCGCCCTCCACGACGAGCCGCACCTCCGGGTACCACCGGCCCAGGCCGGGCCGGTCCGCCTCCCCGGGCAGCGCGGCATCCGCGATCCCGGCGGTGGGGAGCGGCGCGAGCCGGTCGCGCAGCCGCCGTACGGCCCCGGCCCGGTCATGCCACCACCCGTCCGGCCGGGACCCGATCACGTTCGCCGCGTCCACGATCAGCACCAGCCGGTCCAGCGCCGTACGGGTCATGTCCCACGTCGCCAAGAAGCCGGGGTGCAGCCGCAGCCGCCCCACCTCCGCCAGCGTGAACCAGCGGATCGCGTCGGTCTCCCAGTTGCCCGGCCGCGCCTCGATCCGGCTGTCGGCCGCGCAGATGACGGTGTCGTAGCACCAGCCGCCGTGGTCGTCGGAGTAGATGCCCTGGACGCGCAGCGCGTCGAGATCACAGAAGACCTCCTCCTCCGCCTCGCGCAGCGCGGCGGCGATGCTGTCCTCATGGCTGTCCCGGGCGCCGCCCGGTACCCCCCAGGTGCCGCCCTGGTGGCTCCACCGGGAGCGGCGCTGGAGCAGCACGTGCGAGGTGCCCTCGGCGTCCCGATGGTGGATGAGCAGGCCGGCGGCCCCGTTCAAGCCCCAGTGGTCGTGGCCGAGGTCGCACATCACCCAGCCGTTGCCGTCGCCGCCACCCACGAAGTCCTCCCCTGTCCGGGAGCCGATCCGTCCTCGATTCAAACACGCCTGCCGTCCGATCCGGTCGCCGGTATCTAGGGTGATGGCATGACCGACCCCGTGTTCTTGATCACTGGAGCCTCGGCGGGCATCGGCGCGGCCACCGCGCGGCACGCCGCCGAGGCGGGCTACCGGGTGGTGCTGGCGGCCCGGCGGGCGGACCGGCTGGCCGCGCTCGCCGACGAGCTGGGCGGGGCGCGGCGCGCGCTACCCGTACCGTGCGACGTGACCGACTGGACCCAGGTCTCCGCGCTCGTCGAGCGGGCCCGGGCGGAGTTCGGCCGGGTGGACGTGGCGTTCGCCAACGCGGGTGTCTCGGTGGGCGGCACCTTCCTCGGCGGTCAGGCCGATCCGGACGACTGGCGGGAGATGGTGCTGGCCAACGTGTACGGGCCCGCGATCACCGCCCGAGCCGCGCTGCCCGCACTGGTCGAAACCCGCGGCCACCTGCTGTTCACGGGTTCGGGGGCCGGCCGGGGCGTGCGCCCGGGGAACCTCTACTCGGCCACCAAGTGGGCGCTGACCGGGATGGCGCAGAACATCCGGGCCGAATGCGTCGGCACCGGCGTACGGGTCACGATCGTGCAGCCCGGCCAGGTCGCGACCGACATGCAGCGGGGGAACCGTACGGACGCCCCGATGCTCTCCGCGGACGACGTGGCCCGCGCGGTGCTGTACGCGGTCGCCCAGCCCTCCGAGGTCGACGTGAACGAGATCCTGTTGCGCCCGACCGGGCAGGATCCGCACCGCTGAGCGGTGGTTCCTCCCGCTGACCCGATTTGGCTGGTCAGCGGGTAGCATCTCGCCCGATGCGCTCCGAATCCCCCCTCATGCTCCCGGTCCGCGCGCTCGACCTCGTGCGGCGCTACGGGCTGGTGCTGCTGTGCTGGTTCACCGCCGGCTTCCTGCTGCACGACCTCGCCCTGCGCGGCTCGGCCTGGGTGGCGCAGCACAACCTGTGGGCCGGCTTCATGGGGCTATCCATCAGCGTGCTGGTGCTGCTCGGCACGGTCATTTTGATGTTCTTCGCGCTCCGGCACGGGCTGCCCAACCTGCGCGCGCTGGCGCACGCGGAGTCGGCGCCCGCCGCGCCGCGGCGACGGCCCAGGGCAGCGTGCGACGCCCACGGCGCTCGGGCGCCGCGAAACGACGCTCGGGGGCGTTCTCCACGGAGAAGATCCTACGGTCTCGGCCGGACATTCCAGGACGCGGAGGGCGCGACTCCCGTCACCGCCCGTTCTCGGAAAAGTGCTGGTAGTCGCGGGCGCCGGACCACCGGCCGCCCCACTCCCAGCCGATCGAGCGGAACGCCCGGTCCACCACATCGCCCCCGTGCACCATGCCCGGCGACTCCCGGTCGCGGTCCACGTACCGCCGGCACTGCGGGTGGCTGATGTGCCCGTCGGCATAGACGTACGGGTTCTGGCACGGGTTGATGTCGATCGCCCGGCCGGCCGCGTGGTTGGACCAGTTGGTGGAGCCCTCGGCGCGGCGGCAGTTGAACGCGGATGTGTTGTTCGCCTCGATCGACTCGAAGTCGCTGCCCTCGTACTCGTCCACCAGCTCCATGCGGCGGATCGGGTACCGCGCGTCGTACAGCCGGCGGAACACCGTGACCACATCCTCGGCGACGTCGCCGGCGACGACCATCTCGCCGGTGTGCGGCTCGTCGTCGAAGCCCCAGTACGTCATCCGCAGGTACCGCAGCTCCGACAGCGGGACCGGGCAGCCGGGCCGGTAGGAGGGCCGCATGCGCTTGCGGGTCGCCGCGTCGATGCGCTCGATCTCACTGCTGAACCGCGCGGGGAGGGTGGCGGTCGGGGACGGCGCGGGCGTGGGCGTGATCCGCGTCGCGGTGCCGGTGGGCGACGGTGAGCCGGGCGGACCGCCGGAACCGCGCTCGGGGCCCGAGCCACAGCCGGCCACCGAAACGGCGATGAACAGTACGGCCGCGACCGCGGCCCGTGGTGTCCCCATATTCCTGACATCGTAGGTGCCCGCCGCCCCTGACCGGCGCATTTGCCCTCCGTACGGCCGGCTCGGGCGCGGCCGGGCGGCCCCGGTTCGCCGGGCGTACGGGCGGTGACGGCGGACGTGCCCGTCACCGTGGCGCGCTACGGTTCCGCTGATGTATCCGGTCCTGTTCCACGTCGGCACGTTCGCCGTGCCCACCCACGACTTCTTCGTCGGGCTCGGGGTGGCGGTGGCGTTCGTGCTGTTCTGGCGCGAGGCGTACGGGCGCGACCGGGTGCAGTTCGAGACGATCGCGGTGGTGGCCGGGGCGCTGTTCGGCGGGGCCGCCGGCATGCGGCTGTCCGGCTGGGCACGGCACCTCGACCTCTCCACCAACCCGACCTTCGCCGAGACGTGGACGCTGGGCACCCGCAGCATCCTCGGCGGACTGCTCGGCGCGTACGTCGGCGTGCTCGTCGCCAAGCGGCTCGTGGGCTACCGGGAGAAGACGGGGGACATGTTCGCCCCCGCGGTGGCGCTCGGCATGGCGGTCGGCCGGATCGGCTGCCTGCTCACCGAGCCGCCCGGCCGCCCCACCTCGCTGCCCTGGGGGGTGCACGCGCCCGCGGGGCTCGTCGGCTGCCCGGGCTGCGCCGCAGGCGAGCCCATGCACCCCTCGTTCGCTTCCGGCAGGGTGTCTACGATCCGATCATCCGGCAGGGACCTGTCGCCGTGGAGGCCACTCGATGAGCACACCGCCACCGTACGAGCCCCCGCACGGTCCGCCGCCGGGAGGCGGGCCGCCGCAGGGCCCGCCACCGCACGGCCGGCCACCGCACCAGGGCGGGCCGTATCCGGGCGCGCCGCAGGACCCACCACAGGGCGGGCCGTATCAGGGTCCGCTCCACGGCGGGCCGCACCAGGGGCCGCCCCACGACGGGCCTCATCAGGGTCCGCCGCCCGGCCCGCCGCCGGGGAACCAGGGCAACACCGGCTGTGCCACCGTGGGCGCCGCGTTCGGGGGCGTCGGCGCCTTCATCGTCCTCAACCTCATCGTGGGCCTCCTGGCCCTGTCCCTGATCGACGCGTCGCGCAGCGATGCCCCGATCTTCGCCGGTGCCGCCGTGCTGCCTGTACTCGGGTGGTGGCCTGTGAGAGGCCGATCATGACCACCGGAATGCCGCTGCGCGGCGACCACATCCACCGCTACGTGAACGCGTTCTGCCCGCACTGCCAGCGTGCCCGGCTCCGCCGGATGCTCGGGGAGCGCGTCGTCCGGGTCACGGTGAAGCCGTTCATGGACGTCAACACCATGATCGAGGAACGGCTCACGCAGTGCTGCGTGCACGTGGGGACGCGCGGGGCGCAGGACCAGTGCGCGCCGTTCTGTGCGGTGCAGGCCTGGGCGCCGCTGTCCGCGCAGCGGCTGTCGGCGGTCGCCGGCGAGCCGGTCCGGGCACGGCCGGAGCTACCTCTCGTGGAGTCACGATGACCGCCGGCCCGAGCACCGGCACCGGGCCGGCACCAGGTCGCGGGCCGGGCGGGGTGCCCGGCCCGGGTGCGGGTGGCGGCGAGGAGCCCGGTACGTACGACCCGCTGCGGCTCTGCGTGTACGCGACGGTGGCGCTGCTCGCCTGGCTGCTCGGGCCCGTCGCGGTGCTGTTCTTCGCGGCGCTGGGGTTCGCCGGGTATCTCCGGGCCCGGCGCGCGGGGCTGCGCCGCGGCAAGTGCCTGCTGCGCGACACCCGGCTCGTCCTGGCGTACCTGGCGGCCATCGCGATCGCCGCCGGCACCGCGCTGGCCCTCGACCTGACCGCCCTCTTCTGACCTGCCCCGGGGCCCCGTCCCCGCTCCACAAAAGGCGCGTTTCGGGCACTTAACCGACGGCTCACCGGAATCAGTGGCGATCTTCCTCGACCCTCGCTACAGTGTTCGAATCGAACAGGCATTCGATCCGGTCACGCGGGGAGGGGGATCCATGGCGACCGCTGTGGCGACACGCCGTAGCTCTTTCTACGAAACTCTAGGTCCAGCGCTATACGGCCTCATAGAGTCCGATGTCGTGGATCCCGTGCGCAATCCCTACGCCCCTGGCGCCGGGCAGCGCCCTCCCGAGCTGGCCGGCCGCGACCGTGAGCTGAAGCAGTTCGAGGTCGTGCTGGAGCGCGTGGCGCGCGACCGCCCCGAGCGGAGCCTGATCCTCACCGGGCTGCGCGGCGTCGGCAAGACCGTGCTGCTCAACGCGTTCCGCTCGATGGCGATCCGGCGCCTCTGGGGGACCGGCAAGATCGAGGCCCGCCCGGAGCAGAGCATCCGCCGGCCGGTGGCGGCGGCGCTGCACATGGCGCTGCGCGAGCTGGCCCCCCGGCATCGCGCCCCCGATCGCATCGAGCAGGTGCTCGGCGTGCTCAAGGCGTTCGCCATGGCCAAGTCCGGCGACGCCAAGCCCGCCAAGGGCCCGCAGTGGCAGCCCGGCATCGACGTTCCCGCCGTGCGCGGCCGCGCCGACTCCGGCGACCTGGAGATCGACCTCACCGAGCTGTTCGTCGACGCCGCCTCGGTGGCGACCGACCTGGGCGTGGGCATCGCCCTCTTCGTCGACGAGATGCAGGATGTGCAGCCCGCCGACGTGTCGGCGCTCTGCGCCGCCTGCCACGAGCTGTCGCAGAGCGGCGGGCCGCTGATCGTGGTCGGCGCCGGGCTGCCGCACCTGCCGTCGGTGCTGTCGGCCAGCAAGAGCTACTCCGAGCGCCTGTTCCGCTACGTGCGGATCGACCGGCTGGCGCGCGAGGCGGCCGACGTCGCGCTGACCATGCCGGCCGACGAGGAGGGCGTCACCTTCGAGCGGGAGGCGCTCGACGCGCTCTACGAGGCGACCGACGGCTACCCGTTCTTCGTCCAGGCCTACGGCAAGGTCACGTGGGATATGGCGCTCGACACCCCGATAACTGCGGAAGACGTGCGGATGGCCGCGCCGGAGGCGGAGGCCGAGCTGGCGGTGGGCTTCTTCGGCAGCCGCTACGAACGCGCCACCCCCGCGGAGCGCGACTACATGCGGGCGATGGCCTCACTCGGCGACGAGCCGGTGCCGACCTCGGATGTGGCGGTGGTGCTCGAGCGCAAGCCGTCGAGCCTCTCCCCGGCCCGGGACAGCCTGATCAAGAAGGGGCTCATCTACAGCGCGGAGCGCGGGCAGATCGGCTTCACCGTTCCCCACTTCGGGAAGTACCTGCGGAAACAACAGGTCTAGCCCCAGCCTCAGGACACCGTCCGGGTTGGGAGTCCCCTGCCGACCCGGACGGGCGGTGCCCTTCACTTGCCTTCTCTACGGCCGTCTAGCGCGATCACTAGACGACAGTAGAAAACGCGATGCTGCTCGGAACCCGGCGGCCCCGACGCCCGACCACCCGCTCGTGGCCGGGCGGTCGCCCGGGCGCGGGCGACGGGCTCAGTCGTCGAAGAGCCCTTCCAGGAAGCTCTTCCGGCGCTTCTTGTAGTGGCCTCCGTGGCCTCCGTGGCCCCCGTGCATACCGGGGCGACGGCGGTCACTGCCCCAGTACGGGTCGCTCCCGTAGTACGGGTCGCTCCCGCGGTACGGGTCACGCGACGGGTAGGGACGGCCGTGCTGCTGCGGCGGCGGCGGAGCGTGCTGGGCCGGCCGGGCCCCGCCACCTCCGTGCCACGCGGCCTCCGCGTCGACAAGGCGCTCGAGCTCTCCCCGGTCCAGGAAGATGCCACGGCACTCGGTGCATTGATCCACGACGATGTTGCTGCGCTCGAACTGGCGCATGCCCCCACCGCACTTGGGACACGTCATTACGTTCATGGAATTCCCAACGGACGACCGACGATGACGAGTTCCACCCTGCTGCACTGATCCGCCGGCCGCTACCCGGGCGCCGAGACGGACACCGGCGGCTCGCGGAGCACCGAGCCGGTCGACGCGTCGACCACGGTCGCCCGGACCTCCGGGTGTCGCCCCTCCAAGGAGACCGCGAACACCACCATGACCGGCCGCCCCCGGGCGGCGCCGGGATAGGCCACATACCGCCAGCACAGCTCCCGCCACACGTCCACCGGCTCCGGCTCGGTGATCCGCCGGGCGAGGGCGCGCCACTCGGCGCTCGCTCGGAGCGTCGCCATGGTCCGCCCGAGCGGCACCTCCCGCAGATCGCAGGGCGGCCGGTAGCCGAGCCCGACGAGCGCCGGGCGGAGCTCCGGCGACAGCGCCGCCAGTGCGGCCACCTCCAGCGCGATCACGCCGAGGCCGGACCAGCCGAGCCCCAGCGTCGCCTCGAACCCGCTCGCCGGTTCGCCGAGCGTCAGCGCCGCCGCGGACGCGAAGACGAACGCCCGCGCGATGCTCCGGCGCCCCACCGGGGCGCCGCTCAGCTCACCGAAGCAGCCGCACCCCTCGTCCGGCAGGCGCAGCCGCAGCTCGACGAGGGCGACCGCGGCCGTGGCGAACAGGATCGCCGCCACCAGCCGGGCGACCACCGCGTACGGCCCCGACAGCACGATCAGGGCCAGCGCCACGGCGATCTCCAGCACCGCCGTGGCGATCACCGCGGGGCGGCGCCACGGCACCGGCATCAGGCCCGCCGGCCCGTGCACCGCCCGCGCCCGCGGCGACAGCTTCGCCGTACCGGCCGCGAGCAGCATGACGGTCAGCAATGGCAACTGGGCGGCGCGCACCGCCTCGAAGACGGTACTCATCGGCCGCTCACCTGCCTCATGCGCTCCGCGGGCCCCGCGGTGGTCACGGGGAGCGCATCGTGCGGGGGCGGCGGCCACTCCGCGCGCCGCGTCCGGTTCGCTCCCGTCATCGCTCCCCCAAGTGCATGCTCGCGTTGAAGCAGCCCTGGTCGAGCTCGCCGCCCATGTCCACATAGCTCAGCGCGGTGAGCTCGGCGACCCGGCCCCGCGGCGAGGTGCCACAGCTGACGCAGCGGTCCGTGAACCTGCTGGCCGCCGAGGCGCAGGCGGCCACGAGCAGCGCGGCCCGTACGCCGGTGCAGTCGTTGCGCAGCGCGACGCGGCTTCCCAAGGCCAGCACCGGCAGCGTGGTGGGACGCACCCGGTCGCAGACCTCACCGCAGTCGTCGCGGGCGACCGCCGGGTACGCCGCGCCGTGCGCGGGCCCGCCGGGGCCCGGGTCGAACCAGGTGACGGTGCCGCCGAGCGAGCGCGTACGGTTCCGTGGCCGGCCGCGCGGGGGCACCGCGTCCGCCCGGTGCGGCGGCTGCGACGTGGCCGGAAGCAGCGCCTCGACGCCGTCGGCGGTACGCACGCCGATCGCGTCGAACAGGTAGCCCGGCTCGAGCTTCGGATGCCGCACCTGGATGCGGCCCGAGGCCCGGTACGGAATCGTCACCACCTGCCGGCCGCGGGTGTGCCCCGCGTCGATCACCACACCCTCGCGGTCGCGGCGCAGGATGGTGCCGGTGACGCGGGTGATGTCGGCCCAGACCCGGTCCACCACCTCGGGCCCGGACGGGTGCCGCCGCAACACGACGTACGACCCCGGCCGCAGGTCGACCGGGGCGACCGGGCGCCGATACCACGCCTTGGACTCGGTGGTCAGCGTGAACCGGCGGTGGCCTCCCTCGGTGGCGATGGTGAGCAGCTGCGGACTGGCGTCCAGCAGCCGCCCGTGCACGGCGCGCGGCGGCGGTGGCTCCAGGCCGGGCGGCTCGGCCCGTCCCAGAACGGCACCCTGCAGCCTGCGTCTCCGCAGATGACGGTCCTCCCCCACGAACATTCCTCCCCCTCCTTCATCCCCCGGGCGTGCCGCGGCGCACATCGCCGCGTTTCCCTCCCAAGAAACGCGGCCGATACGCATGCGCCACACGGCATTCCCGCCCTCGGCACCATGGTGGACCTAAAGTGCGGAACAAGAAGGCGAAACGGCATAGGTCGCGCCGAATGCCCCGTCCTATGCGCCGTACGGCGAATTTCCATGATCACCATCGGAGGAGACGACGCGCGATGGCGGGATGTCGCCGTTCC
>WHSL01000226.1 GCA_009380095.1 Streptosporangiales bacterium | reverse complement strand
GGCAGCGCGGGTGGCAGCGCGGGTGGCAGCGCGGGTGGCAGCGCGGGTGGCAGCGCGGGTGGCAGCGCGGGTGGCAGCGCGGGTGGCAGCGCGGGTGGCAGCGCGGGTGGCAGCGCGGGTGGCAGCGCGGATGACAGCGCGGGCGGCCGTGGCAGGCAGCCGCGGCGAGTGGCCCACGCCGGTGGTGCGCGCCGGGTGGCCTACGGCGGGCGATCCGCGGCGGGCGACCTGCGGCAGGCGGTGATCCCCCCGGCCGCCGCCCGCCGCGCCCGCTCGACGTTGCGCCCGTGCGCGTCGAACCCGACGAACTCACTCGCCGGATACGCCTCCGCGCAGCGCAGCAGCGCCCGGCCGCCACCGCAACCGACGTCCGCCATCCGCCCGCCTTCACTCAGCCGCGCGCCAGCCCCTCCACCTGCGGGATCCACACATGAGTGCTCTCATCGCCTCCATGGACTCGTGCAGCTCCGCCGGATAACGCTCGTCCGGCACGCCCTCGCCGGTACGGAACGCCTCAGCCACCGGATCGAGCATGCCGGTCATCGCGGGCAACAGCCCGTACCCGGGCGCCATGGAGAACGGCGAGCCCTCCTCGGCGAGGATCGGCGCCAGCCCGGCGGGCAGCACGAACCGATCGCCCTCCGCCTCTTCGAGATAGCCGGCGGCAGCCAGCCCGTACGCCCACTCCCGCACGTAGCGCTCCGCAAGCCCGGTCTTTCCGGCCAGCTCGGCGGCAGTGGCAGGCCCGATCGCCAGCAGCGACGGGAACAGCCCGAGCCGCACACCGAGCGCGCACAGCACGGTGGTCATGGCACCGGCCAGATCCCCCGACACCCGCCCGGCGTACCGCATCACCTCGGCCTGCATCTCGACCGTATCGGGACCAGGCGGCGGCCCCGCTGCTTCACTCATCGTCGTCCTCCCTCAGGTCGACCAGCCATGCGGCCCCGGCGGCGCACCCGGCGGCGGCCCCTCGGGCGGACCGGGCGGACCAGGCGGACCACCGGCACCCGGCGGCCCCATCGCACCGAACATCGACTGCGCCCGCCGAATCGCCCCCACCCAGAAATCCGTGAAAATACGGCGCTCGGTCAGCGGGTCCGGAAGCCCAAGCCCCTCCCAGTCGTGATGAAAGACCTGCAGCAAACTGCGCCCCAACCCCGGCAGGCTCAATCCACAGCCGCCCCCCGAGCGCCCGCTCCCACGCCGTCCGCCGTACCTCGAACTCCAGATACGGCAGATACGACGGAAACTCCTGCGCCGCCTCCACCGACCGGGTCACCTCGAGAACGACGGTCCCACTCGCGTCACCCATCACGACCGTCATCGGATCCCCCGGCGCCAGCGATCCGTGCGACCGCTGCAGCCAATGCTTGACGGCCCTCTCCGAAGTCAACGCCTCCCACGCCTCGAACGGCGGCGCCGGCACGACGGCCTGGATGTACGGCCCCATACGCCGCCACGGCCAACGCTGACCGAGCCCCGTACGCAGATACCCGGCAAGCTGCTCGAGGATCCCCGGCCACCCCATGCCGTTCCACGACCGCCAGTCCGACGGCGGGTTGAACGCCTCCTCGGTGACCGTCACGACCGTACGGTCCGGATGCTGCCGCACCTGCCAGGTGACGACGGCGGCCGGGCCGATCCCCGCCCACCGCCACAGGTATCGGAGCACCCCGGCCCGCTGCGGCGTGACGGGCCGGGCGGTCTCCGTACGGCAGTAGAAGAACTCGCCGTCCTCGAAGTCGAGCATCGACTCGGCGCCCTCCTTCGCCCAGTGGCCGCGGCAGACGGCCAGCCACTCGGCCGCGGCATCCGGTTCGGTGAGGGCGTCCCACACACGGTCGGCGGTCTCCGGGATCATCACCTCGGTGACGAGCCGCTCCCAGCGGTCCTGTACGACCGGCCGGGCCACCACCGACTGCAGCGGCGGAAACTCGGCGTCCGGGACGGACGGCATCGCCATCCAGGTCGTCTGCGGATCCTCCTGGGGCCCGTTGTTCTGGCCGGCGTCGTGGGTGGGCCCGTCGGGGTGTCCGGTTTCGAATGTTGTCACGGCGGCCTCCGGTCGGTCGTTGCGACGGGTACGTGGCTCACTGGGTGCTGCCGGCCCCGACCTGCTGGAAGTCCACGGCGGGCGCGAAGCCCTGCACGGTCCCCTCGAGCACGAGCAGGGACATCAGCGGGAACGCGAAGTCGGAGGCGGCGTACAGGCCGTGGTCGCGCTGGAGGTCGAACATCCCCTCGCCGAACTTCGGCATGTCGAAGGCCACACCGGGACCGGCATTGGCCTCGACGTGCGCCGCGACGGCATCGACGAACGCCTGGGTATCGGTCCGCGGCGACACGTTCGCCGCCGACTCCAGCACGATCTCCCCGCACCGGCGCCCGTCGCCCGCCGCCATCCGCTCGAAGAACTCCCCGATCAGCCGCCTGACCTTGCCGGAGAGCTGCACGCTGTAGCCGGCGTCGAGGATGACCACGTCCTCCTCGGGCGTCAGGTACACATTGCCGGGGTGCAGGTCGCAGTGGACGAAGCCGTCGACGAACATCATCGTGTGCGCTGCGGCGAGCACGGTCGCCGCGAGCCGCGCGCGGGTCGCGTCGGGCAGGCTCTCCGGCGTACGGCGGTCGAGCCCGGCGATGTACTCGAAGGCGAGACAGCCGGGGCGGCACAGCTCCGGGATCAGCTCCGGCACCCGCACTCCGGGCACCGGCGCCAGGGTCTCCCGAAGCCGCACGATGTTGGCGGCCTCGCGGTCGAAGTCGAGCTGGCCGAGCACCGCGATGCTGAGGTAACCGATCAGGTCGGACAACGGCATGCCGCGCAGCTTGGGCATCCGCTCGCAGGCCTTGACGACCGCCCGCAGCAGCGCGAGGTCGGCGGCCATCCGGCCGTCGATGCCCGGGCGTTTCACCTTGAGCGCGATCTCCCGGCCGTCGCGCAGCCGCGCGCGGGTAGACGCCGGCGATGCTGCCGCTGGCGATCGGCGTACGGTCGATCTCGGCGATCGCGGCCGGCGGCTCCGGCCCGTACGCGGCGGCCAGCCCGGTCCGCCTGCCCGCGCGACATCGGGACGACGGCGTCGTGCAGCACGCCGAGCTCCTCGCACAGCCCCGGCTTGATCGCGTCCGGCCGGGTGCTGCCGATCTGCCCGTACTTGATGAACGTCGGGCCGAGCACCTGCAGCAGCCGGGCGACACGCCGGAACATGAACCGGCGCGTGGCCGGCGCCCCCCGGAAGACGCGCAGCGCGAGCGCCGCCACCCCGGCGGGCAGCATGTACGCCGTGCCGATCGCGGCGACCGTGACGAACCGGATGAACACCCGCCAGCCGGGCACCGCGGCGATCCGCTCCTCGGCCGAGACCGCGGCGCGGCCTTCTGTATCGGTGACCACGAGTCCTCCCCGTCAGGACGGGCACTCAGGGCAGGTACGGTCCGGGCAGGGTGCGATCCGCGCGGGTGCGGCGCCCGCACCCGCGCGGATCCCGGAGGGGCTACGCGATGCGCTCCTTGGGCAGGTAGCCGCCCATGGCGAAACGCAGGCTGGTCAGGTAAGCGACGGGCTCACGCTCGGGGTGCTCCATGTCGTAGAGCGGGAGCATCCGGTAGATCTGCCCCTTGCCGGGCGCGCCGACGGGCGGGATCTGGCGCACGTCGTCGATCGTGAGGATCACCGGCTCCTTGTTGTAGAGCCGCAGTCCCAGCTTCGGCACGTCGAAGATCGCGCCAACGCCATCCGGCACGCCTTGGCCGAGGGGCCCTCGCCCGCGTACGGGTCGAACGGCGAGCGGATCTGCCCGGCCGACAGGCACTCGGGGTTGAGCGTCACGGTGATCGTGCCGAGCTCGTCGGACTCGCCGACCATCCGCATCTCGATCAGGTTCGTGTAGACCTCGGCGTCGGCCCACTCGCCCGACGTGGCCTCGGACCTGACGACCCGTACCCAGCCGGTGAACTCGACGGTGTACTCGCCCACCCCGGGCACGCCGAACGTGCCGACCGAGGAGATGCCGAGGTTGTCGATGCCGGGATCGGGGGTGATCCACGGCGTGACCGTCGCGCCCTCGTACAGGTTCGGTACGTCCTGCGGGACCCGCGGGCCGTAGATGATCGACGGCTCCTGCATGGCGGCTGTCATGATCTGCTTCCTCCCGTCAGAGCAGTGGGTTGGCGGTCCAGTCGCAGCAGGTACGGCCGGGCTCGTCGGCGACACCGTCCATGTCGGTGTCGATCTCGCCGTCGACGGTCGAGTAGACGTCACGGGAGTTGAGGTCGATGTGACCGTCGCCGTCCCGGTCGTTCAGCTTCCCCTTGAAGGTGCCGAGGATGAACGCGTTCGTCATCTCGCCGACCTCGGGGTCGTGCAGCGTCGACAGCACGCCGTTGCCGGGGGTCAGGACCTCCTCCAGCGACTTGCCGGCCACCCGGGAGAGGTTTGATGTAGCCCCAGCCCTGGAACCGTCCGCGCACGTAGCGGATCGCCGGGTCCTCACGCACCCGGAACTCCGGGTCGAGGTACCACGTGCCGTACCAGGCGCAGCCGATGTCGGCCTGGCGGGGTGCCCTCCGACGGGTCGTCGGCGTGGCCGGACTTGAAGAACGTCCGGGGCACCAGCGACTCGAAGAAGAAGTTGCCGCGGTCCCGCCTGGTGCGGTCCGTGAAGCCCTTGAACAGGTAGTTGTCGCAGTGCGGCGAGCCGTCGGCGTGCAGCCCGGAGATCGTCTTGGCGATCACCGGCTTCCGCTCGCGCGTCTCGACGTTCGGGCAGGCGTGCGCCTGGCCGTAGATGCGCGCCAGGCCCTGCGGCGCCAGGGAGATCTTGCCCCAGTGCTGGTTGGAGTCGTCCAGCCGGACGTACAGGTCGCAGTGGATCAGCAGGTAGATGGTCTCGTCGAAGGTACGGCCCGCGGTGAACCGCGAGGTCCGGCCGTCGAACACCGGGTCGCCGGTCTGCAGCTCGCCGATGAAGATGCGGGCCCACTCGGCGATCTCCGGGTCGGCGTCGGCGGTGAAGCCGTGCAGCGCGGTGATGGCCGCGGGACCGCCGAGCTTCTCCATCATGGACTTCCGCTTCGAACGCGACGGACGGCTCGTCGCCGAAGGCTCCCAGACGGTCGCCGCGATGAGCCGTACGCCCGACGGCATGCGCCCGGTCCCCCTACCCCCCGAGCTCAGCTCCGCCCTGACCGCCTTCACGACCCCCGGATGACCCGAGACTCCGCAGCTCAGCCCCGCGAGGCCCACCTCGAAGCCGCCGGTCCACAGCACGTTTTCCACAAGCCACCCCGGCGTGTCGGGCCTCTGTGGATAGCCGGAAATCGTTCGTCAAGGTCCGTAGCTTCCAGGTATGCCGAGTCCACAGCACGACAGGGCCAACGACCTGGTGCGCGAGCGTCCCGGTCTGGCGGTGCGTCTGTTCCGCCAGTTCGGCGGCGTCGAGTTGCCCCGAGGGCCGCTGCTACGCGGCGAGGAGGGAGAGTTGCCCGACCGCGTCTCCACCACCCACTACGCGGATACGATCATCACCGATGGGCCGCCGCGCTGCAGCTGGAAGGCAAGCCGGTCTACGCGATGGTGATCACGCCGGACCCCAAGGCCGATCGCTACGCCCATCCGTACACCGTGACCATGAGCCACCCGGAGGTCACCGTCAATGTGGTGATCGTAGGCCCGAGTCAAATTCCGATCTTCACCACGGCCCAGGACTTCCGTGAGGACCCCGAGCTGGGCCGCCTGGTGATCATGGCGCACGCCGACATCCCTGGGGTCAAGGAGGCCTGGGTCGAGGGAATCCCCGACGGTGGTGACGCTACGAGTTACATTGAGGACGGTCTGTGTCTGTCCTCGTCGAAGAACCCGACGTGACATGGAGGCAATGGTGACTACGCGGTATCGCCCGAGCTACACCCGAATCGGCCGGGAGCGCGAGGCCGTTGGCGAGCGCCAGGCCCTCCACGCCGTTCTACGTGCGCGAGGGCTGAGCGTCAGCGATGCGCAGCGGCGTGTCATCGAGGAGACCACCGACCTCGACCTCCTGCTCGAATGGGTGACCCGTGCCGTCACCGTCGAGAGCACCGATGAGCTTCTCAACGGGGACTGACCTCCCGCGCGGCTCGGCCGGCAGCCCGAACTCAGCGGCACGCTGTAGGGGGTTCGTGGCCCCAGGTGGCCGGGGCCACGAACCTCAGCCCGCGGTCCGGCCGTCTTCGAAGCTCGCCTCGAAGACGGCGGTGAGTTCCTCGCGCCCCACGGGGCGTGGGGTGCAGGTCAGGAGGCGGGTCTGGGTGACCGTACGGTCCACGAGCTCGGGCAGGTCGGCGCGGGTGAGGCCGAAGTGCTCCAGCGTGACGGGCCCGCCGGTGTCGGCGATCAGTTCGCGGAGCCAGTCGGACAGCGCGCGGCGAGGGTCGAGCGCGCGCGCCTGGGCCGGCACGCCGAGCAGCTCGGCCGCCCGGTCCACCCGCTCCGGCACCGCAGGCTGGACGAACGCGATCGCCGCCGGCGCGGTGACCGCCACCGAGAAGCCGTGCGGCACCATCGGATGGTCCACCGGGTAGCCGGGCGGGCGGTAGGCGTGCGCGGTGCCGGCGACCCCGTACCCGGCCGCGTGCGGGATGTGCACGCCCGCCAGCCCGAGCCGGGAGAACAGCGCGGCCTGGCTCATCGCGTAGCGCGCCTCCAGGTCGCCGCCGTCCAGCACGGCGCGGCGCAGGTACCGGCCCATCAGCCGCAGCGCCGGCTCGCCGAACGCGTCACAGAACGGGTTGGCGCCGTAGAAGGCCGGCCGCGCGGACGGGTCCGCGGCCGGCGGACGGCTGGCGTACGGGCGGGCCGTGTAGGACTCGATCGCCTGGACCAGCGCGTCGTAGCCGGTCCCTGCGGTGACCGCGGGCGGCATGGTGAGCGTGTTCAGGGGGTCCACGATCGCCAGCCGGGGACGGAGCAGCGGGCTGGAGACGGCCGCCTTCACGTGTTGTTCGTGCAGGTCCACGACCGCGGTCGGGGTGCACTCCGAGCCGGTTCCCGCGGTGGTGGGGACGCCGATGATGGGAGGCAGCGGCCCGGGGATCGCCGCCGCCTCGCCGTGCGGGGCCGCCAGGTAGCGGGTCAGCGGTGCCGGGTGGGTGAGCAGCAGGTTGAGCAGCTTGCACGTGTCGACGCTGCTGCCGCCGCCGACGGCCACGTACCCGTCGTACGCCGGCCGGTCCCGCAGGTCCGTCAGGCCACGCTCGATGGACGCGTCGGTCGGCTCGGCCCGGGTGCCCGCCCAGACCTCGGCCTCGATCCCGTACGTGCCGAGGCGCTCGGCCACCGCGTCGGGGAGCCCGGTGGCGCTCACGTTGGCGTCGGTCACCACGAGGACGCGGGTCATGCCGAGCGCCCGGGCCTCGTACCCGATCTCCTGGGTGGCGCCGGGGCCGAACCGCACCGGATGCGCCTGCCAAGGGATCACGCTCTCCGCGGGGCTCGCGAACCGGAACGCCGCCGGGGTCACATCGGGCACGGAAAGCCTCCACATCAAGCCGCTGACCAGCCGGGCGAGTATCTGATCTTGAAACGGACCATGTCAATGCCGGGTCTCCCGGCGGGCCGGGTTCCGAGGGAGCGTTGAGGTGGTGCGGAGGGCGGCCGGAGCTGGGTCGACCACCATCGAGCCATGATCACCGTTACCTCGGCGCCGCCGGCGGCGGCGGAGCCCGCGCAGAGAGGCCGCCCGCGCTGGGCGCGTCCCGCCCTGTTCGCGCTGCTCACGGCCACGGCGGTGCTCTACATCTGGGGCCTCGGCGCCTCCGGCTGGGCCAACGCGTACTACTCGGCGGCCGCGCAGGCCGCCTCCGCGAGCTGGAAGGCGCTGTTCTTCGGCTCCTTCGACGCGGCGGGCGCGATCACCGTGGACAAGACCCCGGCGTCCCTGTGGATCATGGGGCTCTCGGCGCGGCTCTTCGGCGTCTCCTCTGGAGCATCCTGGTGCCGCAGGCGCTGATGGGGGTCGGCACGGTGGCCCTGGTGCACGCTGCGGTCCGGCGCGTGTACGGCGACGCGGCCGGGCTGATCGCCGGTGCGGCGCTGACGCCGGTGGCGGCGCTGATGTTCCGGTTCAACAACCCGGACGCGCTGCTCGTCCTGCTCCTCGTCGCCGCCGCGTACGCCACGCTGCGCGCGGTGGAACGCGGGGGCACCTGGTGGCTGGTGCTGGCCGGGTCGCTCGTCGGCTTCGGCTTCCTGGCCAAAATGCTCCAGGCCCTGCTCGTGCTGCCGGCGCTCGGGCTGACGTACCTGATCGCCGCCGACGCGCGGCTCCCCCGGCGACTCTGCCAACTCGCGGCCGCGTTCGGCGCGATGGTCGTCTCCGCCGGCTGGTGGGTGGCGGTCGTCGCGCTGACCCCCGCCTCCGAGCGCCCGTACGTGGGCGGCTCGCAGACCAACAGCGTGCTCGAACTGACCCTCGGCTACAACGGCCTCGCCCGCCTCACCGGCCAGCAGGTCGGCGGCGTGGGCGGAGGCGACGGTCCCGGCGGCTGGGGTACGACCGGCTGGACCCGCCTCTTCGACGCCGAGATCGGCGGGCAGATCGCGTGGCTGCTGCCGGCGACGCTGCTGCTCCTCGCGGCCGGGCTGTGGCTGCGCCGCCGGGCGCCGCGCACCGACACGCGGCGGGCCGCGTTCCTGCTGTGGGGGCTGGCTGATCGTGACCGGGCTCGTCTTCAGCCACATGCAGGGGATCTTCCACGCGTACTACACGGTGGCGCTCGCGCCCGCCGTCGGCGCGCTGGCCGGCATGGGCGGGGTCGCGCTGTGGCGCAGGCGGTCCGACCGCCGC
>WHSL01000194.1 GCA_009380095.1 Streptosporangiales bacterium | reverse complement strand
CTTCTTGACCGACTTCTCGAACGGGTCCTTGATGCCGCCGAGCACGCCGGACAGACCGACGATGACGCCCGCGACGATGATGACCAGGCCCACGTACTCCAGCATGTTCTGGCCGCGGTCCTTCATGTGCTTGCGGGCGGCGCGGAACTTGGCCGAGGTGGCGGCGATGAGAGAGCGCGCATTTCAGGTTCTCCCGTTGTGTCGTTGTCCCCGGTTGACACAGTGAAGATTACGCAGGTCGGCGACGGGTCCGAAGGGTCCGGAGACCCAACTCCGAGGCCGTCGCGGGGCCAATCCCGTTGGGGCCCCCGGCCGGTCAGGTGGCGGCGGACAGGGCCCCGTCGAGGGCCCGAGCCTGGCGGTTCCAGAAGTCCCGGGAGACCCCGGCCTTGGGGAACAGCATGTCGAAGGAGTGGAAGGCGCCGGGGACGACGTGGAGCTCACACGGGACCCCACTGTCGTTCAGGCGCTGGGCGTACGCGACGTCCTCGTCGTGGAAGAGGTCGAGGGTGCCGACGCCGATCCACGCGGGCGGCAGGCCGGTGAGGTCCTCGCGGCGGGCCGCGGCCGCGTACGGGGCGAGGTCCGCGCCGGCCACGGCACCGCCGAGGTAGGACGACCAGCCGTACCGGTTGCTCTTGGGGGTCCACACGCGTACGTGCCGGGTGTCCAGGTCGGTCCGGATCGTCGTACGGTCGTCCAGCATCGGGTAGACGAGCAGTTGGAACGCCGGCCGGATCTCCCCGCGGTCGTGGGCGAGCTGGGCGAGGGCCGCGGCGAGTCCGCCGCCGGCGCTGGCGCCGCCGATCGCGATCCGCTCGGTGTCGATGAGCAGGTCGCCGGCCTGGGCGACGAGGCCGCGCAGCGCGGCGTACACGTCCTCGATCGCGGCGGGTGCGGGGCTCTCCGGGGCCAGCCGGTAGCGGACCGAGGCGACGGTGATGCCAAGCTCGCGGGCGAAGGCGATGTTCGTCCGGTCGTCCTGCTCGGGTGCGCCGAAGACGAGCCCGCCGCCGTGGATCCAGAGCAGCGCGGGGGCCGCGGCCGTCAGCGCGGCCGGCTGGAAGACGCGCAGCGCGACGGGCGGCGCGCCCTCCGGGCCGGGTACGACGAGCGATCGGACCGTTACGTCCGTCCCCGGGTCGGCCCGAGACAGCCGTACACGCCGCATGATCCGCGTCGACCTGGGCCCGAAGGACGCCTTCGGGAGGAAGCGTCCCAGCGCGAGATCGGGATGGAAAACGCCCATGGGTTCCCCTCGGAGATCGCTGGTGTACCGAACGGCCTTCGACTCGGTAACGCCGGCGATCTCATCGGGTGACGGCTACAGCGACCCGTTCTCCCAGGGGCCGGTGATGGCGAACGTGATGCCGGGGGACTGGATGTTCACGAACAGCCAGTCACCGTGCTTGGTGTCGAACGTCGCGCCACACCACTCCGAGCCGGTGTAGTCGCCCGGCGCGGCGCTCTTGCCCGGCACGCCGCCCGGCGGGATCACCACGTTGTTGGCGGCGAACGGGAAGATCCGGCCGTCGGTGGTGAGCCCGTGCAGGTACTCCACCCCCGAGCCGTCCTCGCACAGCACGATCCCGCCGCGCGGGCTGACCGTGATGTTGTCGGGGTTGTTCAGCACCGACGCGTCCGGCGACGCGAAGAGTACGGAGAGCTCCCCGCTCCGCAGGTCGTACGCGAAGACCTGCCCCTGCCCGGACGGCCCCCCGCTGGTGCTGACCACGTAGACCGTGCCGTCGTGGTACCAGGCGCCCTCGAGCCGGGCGAAGACCGCGCCGCCCTTGGCGATGCCCTGCTGGACCGTGCTCGTCTCCGCCGGCCCGGGGTCGGGCTCGTCGATGCGCACCCAGGACACCTCGGGGTAGACGACCCCGGTCGTGTCCCTGCGGGTGTCGCGGGACGCCGAGCCGATCTTGAGCATCTCCAGCACCCCGCCCTTGCCCAGGTCACCGCGGGTCTTCGGGCGGAAGCGGTACAGCCCGGACGGGTTGGCGTCCTCGGTCTCGTACACGTGGCCGGTGGCGGGGTCGACGGCCACCGCCTCGTGCGTGAAACGCCCCATCTCCCGGTACGGCTCCGCCCGGCTCACCCCGTCGTGCGGCACCTCGAAGACGTAGCCGTGCCGGACCAGGCCGTTGACGTCGGTGGTCTCCTCGCACGACAGCCAGCTTCCCCACGGCGTCGGCCCGCCCGCGCAGTTGCGAATCGTGCCGGACAGGCTCGCCCAGCTCTCCACGAAGGCGCCGGAGCGGGTGTCGAAGACCAGGTTCGACGTGCCGCCGTTGGCCATGGGGTCGTACGCGCGGTCGAAGAACGCGCCGGTCAGGGAGCCCTGCTCGTGGTTGCGGACCAGCGCCGTCAGGTGACCCGAGCCGTCGGCCCCGTCCTTGATCTTGCCGCTGGGGCGGAAGGCGGCCATGCCGTCGTGCATGCCCGGCGTACGCCGTCCGTCCGTCATCGGGTCGCCGGTCCACCCGTGACTGACGTAGGAGAACCCGCGGGGGAGCTTGAGCAGCTCCAGCCCCGTGGCCTGGTCCTTGACCGGCGCCAGCGGGCCGTAGTCCACGCTGAAGGGCAGCTTCTCCATCGGTGCGGCGCCCGCCGTACGGGCCGCGAGCGCCTGCAGCGGCCCGCCCAGCACGACACCTCCGGCCACGGCCTTGAGAAATCGTCGTCTGCCGACGCTCATGTGACACGACCTCCTCGGGTTCCGGCGAATCAATCGCCACCCTCCTGGGCCGACGTGAAATCCGCCCAAGCGGAACATGTCCGGCGCATGGCGGTCAGCGGCTCCCCGAGGCGGTTGACCTGTACCTCGGTTGAGGTTGCAGGCTGGGTGCATGGCGACGATCAAGATCGGGACCGGCCTCCCGTGGTCCCCGGAACGGACCGGCTCGGCCGCCGTGGCCGAAGGCGTACGGCACGTCGAGCAGGCGGGCCTCGAGTCGGTGTGGATGCCCGATCTGATCATCGGTGACGGCACGCCCGCGATGGAGGCGGCGATGGTCCTCGCGGCGGCCGCCGCGGCCAGCGCGGATCCGGAATGATCCCAGCCATGAGCGAGCAGACAGCGCCGCGGGTGGCGATCGTCACCGGTGGCTCCCGGGGGATCGGACGCGAGAGCGCCGTACGGCTGGGACGCGAAGGTTACGCGGGTGGCCGTCACGTACGGCGGTGCGAAGCAGGAGGGTGAGCAGGCCGCCGCCGAGGTGATGGCGGCCGGGGGGCGGGCCGTCGCGGTGCAGGCCGACGTGGCGGACGAGGGGGCCGTGGCCGCGCTGTTCGACCGGGCCGAGGAGGAGTTCGGGGGCGTCGACGTGGTCGTGCACGCGGCCGGGATCATGCGGCTGGCGCCGGTGGTGGAGCTGGACCTCGCCGAACTGGACGCGCACCTGCGGACCAACGTGCGGGGCACGTTCGCCGTGGACCAGCAGGCCGCGCGGCGGTTGCGGTCCGGCGGGGCGATCATCAACTTCTCAAGTTCGCTGACCCGGATGCAGCGGCCGGGCTATGCGGCCTACGCGGCGAGCAAGGGTGCTGTGGAGGCGATCACGCTGATCCTTGCGCGGGAGCTGCGCGGGCGGGACATCACCGTCAACGCCGTGGCCCCCGGCCCCACCGCGACCGCGCTGTTCCTCGAGGGCAAGCCGCAGCAGCTGATCGACCGGATCGCCGCCGAGCCGCCGCTGGAACGGATCGGGCAGCCGTCCGACATCGCCGAGGTCGTCGCCTTCCTCGCCGGTCCGGCCCGCTGGGTCAACGGCCAGGTCCTGTACGCCAACGGCGGTGCGACCTAGGACCTCGGCGGCGGCCCGGCCAGGCGGCGCGGCGTAGGGGCGGCGGCGCGGACTAGGTCCGGCGGCGGAGCAGGTAGGTGTCCATGATCCAGCCCTTGCGGTCGCGTGCCTCGGCGCGGAGGGCGCGGACGCGGTCGGTGACCTCGGCGACCGGGCCGGAGACGAGGATCTCATCGGGTGTGCCGAGGTACGCCCCCCAGTACAGGTCGTAGTCGTCGAGGCCGGCGAAGGCGCAGTGCGCGTCGAGCATGACGACGGTGTCGTCGGCGGTGGGGCCCTCCGCGGCGAGGCGGCGGCCGGTGGTGAGGTGCACGGGCCGCCCCACCTGGGTGAGGCCGATACGGTGCCGTGCGGTCAGCGCCGCCACGCTGCTGATCCCGGGGACGACCTCGAAGTCGAGCTCCCCGGCCAGCCCACGGTCGCGCACCTCACCGAGGATGGCGAGCGTGCTGTCGTACACCCCCGGGTCCCCCCAGACCAGGAACGCGCCGGTCCCGCCGTCAGCAAGCTCCTCGCGGATCATCTCCGCGCAGACCTCGGCGCGCCGGGAACGCCAGTCCGCGACGGCGGCGTCGTACGCGGGGCTGGTCCTGTCGCGTTCCGGGTCGCGCGCCTGGACGATCCGGTACGGCCCCCGCCCGTGCGCCTCGATGAGCTGCTCGCGCAGCCGTACCAGCTCGCCCTTGACCTCGCCCTTGTCCAGGATGAAGAACACATCGGCGGCGGCGATGGCCTTCGCCCCCTGAAAGGTCAGATGGTCCGGGTCGCCCGCGCCGATCCCGATGATCAGTAGACGCTTCACGGTAGGAGTCTGCCATGGGGTCGCTTGTACGCTGCTGTCCCATAACGTCCCTGAGGAGGCACGTGAACCTGACCGCCCGCGGTGTCGCGTTCGCCGAGTTCTGGCGTGAGCGACATCTGTGCACCTTCACCGCCGTACGGCCGGACGGCACGCCGCACGTGACCCCCGTGGGCGTGACGCTCGACCTGGAGGCGGGCGTCGCCCGCGTGATCACCTCGGGCGGTTCCCGCAAGGCGCGGCTGGTCGCCGCCGGGGCGGCGGACGTGGCGCTCTGCCAGGTCGACGGCCGGCGCTGGTCGACGCTGGAGGGGACGGCGGTGCGGCGCGCCGAGGCGGGCGCGGTGGCCGACGCCGAGCGGCGGTACGCGGAGCGGTACCGCCCGCCCCGCCCCAACCCCGCGCGAGTGGTGCTCGAGATCACGGTCACGCGCGTGCTGGGGAACGTGTGATCACCATCGTCGGGATCGGCGCGGACGGCTGGGATGGACTCGCCCCGGCCGCCCGGCGGGCGCTGTGGGACGCCGAGGTGATCGTGGGCAGCCCCCGGCAGCTCGGCCTCGTACCTGAGGACGCCGCGGAGCGGGTCACGCTGCCCTCCCCGCTGCTGCCGAACCTGCCGGCCCTGCTCGACTCGCTGACCGGGCGGCGGGCTTGCGTGCTGGCCAGCGGCGATCCCATGCACCACGGCATCGGCTCCACCCTGGTGCGGCTGCTCGGCCCGGACCGGGTCCGGGTGCTGCCGCACGTCTCGTCGGTGACGCTGGCCTGCGCTCGCCTCGGCTGGCCGGTCGAGGGCGTGGAGACGGTCAACCTCGTCGGCCGGCCACCCGCGGCGCTCCGTGCGGTGCTGGCGCCGGGCCGCCGGGTGCTCGTGCTCGGTGGCACGCTCGGCGCCGTCGCCGGACTGCTCGACGACGCGGGGTACGGCCCCAGCCGTGTCACCGTCCTCGCCGACCTGGGCGCGCCCGCCGAGTCCGTACGGGACGCGGCCATGGCGCCCGGGGACGCGGCCCTGCAGGTCATCGCCTTCGAGTGCGCGGCGGACGCCGGGACCGAGCCGCTGCCCCGCGTCCCCGGCCTGCCGGACGCGGCGTACGAGAGCGACGGGCAGCTCACCAAGCGCGAGGTGCGTGCGGTGACGCTGTCCCGGCTCGCGCCGGTCCCCGGTGCGCTGCTCTGGGACGTGGGGGCGGGCGCGGGCAGCGTCGCGATCGAATGGATGCGCACGCACCCGTCCTGCGGCGCCGTGGCCATCGAGCACAGGGCCGAGCGGGCGGAGCGGATACGGCGCAACGCCGAGGCGCTCGGCGTGCCCGCCCTGCGCGTCGTGGAGGGCAAGGCACCCGAGGCGTTGTCCGGGCTGCCCACGCCGGACGCCGTCTTCGTCGGCGGCGGCGCGACCGCACCCGGGCTGGTCGAGGCCTGCTGGGAGGCGCTGCGGCCGGGCGGCCGGCTCGTGGTCAACGCGGTGACGCTGGAGTCCGAGGCCCTGGTCGCCGCGTGGTACGGCCGGCTCGGCGGCGACCTTGTACGGCTCGGCGTACAGCGGGCCTCGCCGGTCGGCGGCTTCACCGGCTGGCGCCCCGCCATGCCCGTCACCATCTGGTCCATCACCAAGGCACCGGTCACCGGCGGCGGACCCGTCACCGGAGAGTCGGCCACCGGGGAGCCGGTCGCCGGCGAGCGGACCATGGGGGAGCCGGTCACCGGCGAGCGGACCGCGGGGGAGCCGGTCGGCGGGGAGCCGGTCGCGCGAGAGCCGGTCGGCGGGGAGCCGGTCGCGCGCGAGGAGGGATCATGACCGTTCACTTCATCGGCGCGGGCCCGGGCGCCGCCGACCTGATCACCCTGCGCGGGCTCCGACTGCTCGAGTCCTCCCCGGTCTGCCTGTACGCGGGCTCCCTCGTCCCGCCCGAGCTGCTCGACTCCTGCCCGGCGGGCGCACGCTTGGTGAACACCGCGGACCTCACCCTGGACGAGATCGTCGAGGAGCTGGCCACCGCGCACGACCAGGGCTTGGACGTGGCCCGCCTGCACTCCGGCGACCCGTCCGTCTTCAGCGCCATGGCCGAGCAACTGCGCCGGCTCGACGCGCGCGGGATCCCGTACGCGATCGTGCCCGGCGTCCCGGCGTTCGCCGCGGCAGCCGCCACGCTGGGCCGCGAGCTGACGGTCCCCGGCGTCGGCCAGACCGTCCTCCTGACCCGCACCGCGGCCCGCGCCACGCCGATGCCGCCGGGCGAGGACCTCGGCACGCTCGGCACGAGCCGCGCCACGATGGTGCTGCACCTGGCCACGCGGCGGATCGACGCGGTGGTGGCGGAGCTGCTACCGAACTACGGCCCGGACTGTCCGGTCGCGGTCGTCGCGTACGCGAGCCGACCCGATGAGGTCGTACTGCGCGGAACCCTCGACGACATCGCCGAGCGCGTGCACGCGGCGGGGATCACCCGTACCGCCGTGATCATCGTCGGCCGGGTGCTGGCCGCCGAGGGGTTCCCCGACAGCCACCTGTACAGCGCGGCGCGGGACCGGTCGTGCGGCGCGTCCTGATCCTCGGCGGCACCGCGGAGGCCCGGGCGCTCGCCGCCGAGCTCACAGAGCGGGGCGTGCCCGTGGTCTCCTCCCTGGCCGGGCGAGTCGCCACCCCGCGGCTGCCGGCCGGCGAGGTACGGCTGGGCGGCTTCGGCGGCCCGGACGGCCTGGCCGCCTGGCTGACCGAGGCGAAGATCGGTGCCCTCGTCGACGCCACGCACCCGTTCGCGGCGAAGATGACCGCCTCGGCCGTGGAGGCCGCCGAGCGGACCGGGACCCCGCTGCTGACCCTGCGCCGCCCCGGCTGGCGGGAGGGACCAGAGGACGACTGGCGGCGGGTGCCGTCCCTGGAGGCCGCTGCCGCGCTGCTCGCCGCCCCTATGCGGGTCTTCCTCACCACCGGCCGCCGCAGCCTGCCGGTCTTCACCGGCCTGCCGGGCGTGTGGCTACTGGCCCGCTCGGTCGACCCGCCGGAATCGCCGGTACCGGACCACGTGCACGTGCTGCTCGCGCGCGGGCCGTACACGGTCGAGGGCGAGCTGGCGCTCATCCGCGAGCACCGGCTCGACATGCTGGTGACCAAGGACAGCGGCGGCACGATGACCACCCCGAAGCTCGACGCCGCCCGCCGGTCCGGGCTGCCGGTCATCATGGTCGACCGCCCCCCGCCACCCCCCGGCCTGCGCCAGGTGGACACGGTACGGGCGGCCGCCGACTGGGCTCAGGGATAGCGACGCGGGGTGTAGACCACGCCCCGGTCGGTGACCCGGGTGGTGGAGGAGCCAACGATGAGCAGGCACCGCATGTCCACCTGAGACGGGTCGAGGTCGCCGAGCGTGGTGACGGTGACGGTCTCGGCCGCGCCGCCGACGTCGCGGCCGATCACCACCGGGGTGGCCGGATCGCGGTGTTCGAGCACCAGGTCGCGGGCCACCGCCACCTGCCAGGTACGGGTCCGCGAGGCAGGGTTGTAGATGGCCAGCACCAGGTCGGCCCGGGCGGCGGCGGTGATCCGCCCGGCCACCACCTCCCACGGCTTGAGCAGGTCGGACAGCGAGAGCACGCAGTAGTCATGGCCGAGCGGCGCACCCGCCCGGCTCGCCACCGCCTGTGCCGCGGTGAGCCCGGGCAGCACCCGTACCGGCACGTCAGGGAAGTCGCCCGCCGCCTCCAGCACGGCGCTGGCCATCGCGAACACGCCGGGGTCGCCCGAGGACACCACGGCCACCCGGCGCCCCTCCCGCGCCAGGCCCAGCGCGTGCCGGGCGCGCTCCTCCTCGGCCCGGTTGTCGGTACGATGCCGGCGCTGCCGCGGGTTCGGTGGCACCCGGTCCACGTACGGGCCGTAGCCCACCAGGTCGGTCGCCGCGGCCAGCGCGTCCTGCGCCTCCGGGGTGAGCCAGGGCCGCCCCGCGGGACCGAGCCCGACCACGGTCACCTCGCCCGGTCCCTCCGCCTCCGCGTGCTCCGGCACGAACGTGTGCTCGGCGGGGCTGGCGAGCAGCGCCAGCGAGAAGTACGGCACCCCGTCGGGGTCGACGTCCTTCAGCGGCGCCACCCGCTCCGCGCCCATCGTTGCGCGCTCCACGTACCAGGCCTCGTCCAGCCGCCCGGCCTCGGCGAGCGCCTCCCGTACCTTCGTGAACGTCCGGCCCAGCTTGAGCACCGCCGCGGAGTCGGTGTCCCGCAGCCGTTCGGTGAGCACCTCGCCGGGGAGGGTGCCGGGCAGCACGGTCAGCGTCTCGTCCCGCTCCACCAGCGGCCGGCCCAGCACGGCGGAGGCACCGCTGACCGAGGTGACGCCGGGCACCACCTCGGTGGGGTAGCGGTGCGCGAGCCGTTTGTGCAGGTGCATGTACGACCCATAGAAGAGCGGGTCGCCCTCGCTCAGCACCACCACTGTGCGGCCGGCGTCGAGGTGGGCGGCGAGGCGGTCGGCGCAGTCGGCGTAGAAGTCGTCGAGCGCGCCCTGGTAGCCCCCGGGGTGGTCGGTGGTCTCCGTGGTCAGCGGGTAGAGCAGCAGCTCCTCGGTCTGCCCCTCCCGCATGTACGGCAGCGCGATGGAGCGGGCGATGCTGCGCCCGTGCCGGGCGGCGTGGTACGCGATCACGTCGGCCTCGCCGATCAGCCGGGCGGTCTTCACCGTGACCAGCTCGGGGTCGCCGGGGCCGAGGCCGACGCCGTAGAGGCGTCCCGTCATGCCGTTCACTCCACTTCGCTCGCGATCGCGTTGACGGCCGCGACCGTCATCGCGCTGCCGCCGCGGCGGCCGTGCACCACCAGGTGGTCGAGGTCGGTCTCGGCCAGGGCCCGCTTGGACTCGGCGGCGCCGATGAAGCCGACCGGGATGCCCAGCACCGCGGCGGGACGGCCCGCCCCCTCGGCGACCAGCTCCAGCAGGCGGAACAGGGCGGTCGGCGCGTTGCCGATGGCGACCACCGCGCCGTCCAGCCTTTCTCGCCACAGTTCGAGGGCGGCGGCGCTGCAGGTGGTGCCGAGGCGCTTCGCCAGTTCGGGTACGGCCGGGTCGTTCAGCGTGCAGAGCACCGCGTTGTCCGCGGGCAGCCGGCGCCGGGTGATGCCGGAGGCGATCATCATGGCGTCGCAGAGGACCGGCGCGCCGTCGCGCAGCGCCGTGCGGGCACGGGTCACCACCCGCGGTGACCAGGCGAGGTCCGTCACCAGGTCGGTCATCCCGCAGGCGTGGATCATGCGGACCGCCACCTGCGCCACGTCCGGGGGCAGGCCGTCCAGGTCGGCCTCTGCCCGGATGGTGGCGAAGGATCGCCGGTAGATCTCCGCCCCGTCCCGGATGTACTCGCTCACACTCGCCTCTCCACGTAACCGTCGCCGGTGGCGACGCGTTCGATGACGCGGGCCCGGGGCCGTCCACAGCGCCGCTCGCAACCCGCCCAGTGCACCGGGAGCTCCGGTGGCCCGTCGCGCTCCGCCACCCAGCGGGCGGCGTCGGCCTGGACGTCGGCGAGCGACTTCGCGCAGCCGGGGCGGCCGGTGCAGGCGGTGACGCCCGTCCAGGGGGAGCCGGGGCCGGTCACCAGCCCTGCCGCCGCGAGCGTGCCGGCGAGCCGGCCGGCCTCCGCGGGCTCCAGGTCGAGCAGGACGACCGTACGCCACGGCGTCAGCACCACGGTCTCCATGTCTCCCGCGGCCCCCGCGGCCCCCGCGGCCCCCGCGGCCCCCGCGAGCGCCCGGGCATGCGCGGGGGACAGCCGCCCGAGCGGCACCAGGACCTCCAGCGCCACCCGCCCGTCCCGCTGCTCGATCACCCCCGCTCGCCGCGCCCCCGGCGTGGTCGCGGGGGAGAGGCCCGGCACGGGTTCGAAGGCCCGGCCGAGCCGCGCCGCGATCCGGGCCGGTCCGTCCTCCAGCTCACTGATCCGCCAGGCCCCCG
>WHSL01000353.1 GCA_009380095.1 Streptosporangiales bacterium | reverse complement strand
GTCGCCCCAGCCGGCGGCCGAGGAGGTCGATCTCGTCGGGCGTCACGGGGAAATCCCTCATGGGCAGGCGTCTCGTGTCAAACCCGTCACTGTACGGATTCGTACGACACGGAGACAGAGTTGCGGCCGGGAACGGCCGCCTCCACCGGGCCGAGGACGCCGCGGACACCGCGGACGCCGGGATCACATCAGGTTCACGTACAGGCCGATGTGGGTGAAGTAGTTGAGGGCGCCGAAGAAGAACCAGATGAGGCCGCCGATCGTCCAGCAGACGCCGATGGTCTTGACCAGGCCGGCGGTCGGCTTGCGCAGCGCGAACGGGAACAGCACCGCGCCGATGCCGATGATCGCGTACGT
This sequence comes from Streptosporangiales bacterium, assembly GCA_009380095.1. Lineage (GTDB taxonomy): Bacteria > Actinomycetota > Actinomycetes > Streptosporangiales > Streptosporangiaceae > WHSL01. The sequence continues at coordinate 3,220 of WHSL01000353.1, read as the reverse complement.
GGCCGAGATGAACGTTGCCTCGATCATCGGATAGTCGGCGAGCAACCCGGAGATCGGCTCCTGCGGTGGCGCGGCGAACAGCTGGTAAATCACGCCGGCGAACGCGATGCCGATGCAGCCGAGCCCGATGCTGGCCGCGAACACCGAGATCGGCCCGGCGAAACCGCGGACGCGGGTGACCATGTCGTCGTCGACCTCGACCGGTTCGAACCAGACGTCCATCCGGCGGCCCAGGCGCCACAGCACGAACGCGGCGCCGAGCAGCATCGTGCCGAACGCCAGCGACGGCTCACCGAAGATGATGTTGTCGAACGGGAAGTCCGGGTTCAGCGGCCAGGTCAGCGTCATGTGCAGGCCGGTGGTGACAAGGATGAAGCCGAGAATCGCGAAGGCCACCGCATAGCCCTCGAACAGCACGGCCTCCCGGCGGAACAGCTTCCGCCCCAGCGCGACGATCAGCAGCAGTCCGGTGCCGGCGGCCACGGCCATGATCGTGTTGTACGCCTTGACCCCGTTCAACGGCTCTGCGGGCGCCGCCGCGGTCGCCATGGCAAGCACTGCCTCACGCATCCGCGCCTCCTCGGACGACGGCTCGTGATCACCTCTATGCAAATCGTGATCACGCCTATCCGCTCCAGGCAGGCGCAGGCCGCTGGACAGGCTCGGGACAATGGGGGGACATGCGGGAGTTCCGGCGGGATGATCAGGTGGAGCGCCCCGAGCCCACGGACGAGCCCGAGGCCGCGTACGGCGCCCCCGTCACCGGGCCCGACCGTCCCGAGATCGTCCGGCGTCACGGGTCGGAGATCGAGCTCCCCGAAGGCCCGGACGAGGGGCCCATCGGCGGTCCGGCGAGCTGGGCACGAGACGCCATGGACCGCGCCTTCAGCCCGCACGCCATCGACCATCGGCACCCTGTCTTGGTGGACCACCCTGAGCTTCCTGAACGACCACCGCAGCACTATGACCGCCCCACGATTCGCCACGGCGACGGATGGGTGGATCCGCCCCTGTTCGGCGCCGATGGGCCTTGCAGGGAAGACGTCCACCAGGGTGAGCTGGGCGACTGCTGGGCACTGTCGGCGATGGGAGCGGTGGCCGGACATCGCCCCGAGGCTGTGACAGAGCTCGTCCACGAGGACGCCGATGGCTTCGAGGTACGGCTCCATCACGTGCGGCGTGACGAGGGGACCGGCGACTGGATTCCCACGGGGCATCGGATCGAGTTGCGTGTGACAAGAGAAGTGCCCCACCTCGGCGAGGAGCCTGACAAGCAGGTCGGCGCAAGCGTGGCGGATCCGAAGTCCTGTGGACGAGCGTCCTGGAAAAGGCACTGGCAGGAGTGGACCGCGCGTGGGCGAAGCAGCGTGATCGGCTTGAGTTCGATGAGGCCCGTGGGTACGCGTGGCTGATCGGCGGCACCGAGCGCGAGATCGCGGAAGTGCTGACCCAGACGAGCGGCGAACGCGCCGGCGTGATTCTCCTGGACCGTGAGGCTGGGTGGGAACTGCGTACTGAGGCCCTTCTCGAGGACCAGGTCACCGACGGACATCCGGTCATCATCGGGACGCGGAACGATGGAGATCAGCCGGGCTACGACGGCGCTGCGATCACCATCTTCGAAGATGGGCAGGAGCGCGAGATCGAGGTGAGGGTCGGGGAGACGTTCACCGCGGGAGGCGTTGACTGGCGGTTGGACAAGGTCGAGCGGTTTGAGACCGAGAAGATCGGTGGGCGGCATCTGGAGGAGACGGTCACCCGAGTGGAGTGAGCGGGGCGTAGGGCTAGTCGACGCGGCGCGGCCTCGGCGATGTCCAGGCACCTGACGGTCTGGGCGTGGACGTCGCCCTGCCCGACAGTGGTCCCGTCGTCCCCGATGGGGGCCGTGCCGGCGACCGCCACCACGGAGCCCTTGCGGACCGCGCGCGAGAAACCGATCTCCGGCTCGAGCGGTGAGCCGGAGCCGACAAGCTTCCTTTCGCTTCCCATGACCTCAGGGTTTCCACAGCTCACGGGGCGAAAGCACGTCACCTGGCCTGTTTCCTGACGGTGTAGACGCGGGCGACGATGATCAGGAGCGCGGCGATGGGGAGCCAGATGACCGCGGTGAGCACGGCGTGCTGCGCCTCGCTGTCGTACGGGAGCCAGGTGGCGGGGATCGGGGAGAGGAGCCCGGTCATCAACAGCCCGAGGGAGAGGCTGAAGGTGGCGCGCTGACCCGGCGTCAGGCCGGGGGAGGCACGTCGCCGGAGCAGCCTCCAGGCGGAGGCGATCGTCAGGACGAGTCCGGACGGGAGAAGGATCATCGCGAGGACGCCGCCCCGCGCGCGCATGTCGGCCGGGGCGTCGCTGGTCCTCTGGGACGCGCCGCCGGCCGAGATCTCGGTCAGCCTGCCGCGCCAGATGGTGCCCTTGAGCCGATCGCCCGGCTCAAGGGTGATCAAGACCGGGCCGGGGTCGCCGTAGGTCACCTTGTACGTGTCACCGTCCGCTTCCTTCAACACGGTGTAGGGCGGCTCGCTCCGGCCTGGCGGGTTGGGGTCGACGTCGGTCACGGTGAACGGCTTCGTCCAGCGGCAGTCAGCGAGCTCGGCCGACCCGGTGGGGCAGAGCGAGGCCGACTCGTAGACGCGCAGGTCATGGTAACCGTCGGGCAGTTCCGCCACGAGGGCGGCGACGGCCCCGGCCATCATGCCGAGACCGATGAGGAGGAAGAAGACGGCTCCGACGGTGCTCCGCGCGAAGCGGCCCAGCAGTTCAATACCGTCCACCGGCTACACCGCCGCGGTCGCCGCACGGCGGTTGTGCCGCGCGGTGCGGGGGAGCCGCTCGGCGGATGCGGCCGTAGTGAGAGAGACGGACGGAGACGGGGTCTGTGTCACGTCCGGATTATTCCAATTCTTAGGCGTTGTCGCGCGCGCTTAACCCGTCATGACCAGGAGCGGCACGCTCCGTAACGCAGGCCTAGGTCTCGTCGCCGGTGAGGATGTCGTCGGAGTCGGTGATGCGGTAGGCGTAGCCCTGTTCGGCGAGGAAGCGCTGGCGGTGGGAGGCGTACTCCTGGTCGAGCGTGTCCCGGGCGATCACCGCGTAGAAGCGGGCGGTCTTGCCGTCGCGCTTGGGGCGCAGCAGCCGGCCGAGGCGCTGGGCCTCCTCCTGGCGGGAGCCGAACGACCCGGAGACCTGGATCGCCACCGCCGCCTCGGGCAGGTCGATGGAG
>WHSL01000201.1 GCA_009380095.1 Streptosporangiales bacterium | reverse complement strand
GGCCCGGCCGACCCGGCGAGCTGGGCCGCGGAGAGCCGCCGGGCGTGCTCCGCGCTGGCGGAGACCACGAGGGCGCCGACCCGCTGGCCGCACAGCGTGACCGCGACGGCGTGACCGCGACGGCGTCGACGGTCGGCACGTTGCCGAGCCAGTCCGTGAGATCGCCGGGATCGAAGCCGCCGGCCTGCCGGCTGATCATGTCGGTGAGCCCTCGCCGGCCCATGAGTCCGTGGACGAGCTCGCGCTCCAGCGCACCGTGCCGGATCGCCGCCACCGCCTCGTCCAGCCGCCCGATCGCCCGGCGGACGCGCCGGACCGCCTCGGGATGCGCGGTCAGCGCCAGCGCTCCGTGCAACTCGAGACTGGCCTGGAACAGCTCCTGCACGGCCAGGCCGAGGGGATCGTCGGCGGACAGGTCCTCGTGAAAGGGCGCCGGCGACGGCACATCTTCGCCGTCCATCGAAGGTGTCCTCGCCATCGGTTACGGTCTCGGGTCCGTACCCGGGCCTATCGATGATGGCGTAAATGCCGGGTTTCGCGAGAGATGGCAAGGGAGAGTCCCGTTCCCCTTCCGTTCCGCCTCCGAACGGCCCGCGCCGCAAGGGACGTTCGGCCCTAGAGCACGCGCCGGCCACCGGGAAGTCTGGAGAACGTGCGGCCCGGGCGTCGAACGGGGAGTCCGGGCCGTACCGTGCCATGGGCGCACGAAAATGGTTCCCGGGGCCGGGAGGCTGACCGCGACCCGGCCCCCGGGAACCGGGGTCAGGCGTTCACGCCCGCTGCAGCGGATGCAGCGCGCTCATGTCGATCTCGATGAGGCTCGGGCCGTCGTGCTCCACCGCCCGCGCGAACGCGGCGTCGAAGGCGGCGGTGTCCGCGACCTTTTCCGCCGCGATCCCGAACGACCGGGCCAGCGCCTCGAAGTCGGGCGCCACGAGATCCACGTCGTCCTGCGGCGGGCCGTACTGCCGCTCCAGGATCTCCCGCAGCACGCCGTAGCCCTTGTCGTTGAACAGGCAGACGATCACCTTCGCGCCGGCCTGCGCCGCGGAGGCGAGCTCGCCCACGCTGAGCATGAAGCCGCCGTCGCCCTGGATCAGCACGGTCGGCAGCCCGGTGACGGTGGCGGCGCCGATCGCGAACGGCAGGCCCGGGCCGATCGCCGCGCCGACCGGGCGGATGGAGCTGCCCGGCTCGTACACGGGCAGCACCCGGTCGCCGTACACGTACGCGGGCACGGTCGCGTCCCGCACCACCGGGCTGCGGCGCGGCAGGTGCCGGCGGATGGACGCGCAGATCGCCTCGTGGTCGGGCCCCATCTCCGCGGAGATGCCCTGCCGGGCCGCGGCCATGGCCTCGCGGCCCCGCGCCAGGTGCTCGGCGTGGTCCCGGGCCGGCGACCCCAGGTGCGCGTGGATCTGCTCGAGCCCGCGCGCCGCGTCGCCGGCGAGTGCCAGCTTCGCCTTGTACGTGCGACCGATCACGGTCGGGTCCACGTCCAGGTGGATGAGGTTCTCCGGCATCCTCAGCCGCCACGCGTCGGTGGGCAGCATCTGGAACCGGGCCCCGACGGCCAGCACCACGTCGGCCGACTCCACGTACTCCCGCAGCGGCCGTACGGTGGCGAAGCCGCCGAGGCACTGCGGATGGTCCTCGGGGATGGCGCCGCGCCCGTCCCGCGAGGTGACCACCGGGATGCCGGTGGCCTCGGCGAGCGCGAGCAGCTGCGGGCCCGCGCCGGAGGTGTTGACCCCGGCGCCCGCGTAGATCAGCGGGCGTTCGGCGGAGGCGAGCAGCTCGGCGGCGCGCCGCGCGTGCTCGTCCGGCACCCCGTCGCGCGGGACCTCCAGCGGCTTCAGCTCGATCTGCTCGCAGGGGCCGCGCTGCATGTCGATGGGGATCTCCACGGCGGCCGGCTGCGGGCGGCCGGTGAGCACGTCGCGGGCCAGCCGGAGCAGGATGTCGCCGATGTCGCCGCCGCGCCGCGGCCGGGCCACCTCGCGGCAGAGCGAGCGCAGCATCTCCGGCTGGTGCTCGGCCTCGTGCAGGGCGCCCTTGCCCTTGTCCAGGTTGTACGTCTCGGTCTGGCCGGTGATCAGCAGCACCCGGGAGTTGGCGAAGGATGCCTCGTACAGGCCGCCCATGGTGTTGGCGGTGCCGGGCCCGGTGCTGGCGATCGCGACGCCGAGCCCTCCACCGCTGCGCGCGTACGCGTCGGCGGCGTGCACCGCGGCCTGCTCGTGCCGCATGCCGACGATCTCGGTGAACCCGCGCCGGTGCAGGGCGCGCAGGATCGGCAGGTTGTGGATGCTGGCGATGGCGAAGACGTGGCGGACGCCCAGGGTCTGCAGCGCGTCCGCCACCTGGTCGGCACCGGTGTGGGTGCTCTCCGGGGCAGGCATCGAGGGGTTCCTCCGGTGGGCTCGGCGAAAAAGGAGGGACGACAGGGACATTACGCCCCTGCCGCGCGGTTGTGATCAGGCGCGGTGCCCGATCAGCCCTTCCAGTCCTCGGCCTGCTTGCGCACCGCGGCCTCGCCTGGACCCCGTACCTCCCGCCCGGCGCCGCGGAGCTCCTCGGCGAGGGTGCGCCCGCCCGGGAAGACCGTGTAGCGCATCGGTTCCGGGGTTGGAAGACCGGACAGGCGTCACACAAGGGGTGACCATGAGTGAATGGAGTCACGCACCGCACGAGACCGGTACGAACGCGACGGCTATCTGATCTGGCGGTCCGCCATCGACGCGGACCTCGTCGCCGAGGCCGCGGGCCACGTGGAGTGGCTGCAGGGGCGCCACCCCGAGCTGCGCGGCGAGGACCTCGGCCACACGCTCATGACGCACGACCCGTTCTGGGTACGGCTGGCCGGCGACGACCGGCTGCTGGACATCGCGGAGATCTTCGTCGGCCCGGACATCGCGCTGTTCGCCTCGCACTACATCTGCAAGCCGCCGTACACGGGGCGGCCCGTGCTGTGGCATCAGGACGGCGCGTTCTGGCCACTGGAGCCGATGGAGGTCGTCACGCTCTGGCTCGCCGTGGACCCGTCGACCCGGGAGAACGGCTGCCTGCGGGTACTACCGGGCAGTCACCGCGAGCCGCTGCACGGTCTGCGCGCGGCCGGCGACGTGGACGACGTGCTCGGCTCCGAGACCGACGCCGACCTCGACGTCTCCGCGGCCGTCGACCTGGAGCTCTCCCCCGGCGACGTGGAGATCCACCATCCCAGCATCGTGCACGGCAGCGAGGCCAACGCGTCCCCGCACCGCCGCTGCGGGCTGACCCTCCGGTACATCCCCACCACCACCCGGATCACCGACCCGGAGAGCCCGTACCCGAGCGCCTTCCACCTTCGCGGCGCCCCCGGCGTCAACCCCTGCCAGCCCCGCCCGCACTACGTCCCCGGCGAGCACCACCCCTTCGCGGGGTGTGAAGCCTGGCGCTGAAAGCCAGCCTGACCTGGGGAAAAGGAGAGGCGGCCGATTCGGGGGGGAGGAACCGGCCGCCTCGGGCGCTCCACGCCAAAGGAGGAGGGGAAAGACGGTGGAACGCGCGCGTAACTTAACACTTACGCACAGTGTTCGTCCAGACCTGTGCCGAATGTGGCCCTCGCCCGGACGCGCCGAAACTCACCCCGCCCAGCACCTCCAGCGCCACCAGGCCGATCGCGCCGGCGACCGACAAGCACGTCAGCCGGGTCGCCGCGACGAGCGTGCGCCGGCGCTCCGCGCCGTCTCGTCATCCATGTTCCACCTCGCCGCCGTCGGAAGGTCGGACTAGCAATGTGATATCACTTTGCTATCCAGACCGAGACGGCCGTGCGGCACATCGCGAACGGCTACCCGTACGACGCGCACGAGCCCGGTCAGATGTCGCTGCGCGACAACGCCGAGGAGATCACCATCCGGCTGTCGGAGGAGATCGCCGCCCGGGTGCAGTCGGCGGGGGTGCGGATCATCGAGTCCCGGATCACCCACCTGGCGTACGCGCCGGAGATCGCGCAGGCCATGCTGCGCCGGCAACAGGCGGGCGCGGTCGTCGCGGCACGGCAGCGGATCGTGCGGGGCGCCGTCGGCATGGTCGAGTCGGCGCTGTCGCAGCTCGCCGCGCAGGACGTGGTGGAGCTCGACGAGGAGCGCAAGGCGGCGATGGTCAGCAACATGCTCGTCGTGCTGTGCAGCGAGCACGCCACGCAGCCGGTGATCAACACCGGGTCGCTCTACCAGTGATGGGGGGCCGTGGCACCGGTGGCTACCGAGCGCAAGAAGATCCTGCTCCGGCTGGATCCCGCGGTGCACGACGCGCTGGCCCGGTGGGCGGCCGACGAGCTCCGCAGTACCAATGCCCAGATCGAGTTCCTGCTCCGCCGGGCGCTGAGCGAGGCGGGCCGTTCCCCGAGGTCTGCCCGCCCACCTACCTACCCGGAGCTCTAGTCACCGCTGGTCGCGACGCCCTGGTCGGCGCTGGTCGCGGCGGAGGGGATGGTCGTCCGGGATCTGGACGAGCACGATCGGAATGCCGTCGGGGTCGTTGATCCACATCTCGATCAGCCCCCACGGCTCCTGGCGCGGTTCGCGGGTGATCTCCACCCCGGCCCGCGCCAGCCGGTCGTACTCGGCCCGTACGTCCCGGACCTGCAGCCAAAGCGACGGCGGATGCCCCGACGGCTCGGAGTCCGCCGATCCCCCGGAGACCTCCAGGAACCCCTGCCCGAGGAAGAACACCACCCCCGGATGCTCCGGCGGCCCGAACTCCCGATACACCGCCAGCCCCAGCGTGTCCCGGTAGAACTCCCGGCTGCGCACCCCGTTCCGAGGCCGGATCAACACCCGGCTGCTCAACACCTCCATGCCCGCTTCCTGCCCGCCCGACCCGCGAGGAACGCCCGCTTTCCCGATGGAGACGGCTGGAGGCCGCAGCAACGGCGGGAACGGCCGGCTGAGCCGTCTCGGCGGCACTCACCCGTGGCGGCCCCAGGCGTCGGGGCGGGTGCCGTCGACGTCGGTGTGACCGTACGCCGCCGCCAGCTCGGCGGCGGTGACGGAGCGCTGGTTCCAGCGGGCGCGGTCCGGGTCGGCGGCCACGGCGGCGATGCCACGGCCGACGTAGCGCGGGGTCTCGGAGTGGGCGAAGTCGGCGGGCGCCCGCTCCCCCACCGCGTCCCGCCAGTTCTCCTCGGTGACGCCGTAGGCGTCGAGCATCATCTCCGAGCGCAGCCAGCCGGGCGTGACGGCGACCGCCGTGGCGCCGTGCGGGGCGAGCTCGTGCCCTTGGGAGAAGGCGAGCCGGTTCACCGCCACCTTGGCCAGGTCGTAGTAGACCGAGATGCGGTAGTTCGCCGCGTTGAAGTCGGTGGTGCCGTCGGTCACCTCCACGAGCAGCCCGCCCGGCCGCGCGATCAGCAACGGCAGCAGGTGGTGCGAGGTGATCAGGTGGGTGTCCACGGCGAGCCGGAGCGTCCGCAGGCCGGCGCCCAGGTCGTGCTCCCAGATCGGCGTGTTCCACCGGTCCGGGGCACCCTTCAGCACCTCGGCGCCCCAGATGTCGTTGACCAGCACGTCGATGTGGCCGTACGTCTCGCGCAGCCACGCCGCCAGCCGCCCCACCGACTCGGAGTCCAGGTGGTCGGCCACGTACGGCACGCCGGTGCCGCCGAGCTCGGTGACCAGCTCCGCGGTCTCCTCGACCGTCTCCGGCCGGTCGTAGTCGGACCGCAACGCCCCCGTCCGGCTACTGCGGCCCGTGCAGACCACGGTCGCCCCCGCCTCGCCGAGCGCGGTGGCGATCCCCCGCCCGGCGCCGCGCGTCGATCCGGCGACGACGGCCACCCGCCCCCGCACCGCCTCTCCGTCCGGTGTCCAGCTCATGCCGGCAGTCTGACATCCACCACCGACATTGATGATGGTTCCGCCCCGGCGCCGGCCACGCCTCAACGAGTGGAAGCGGAGCGTAGTGGCCGAATGACCGTCCGGAACCGGTCGCGGGGTTCCGCCGCTGCCGTGCACTTTCGTAGGGTGCCGGGCGCCGGTAGGGGGCGGAAACAAGGGGACGCCATGGCCGCCGCGGAGCAGGCACGGGCCGCACTCGAGGAGATCGCGCGGCTCGCGGAGACGCACGCGCCGACCTTGAACACGGCATTCCACCGGCTCGGCGAGGGCGCCCTGCGCGGCCCGGCCGCGATCCGGCTGCGCAGCGAGATGATGCGCAACCACGCGCAGCTGCGGCACGCCTTCACCCTGGCCTTGGACCACGCCGAGCGTTCCGCCGCCGCGGCCGAGGGACCGCGCGTGCCCCGGCCGGTCCTGGCAGGTACCCCGGTGATCGATGTCATGGGCCGCGGCGGCATGGTCGGCGGCGACCCCGAACTGCTCCTGACGCTGGCGGGCGAGCTGGCCCGGGCCGGCCGCGGCCTCCAGGACGCGGGTGAGACCGTGGCACGGCTCCTGCTCCGTCTCGGCCTCGACGCCGGTCCGGGCCGGCTCATCGCCGAGGCCGGAGGCTGGGCGGCCCGGCAGCGTACGGACCTGCTGCGCCGCCGGGAGGCGCTGCTGCGCGAGGCCGTTTTGGGCTCCGACCCGTCCCTCGGGGAACTGCTCGGATACTCCCTGGGCGGACCGGCCGTCACGCTCGGCTTCGAGCCGGACGTCGCCGACGCGCAAGCACAGCGACTCGCGGCGCTCGCCGCCCGTACGGACCCGCCGGAGCGCCGTGCCCAACTCGTCCGCGAGTTCTTCGCCGGACTCTCCCGCGACGAACGCGCCGCCCTGACGCTCTCCCACCCCCACCTCATCGGCAACCTCGACGGCGCCCCCCACACCCTTCGCTACGCCGCCAACCGCCTCCGCATCCAACACGTCCTGACCCAGGAGCAGGCCCGCCTCGCCATCCTCGCCCCGAACGACCCCGATCGAGCCCTCGTCCAACGCCGCCTCACGCGGTTCACCGAGTTCCTGCAACCGCGCAAGTTCCAGACCGGCGGTGTGTACGCCTCCGAGGAGCGCAAGTTCCTGCTCTTCGATCCCTCCGGCGACGGCCGCGCGGCCGAAGTGTTCGGCGACCTCGACACCGCGAGGCACGTGGCCGTCTCCGTTCCCGGCGTAACGAACCGCCTCGACAACTTCAACGACTTCTCCGACGGTGTCCATGATCTCTACCTGCACGCGCGCATCAGGGGGCGTACGGACACCGCCGGGATCGCATGGCTGGGCTACGACACTCCCGGCCTCATCGACGGTCAGCTACCGGAGACCGCCACTCGCAGTGCGCCGCTGCTGCACTCCTTCCGTGCCGGACTGAACCTGGCCGAGAACGCCAAGACCACACTGATCTCGCACAGCTACGGGACTCGAGTCTCCTTCGAGGCCCTGCGCGACGGGGCCGATTTCGACAACGTGGTGTTCATGGGCAGCCCTGGCTTTCACGAGGAGGTCCGCAGCGTCGACGACATCGGCCTGCCGGGCGACACCGGGGTCTACGCGATGCGCGCACCGGGCGACTACATCTCCTACTCGGCCAACGCCGGCCCTGATCCGGCCTCCTTCCCCGATATCACCCGCCTTGCAACCGGTGACGGGCCGATCTCGCCGCGCGGTCACTCGCAGTACTACCTGCGGGACTCTCTGAGTCTGGCCAATCTCTCCGCACTGGCCTGGAGCACAGGTAAGCCCACGACGATCTCCACCACGCCGCGCCAGGAGGCGAGGTGGGCCACCGCCGACCAGGTGTTCTTCGAACGACTCCTCGTCCACGTGCCGCCGGAGCAGATGCGTTCCTTCGTGGCTAAGGCCGGCCCGCTGGTACGCGATCTCGAGCTTGGCCGCGTGAGCCTTGACTGCAGCGATCGTTGCTTCCTCTGGATTCTGCGCCTGGCCACGGAGACCGACATCCTTGACTACCTCACCCCGGCGGAGCTGTGCGACGCCCTCGGCTCCGCCGTCTCCGCTCAGACCTACTGGCGGCTGCGCGACCGCGGCGCCCCGGAGCCCGCCGCCCGCGCGGGCGGTTTGGAGGCCAAGGCCGCGGCGATGGTCGCGCTCGAGCCGTTACGGAGCGGTCTGGAGGTCGTCCGGCGCGCGGAGAACACCGCGGACGCCGCACGCGTCATGGCCGAGGTTACCGCCACCGTGCAACGCGGTGTCGTCAAGGCGATCTCTGGAACCCTTCGCGACACTCGCCGTTTCGGCGGGCACGCAGCCGAGAGTATGGCTGAGGATGTACGTGAGTCCGCCGATGGCCTACGTGGTCTCACCGACGGGGTGACCGGGGAGGCCTCTCTCCATCGGCTCCTCGACAAGAAGGAGGGACGGCCGTGACCAGGGCCCGCGTGTACGCCATGGTGGCCGTCGCGACGGCGATCACCGGCTTCGTCACCGGCTGCGGCCTGTTTCCCTTCGCTGGAGACGAGGCGAACGTGAAGACTCCCCAACAGGCGCGCGAGGAACTCATCAAGGAGCTCGCTGCGATCACCAGCGAGATCATCCCGGGCGGTAGGGCGGTATCCACCTCCGATCGCGCCCCTCGCGCCTGCGGCGGCGCAGCCGGAACAACCGAAGAGCGGCTCTTCAGCGACGTCACCGTGGGTTCGACGGACCCCGATCACACTGCTGCCCCGGACGAGGTCATGGCCACGGCCCGGCAGGCACTCACCAAGCGGGGGTGGAAGATCCCTCGCTCGGACGACTCCAGCGACCATCCGTCCCTGGTCTTCCAGAACGCCCGGGGCGCAGGCGGGGAACTCGTCTACACGCCGAAGACCAAAGGGCTCACGATCTCGGCGCACACAGAATGCCTGCCGAATCCGGACTTCTGAGTTCGAGGCGTCCCCTGGACCGACCTGTCAGGGGCTCTTTTCGGGGTAGGTGAGGTCGATGGTCTCGGCGGGGACGCCGAGGGCCTTGGAGAGGACCTCGCGGAGGACGGGTTCGGGGGCGAGGCAGTCGGCGCAGGCGGAGGGGCCCGCGGTGATCCGTACGGAAGTCCGTTCGCCCTCGGAGACCTCCAGGCCGTACCCGTCCGTCTCTAGGCTGGACCGCAGAAATCGAAGCCGTTCGTCCACGCTTCTCCCTCCTGAACGGGAGCGATTGCCCGAGGCGCGGGTGACAAGTCCTGCGACGGTCGTTGCTCCATTCGAACCGCAGGACGCGGCGGCCTGTCAAGTGGCACGTGCCCACCTCTCCGCTCCGCCGAACTGGGCCTTGACACCCGGCAACTCGATGTTACAAATAAGGACCGACGATCGTTCACCCAAGCGTCAACTATCCACCTGGCGGTGACGTCCTGACATGCTGATCGACGCGCATGCCCACGTGCTGCCCGGTACGTTCCCGTCCGTGGAGGGACGGCCGGCGTGCTGGCCCCGGTGGGACGAGGCCGAGGTTCCCGACGCGCGGCTGCTGGTGACCGACCGGATGCGGTTCACCGCGCGGGACGCGTTCTACTCCGCGGAGGCGCGGCTCGCCGCGCAGCAGGAGTCACGGGTGGACGCCGAGGTGCTGTCCCCGATGCCGCCGCTGCTGGACGAGCGGCTGCCCGCCGGCGACGCCCGCGACCTGAGCCGGTGCGTGAACGACTTCATCGCCGAGCTGTGCGGCGCGTACCCGGAGCGCTTCCACGGGCTCGGCATGGTCCCGATCGAGGACCCGGAGCTCGCCGCCGCCGAGCTGACCCGGGTACGGGGCATCGGGCTGCGCGGTGTGGAGATCACCTCACAGATCCGCGGCCGCTCCCCCGGCGACCCGCACTTCCTGCCGTTCTTCGCCGAGGCGGAGCGGCTGGAGCTGAGCGTGTTCGTGCACGCGATGCCCGGCCCGATGGGGACACGGCTGCCCGCGTCGGCGGCGGGCACGTACGTGGTCGGCATCGAGGGCGCCATCGCCGCCGCCTCGTTCATCATCGAGGGCACCGCCGCGGCCTGCCCGGATCTGCGCGTCGCCTTCAGTCACGCGGCGGGCGGGCTGGCGCTGATGTTGCCGCGTGCTCGCTACTTCTGGGGCCGGTCGTGGAACGAGGACCCGCCGACGAAGGAGACCGAGGGCCCGTCGCCCCTGTCGGAGGCGCGCCGCTTCTACTACGACGGGCTCGTCTTCGACCGGCGGGCGCTCCGGTACGTGATCGACATGCTCGGCGCCGACCGGGTCATGGTCGGCAGCGACTTCCCCGCCATACCCCGCGAGCACCCGGCGGGCGCCACGCTGATGGAGCTCGGCCTCGACGACGCCACGCTGGAGAACATCACCGCTCACAACCCCCTCCGCTGGCTCGGCCTCGCCTCCTGACTCGCGAGCACCCCGATATCACGTCCCAGATCGTGTAAATTTCGCCCGCGTGCGCAGTGATGGCGATC